>PAKW01000026.1 GCA_002707215.1 Halomonas sp.
TGCACGAGCGTACATGTCTCTTTTCTGTCTTTTCATGCCGTTCCTCACTGATGGATTAACAGAACAAGCGTGTACACATCTGCAGTGGCTATGACGAGTGTTACCCGCTCCGGGATAACCCACTATTGTCAGCTCAAGCCAGAGCAGTCAGGATCCTGTTAACGGAAGGTTTTTACCTTCCGGAACGACGCGTCATTTACAAGGTAATTCGAAGCTCGCGCGGATGTACACTATTTATTTCGTCTATGTGACGAATTTTTTATAGTTTTATGAAATAACGAATGGTGCCGAAATCCGGTAACGGCTGCTATTCCCGAAACTTACCCCCAAGCCGCCAATGAACCAGGAGTTGATCTTGTCCAAATCTGTCTTTTTCGTAACCTGTCCGAAAGGCGTGGAATACCTTCTGGCGGACGAACTCAGCACGTTCGGGCTGGACACCGTGCGCAATGCGCCGGCCGGCGTCTGGGTGGAAGGCCCCCTGGAAAGCGGTTACCGGGCCTGTCTCTGGTCGCGCCTGGCCAACCGGGTGATCCTTCACATAGATGACGTTGGTGCCACCAGTGGCGATGAGCTTTATGACGGCGTGGTGCACATGGACTGGCAGCAGCACATCCCGGTGCAGGGCAGTTTCCGGGTTACCTTCCTGGGGCAGAATGATGCCATCCGCAACACCCAGTATGGCGCCCAGCGAGTCAAGGACGGCATTGTTGACCGATTCCAGGCCAATGGTGGCCCACGGCCCTCGGTGGATGCCAAAAATCCTGATGTGACGATATCGGCCCGCCTTAACCGGGGCCGGTTAGCGCTCGGCATCGACCTCAGCGGTCACAGCCTGCACATGCGGGGGTATCGGACCGACAAAGGTATTGCGCCCCTGAAGGAAAATCTCGCAGCGGCTCTGCTGATACGAGCCGGCTGGCCAGAGATCGCCGCCGCCGGTGGTGACTTCGTAGACCCCATGTGCGGCTCCGGCACGCTGGTGATTGAAGCTGCCATGATGGCGCTTGATATGGCTCCGGGCCGGAAGCAGGAACGGTTCGGGTTTGAGCATTGGCCGGGCCATCAGCCTGATCTCTGGCTGTCTCTCCGGCGGGAAGCGGAGCGTCGTGCCCACGAAGGCAAGCAGGGCCGCATTCCCAGGCTGGCCGGGTTTGATCAGGACAGCCGGGTGATTGAGGCAGCCTGGAAAAACATTCAACGGGCAGGGCTGGAGAGTGTTGTGCACGTTGAGACCTGCCCTGTGGATGCCTTGCAACTGGAAGCTGAGTGGTCGGAACAGGGGCTGGTGCTGACCAACCCCCCTTACGGCGAGCGCCTGAGTGAGCGCAGGGAGCTGGGGGTCCTCTATCAGGCTCTGGGCGATACAGTGAAACGGACCCTGCCCGGCTGGCGTCTCGGCGTATTTACCGGTGTGCCGGAGTTCGGTAAGTCCATTGGTCTGCGCAGTTATAAGCAGTATCGGTTGTTCAACGGTAAGTTGCCGGCTCAGTTGCTGTTGTTTCAGGTGAATGAGGTCAGTGCCATGACCCCGAGGGAGCCCAACATTCCCGGTGAGGTCACGCCTCGTATTGCCAGCGAGGAGCGCGCCGCCATGCTGCGCAACCGGTTAAAGAAAAACATGAAGACCATCGGCCAGTGGGCGAGAAAGCAGGGCATTGGTTGCTACCGGTTATACGATGCGGATATGCCGGAGTTTGCTCTGGCTATCGATGTCTATGAGGGGCGGGTACACGTTCAGGAGTATGCGGCGCCAAAGTCGGTAGACGAGCGCTCAGCCCGTGAACGCCTGGCGGAGGCCCTTGCGGTGATCCCAGAGGCTCTGGGTATTGCGCGTGAGAACATGGTGTGCAAGCAGCGCCAGCGCCAGACCGGCACTAATCAGTACGAAAGGCAGGCAGCCAGCGGTGAGTTCTTCAAGGTGCACGAATACGGCTGTGTGCTTAAGGTAAACCTGAAGGACTATCTGGATACCGGGCTGTTTTTGGATCACCGGCCGGTGCGCCACTGGATTCAGCAGCATGGGGCCAACAAACGGTTCCTGAATCTGTTCTGTTACACGGGTGCAGCGACAGTGCATGCGGCGGTGGGTGGCGCGAGTCGTTCGCTCAGCCTGGATATGTCGAAGACCTACGTTGGCTGGGCGGAGGAGAACCTTGTCCTGAACGGTGCCGATGCCAAGAAGCATCGGGTAGAACAGGCGGATTGCCTCGCCTGGCTGGCGGAGCGGCCATCTGCAAACCAGCGGTTTGATCTGATCTTCATGGACCCTCCGACTTTCTCGAATTCAGCCAGGATGGCGGGGGTACTGGATATCCAGAAGGATCACCCGAGGCTGGTCAGGCAGGCCATGGCGCGGCTGAGTTCCGATGGGCTGCTGATTTTTTCCAACAATTTCCGGCGGTTCAGGCTGGATGATGAGCTGGAGAGCGAGTTTGACGTTGTCGAGGTTACGCGGGATACCCTGGATAGGGATTTTCAGCGGAACCCGCGGATTCATCGCTGCTGGCATATTCGCCACAAGGCCTGAATCTATCGGAATATCAGCAGGAGGGGCTGGCCCCTCCTGCTTCTGCGAACTCGTGAGTCAGCCGTTCTCTAGAACTCGTACCTTAAGCCACCGGAGAACTGGAACGTATTCACATCTGTTCCCGTATCTTTGAACAGCTTTCCGCCTTCGAGCACCAGGTAGGTGTCGTTCATTACTTCAAAGTCGAGGCCGGCGAGCCAGCTTACGCTGAAGCCGCTGTCCGGGAATTCACCTTCGAGGTCGAGGAAGGCCTTGTTGCGGTCGTTCCCGGGGTCGCTGATTTCAGCTTTACCCTGGATGTAGGAGAAGCCGAACTGGCCGTAGACGTTGGCGTAGTCGGTGATGGGGTAGTGCAGGCCCATGTACCAGCTGGCGTAGTAGTCCACGGCGAGGCTGAGGTCGCTGTTGGGGACTTTGGCGTCCTTGAAGCCACCGCCGGCGCGGAGTTCGGCGTGGAACAGATCGGTTATATGGCCGCCTACCACAAGAGTGCCGCCGCTGCCCCAGGCGGTTTCTTTTCTGCCTTCGCCGATGGTGCGGTGGTTGAGGGTGGTCGCCATCAGGCCGATGTAGTGTTTGTCTGCCCTGGGCGTTTCCTGGGCCAGAGTGGCCTGGGGCGCGAGAAACAGGGCGGTTGCCAATGCAGTGGTTACGGGCGTTCGCACAACCTTGTTCATTGTTATCGGGCTTCCTGACGTAGGCGAATACGGGCTGATTCTGCCTTGTGTAACCGATTGTTACGTCGACCCGTGTCACACTTCCCTGTGTCGGTGTTGCCCCCGTTACAGGTCCTCGTCAAACAGGCCTTCTTCGCGGGCCATCAGGAGCAGGGCGTAGACGCCGTTTTCCGGCAGTTGGGGTTGCAGGCTCTCTTCGAACAGGAGCTGGCGGCGGCGGTCTTCCAGAGTTTCGCTGTCCAGGCCTGTGATGAGCTCGCTGATGGGTGCGATCTCGAAGGGCGCTTCCTGGGCTACAGCGGTGAAAATGAGGTCGATCAGGATTTCGTCCGGGTCGAGGCCATCGACGTACACGGTCTGGTCTGGCAGGTCCTGGTGCAGTTCCCGGGTCAGTTCGATCAGGGGTACGCCCTGTTCTTCAAGATATCGCAGGTCGACGTCGCCTAGGTTGCCGTCTTCCGGGAGCCAGTCATCGGAAGGGGCGATCACCACGGCTTTCATGCGGCCATCTTCCAGCGACCAGGCCATGGCCGTCGGAAACAGGGCGTCGTCGGTCTGGCAATATTCGATATCCAGAAATCTCGGTGCAGGCACAGTGGGCTCCCGGTGGTGATTGGTTTGTGACCCGGTTATGGGGAAAGTCCGTTGACCCAGTATGAGGCTTTACGGCTTCGTGCCATACTGTTGTGGCAATTATCTTTCAATCAGGGACATCATGGAACACGCTGAATTCAACAAAGATTTATTGAAGTTTCTGAACACGTCGCCCACGCCCTGGCATGCCGTGGCGACCATGAAACAACGGCTTGAAGCGGCAGGATTTCAGGAACTGGACGAGCGGGAGGACTGGTCGCTGGCCAGGAACCAGGGTTATTACGTTATCCGCAACGGCTCCTCGGTTATTGCCTTTCGCACCGGCGGCAAGGATGTCACCACATCCGGTCTCCGTATGGTGGGTGCCCACACTGACAGTCCCTGCCTGAAGGTGAAACCGAACCCAGAGCTGCGGCGCAAGGGTTTTTTCCAGCTTGGCGTTGAGGTTTATGGCGGCGTTCTGCTCAATCCCTGGTTTGATCGGGATCTTTCGCTGGCTGGTCGGGTAACGGTGCTGGATGAGGACGGCAAGGTTCGGGATACCCTGGTGGATTTCCGCAAACCCGTGGCGTTTATTCCCAGCCTGGCGATTCACCTGGACCGGGAGGCCAACAGCAACCGGACAATCAATGCCCAGACCGATCTACCGCCGGTCCTGATGCAGGTTCCGGAAAGCGATACCACCCGTTTTGTCGATTTGCTGTCCCATCAGATTCAGGCTGAAACCGGCCTCCATGTCCGCAAGGTGCTGGGTTATGAACTGAGTTTCTACGATGCCCGTGAGGCTTCGTTCGTTGGCTTGCGGGACGAATTCATTGCCTCTGCCCGGCTGGATAACCTGCTGAGCTGTTACATTGGTCTTCAGTCCTTGCTGAAGGCGTCGGGCGACGAGGCCGCGCTGCTGGTCTGCAACGATCACGAAGAAGTCGGCAGTATGTCGGCCGAGGGTGCCCAGGGGCCGTTCCTGACGGCGGTGCTGGATCGCTGGGCCGGTGCTGGCAAAGCCAGGGCCATTGCCCGTTCCATGATGGTCTCCGCCGACAACGCCCATGGCATTCATCCGAATTACATGGACAAACACGATGAGAATCACGGGCCGATCCTGAATCAGGGGCCTGTGATCAAGGTCAATCATAACCAGCGTTACGCCACCAATAGCCGCTCCGCTGCCGTATATCGCCACATCAGCGACGAGTTGGGATTGCCCCACCAGACCTTTGTGGTGCGAAGCGACATGGGCTGTGGCAGTACCATCGGGCCACTGACGGCCGGAAGTCTGGGCGTGACCACGCTGGATATTGGTGTGCCCCAGTTCGGGATGCACTCCATTCGGGAGCTGATCGGCAGTGAGGATGGCTTTACCCTGTTCCGCGTGCTGACCGAATTCATGCAGCGTGAACAGGTTTTCTGAGGCCTGATACGAAAAATGCCGCTGGTTCAGAAGAAACAGCGGCATTTTGGGAAAAGTGGCTCCCCGAGCTGGGCTCGAACCAGCGACAAACGGATTAACAGTCCGTTGCTCTACCAACTGAGCTATCGGGGAACAGTATCAAGTGGCGCGCATCTTAAGCGCTTTGGTTTTCGGGGTCAACCACCTGATATGAAAGGCTAAAAATTGTACGAAAGCAGAACCCTTTACTACCGTCCGCCGGCCTGGTTGCGTAATGGCCATGTTCAGTCTGTCTGGCCCACTTTGTTTCGTCGCGTACCGATGGTGGAACCGGAACCCGAAGTTCTCGTCACGCCGGATGACGACGAACTGCATCTGGACTGGTACCGGCAGGGCAGTCGCCGCCTGGCGATTCTCTCCCATGGCCTGGAGGGGCATAGCCGGCGGCCTTACGTCCTGGGCCTGGCCAGGGCACTGCTGCGTGAGGGGTGGGACGTGCTGGCCTGGAATTTCCGCTCTTGCGGCGGCGTGATGAACCGGCAGCCGAGGTTCTATCACAGCGGCGCTACCGAGGATCTGGGCCTGGTGGTCAGCCATGGTCTGGCGGGTGCTTACGACACGTTGTTCCTGTCCGGTTTCAGTATGGGTGGTAACCTGACGTTGCTCTATCTTGGGGAACAGGGCGAGCGGGTTGACAGTCGCATCTGCGGCGCTGTTGCCTATTCCGTCCCCTGTGATCTGGCCGGCAGTGCCGATATGCTGGCGTTGCCCAGCCGAAAAATCTATATGCAGCGGTTTCTGCGGGATCTCAGGGTAAAAATACACGAAAAGGCGGAAAAGTTTCCGGAATTGATTGATGCCTCAGGGTTCGATTCCATTCGAAGTTTTCACCAATTCGATGATCGTTACACGGCCCCGCTGCACGGGTTCCGGGATGCGCGGGACTACTGGGCCCAGTGTTCAGCCCTCGGGAGGCTCAGGGATATACGTATTCCGGCACTGATGGTGAATGCGGCGGATGATCCCTTCCTCTCCGCGCAGTGCTTTCCGGAATCCCGCGGCCTACTGGGTGCGCACGTTCGGGCGGAGTCGCCGCGCTGGGGCGGGCATGTGGGGTTTGTTGAGCATGCGCGGGATGGTTTCTACTGGTCAGAACGTCGGGCCCTGGCATTCCTTCAGGCATTAGTGTGAATCGGCATCACTCCAGAATCGGCCTGATGACCGGCCAGACATTGTCCAGCAGCCTGGCCTGGGCTTCTTCGGTTGGGTGAATGCCGTCGTCCTGCATCAGACCGTCCTGGTTGTAGATGCCGTCCAGAAAGAAGGGAACCAGAGCGGTGTTATAGCGGTCCGATAGCTTTGGGTAGATTTCGGCGAACATCTCTGTGTACCGCTGTCCGTAGTTGGGTGGTATCTGCATACCAACCAGGACAGCGCGGGCTCCGGAATCCTGAACCTTCTCAATCATGGAGGCAAGATTGGATTCGATGACCTTGGGAGGGAAGCCACGAAGGCCATCGTTGCCGCCCAGTTCGATAATCACAACCTCGGGGTCGTTTTCCTTTATCAGTTCTGGCAGCCGGCGAGCACCGCCATCGGTGGTTTCCCCGCTGATGCTGGCATTGACCACTTCCCAGCTGGCCAGCCCGTTGCTCTGCAGACGGTTGCGCAGTAACTGCACCCAGGCAGTCTCGGAGGGTACGCCATAGGCGGCGCTGAGGCTGTCGCCGACAATGAGCAGTGTGTTCTGGCTGGCCATTGCCGGCAGGGCCAGCAGGGCAGCCACGAGAAAAAGAATTGATCTGACGTACACCAATGCCGTATGCATAGACAACGAATACACCTTCAAGCTGTTTTCAGGACCCAGGATCGGGAGATTCCGTGAATCAGATGACCAATGTTAACCCGGAAAGCCAGAACCCCATGTTACGGGTGGAAAACCTGACTCATCGCGTCAGCCTTGAAACCGATACGTTAACGATCCTGCAGGGGGTCAGTCTGGAAATCAATCGGGGAGAGTCCGTAGCCATTGTCGGCCGCTCCGGTTCTGGTAAGACCACGTTGCTGGGACTACTGGCGGGTCTTGATACCCCGAGCGACGGAACGGTTGAACTGGACGGATCGGTAATCAGCAAGCTCAGCGAGGACGAGCGGGCGAAGCTCCGCGCCCACCGGGTTGGGTTTGTGTTTCAGTCGTTCCAGCTGCTGCCAGCTCTGACGGCGCTGGAGAACGTCATGCTGCCACTGGAGTTGGCGGGAATGGAGACGCCGGAGAAACGGGCGCGGGAGCTCCTGGAGCGGGTAGGGCTGGGCAAGCGCCTGACCCATACGCCAAGGCAGCTCTCCGGCGGTGAACAGCAGCGGGTGGCGATTGCCCGGGCGTTTGCCTCGGACCCCCTGATCCTGTTTGCCGATGAACCGACAGGCAACCTGGATAACCGCACCGGCCAGGCGGTCTCCGACCTGCTGATGGCGCTGAACCGGGAGCAGGGCACCACGTTGGTGATGGTAACCCACGATGAGCACCTGGCGGCTCGCTGCAGCCGGCAGTTCCATATCGAAGCCGGTGTCCTCACCGAACCTGAAGCGGCACAGGAGACGGCGCACTGATGGCTGCTGCTAAAAAACTGATGTCTGTCCGTCGGGACTGGCGGGAGCGGGATGTGCGCGTTGTTCTGGCGGCACTGATGGTTGCGGTTGCCACGGTTGCCACCATTGCCCTTTTTGCCAGCCAGTTGCAGCGCACCCTGGTGACCTCGGCCAGCTCCTTTCTGGCCGCCGACCGTCAGCTCGAAGCTGAGAACGGCCGCCCGATTCCGGAATCCTGGCTGGAGCAGGCGACAGAGCGTGGCCTTGAAACCGGACGCATGGTGCAGTTCTCGACCATGGTGTTCGGTGCCGACAACTTCCAACTGGTGTCGGTCAAGGCGGTGAGTAACGAATACCCCCTCAGAGGAGACATTGAGATCCAGCGGAATGCCCAGGGGCCGAGGGAGCTGGTAAAACGGGGCCCGGCGCCAGGTGAAGTATGGATTAATCCCCGCCTGTTGCGTCTCCTGGAGCTGGAAGTCGGTGACAGTCTGGAAGTAGGAAGCCGAAGCCTGACGGTATCTGGCCTGCTGATTCGCGAGCCGGACGGCGGTTTCCGTCTTTCAGCCCTGGCTCCGCGGGTCATGATGCATGTGGACGATGTGCCCTCTACCGGCGTAATTCAGGAAGGTAGCCGGGTTGAGTTTGTTTATCTGTTTGCCGGTAACGAGACCTCTCTCGACGCCTATTACCAATGGCTTCAGCCCCGGCTTGAGCCCAGCCATGAATGGGAGAGTGTGCGTGACGGCGAAACCTTCTCCCGGTCGCTGGCACGCGCCGAACGCTTCCTGTTGCTCGGTGGCAGCCTGGCCGTGCTGCTCGCCGCCGTGGCCGTTGCAGTGGCGAGCCGGCAATACGCGTTATCCCAGCGTGATACCGTGGCCCTGCTCAAGACTCTTGGCCTGAGTGGTGCCGGTATTGGAGGCCTGTATCTCCGGCGGCTGGCGCTCTGGGGGGTAACGGGGATTGTCGGTGGCCTTTTGGTCGCACTTCCACTGTATTGGCTGCTGACCCGTATATTGAGCGAGCTGCTGGAGCGCCCGGTGGGCTTCCAGCTTGACCCCTCAGCTCTGGTGCCCGCCTTGCTCACGGCGCTGGTCTCCCTGTTTGCCTTTGCCTACCCTCCTGTACGCCGGCTTCGAAATGTACCGGCCATGCGGGTGTTGCGCAGCCAGCCCGGGGAAACCGGCCGCGAAGCGCTGCCGGACCTGGTTATCGCCATAGCGGCGGTGTTCGGCCTGGTGTGGATGTACGCCGGCGAGCTGGCACTGGTGGTTTCCCTGCTCGGTGGTCTCGCATTGTTGCTGGGAGCGCTCGGATTGGCCGGCTGGCTGCTGGTTGCGACCCTTCGCCGGGTCCGTGGTGGCAGCAATTCCTGGCGCCTGGCTCTTGTCGGTCTTTACCGGCACCGTAAAGCCAGCCTGTCCCAGATTGCGGTCTTTGCGATGACCCTTATGCTGGCAGCCACACTGGTTCTGGTGCGGACATCTTTGCTGGCGGACTGGCAGGCACAACTGCCCGACGACGCGCCCAATCATTTCCTGATCAACATTGCGCCGGACACGGTCGATGAAATCGACACCTTCTGGCAGGAACGTGGTCAGCCACTGGATAAACTCTATCCCATGGTTCGCGGCCGCCTGACCGAGCTTAATGGCCAGCCCGTGAAGGAGGCGGTCAGCAAGGATGAGCGTATTGGTGCCCTCAACCGCGAGCTGAACCTGACCTGGATGTCGGAACTGCCAGGCGATAACCGGATTGTGGAGGGTAACTGGTTCCGGCAGGGTCAGAAAGACGGGGTTTCCGTGGAGTCCGAACTGGCAGCAAAGCTGGGTCTTGTTCTGGGTGATGCGCTGACGTTCACCATCGGCTCCGAAAAAGTCACCGAAACCATGACCAGTATTCGCACCGTTCAATGGGACAGCATGAAGCCCAACTTCTACATGGCTTTCCCGCCTGGCGGCGGTCTGTCGGATATGCCAGCCACCTGGATCACCAGTTTCTATCTGCCCAGGGACAAAAAAGATGCCCTGAATGAGTTCTCCCGACGGTTCCCTACGGTGTCAGTGCTGGAGATTGACCACATCATCGACCGGATTCAGGAGATCGTCCGGCAGGTTACCCAGGCCATTGAAGCAATTCTGGCACTCATTCTCGTCGCCGCACTGGTGGTGATGGCCGCTGTGGTCAGCGCCACTCTCCGTGACCGGCAGCGGGAGGGCGCCCTGTTGAGAACCCTGGGCGGGCGACAAAGCATGCTGGTGCGCAGTACCATGCTGGAGTTTGCCTTGCTGGGTGGCTTTGCCGGCGTACTGGGTGTGGTTGCCGCTGAGGCTGCCGTATGGGCACTTCAGTTCCGGATGTTTGAAGGAACCTTCCAGTGGCACTGGCGTGTGGTCTTGCCGATCCCTCTGATCAGCGCAGTTGTATTGGCGCTGTTTGGCCGATGGCAATTGCGGCCGGTGTTGAGCGTGTCGCCGATGCTATTGCTCAGGCGCCTGGAATAAATTCCGACCGAAGCATGAATCGGAGTCCGTATCCGCTGATGCCCTTCCAGGACGTCGGGAACTGGTTACGGAACAGTGCTGTAGTTGAAAAAACGAACCGGCTAAGATCCTGCCAGCCACTGTGGTTGTTACTCCTTTGTTGGTCAATGTCAATGACTTGAAATCTATGTTCAGGCAACCGGAGGAAGGGGGCCGATGAACGGCCCCCTATGACGAATTAATGGCAATGGTCAGGCCCAGGCGCGACGCAGCACGGCGCGGGCATCCTCTGGGCTGACTTCCTTCGGGTTGAACATGATGGAACCATCATCCAGCGCCATCTCCGCGATAGCGTCCAACTGCGTTTCCGTCACCCTGCCGGTTTCTTTCAGCGTGCGCGGCAACTGACACCGTTTGTAAAGCGCATCCCGTAATTTCCGGATCGCGGAAATACTGGCCTCGGCCCGGCGGCTTGCCGGGGTAGCGGCGTAGACTTCCGGTCCTTCCAGGAATAGTAGCAACTCGCCCAGGGGCTCCCGGATCGTTTCGAGGTTGTACTCCAGTACGTAGGGCAGGTACAGGCTCATGCACAACCCATGGGGCAGGTGGCAGATGGCACCGGTTGCATGTCCGAGAGCATGCACCAGGCCCACCATGGAGTTGGAGAAGGCAATGCCTGCCATGGTGGAAGCCTGAGCCAGTTCCAGCCGGCCGTCACTGTCTTTCGGGTTGTCCATGACCTTCAGAAGGGACTCGCTGACCTTCTTGATTGCCGCCGTAGCGTAGGCATCGCTCAGCGGATTCTTTGCCATGCAGGTGAAGGCTTCCGTTGCATGGGTCATGGCATCCATCGCCGTTGCCGCCGTGATATGCGGCGGCAGGGTGAGGGTCATGCGCGGATCAATGATCGCGGCATTGGGCAGCAGGAACGAGGAGGTAAACGGGAGCTTTACGCCCTTGCCCTCGTCGGTAATCACCGCAACCGAGGTTACTTCGGAGCCAGTGCCGGCGGTGGTCGGAACCACCAGAAACGGTTTCAGGGGATGTTTGAGCACACCAGCGCCGCTGTACCTGGCAATGTCGTCACCGCCCTCGGACACCAGGATGTTGACCGCCTTGCCGGTATCAATGGCCGAGCCACCCCCGACAGCGATGATGGAGTCGCATTTTTCCCGGCGGTAAAGACCGGCAATATCACGCACCACGGTGGTGGAGGAATCCGGTGGCACGTCATCGTAGATGGCGGTGATTTCCAGCCCGCTTTCCTCGCAGGCGGCAATCACCGGTTCCAGCAGGCCCGCGGCGCGCACGCCCTTGTCAGTGACAATCATCGGCCGTTTGGCGGCCATGCCAGTCAGTTCATAAGGAATGTGTTCGAGGGCGGCCTTGCCGGCAATCACTTTTACCGGGCAGAAGAACTCATAGTATTTGTTGGTCATTATGCTCTCGCTGTCTCGATGAAATTGGTGGCAACTTTCAGGTAAATACGTGCGGCGCTGATCAGTTTTTCAGGCAGGTGCAGGTCCGCCGGGTATTCCTTGACGGCCCGCCGGGCAACCAGTTTGGGCAGGATGAAGGATTCCAGGCGATTGAGAATCCGGGTCATCCGCACGGCNTNNCTGATNTCGCCGTCTACCAGCATGCGGTCATTGGCGAACGCCACCGACGTTTTCTCCTGGAAGGACAGCACCAGAAAGGCATGGGCGATGTGTTTGAACTGGATCGAAAGGTCCACCGGACGGGGAGCGCTGTTGCCATGGTAGCGGAATCGCCCCTGACCGGTATGTTCCACAATCAGCCGGGAACCACCGGGCATC
This sequence comes from Halomonas sp., assembly GCA_002707215.1. Taxonomy (GTDB): domain Bacteria; phylum Pseudomonadota; class Gammaproteobacteria; order Pseudomonadales; family Oleiphilaceae; genus Marinobacter. The sequence goes on from PAKW01000026.1 coordinate 12,084, forward strand.
ACCATCATTTCAAACAGAAAGCCGTCGGGCAGGGCCCGTGTTTCATTCTGGACGTTCTCATCCACCTCACTCACCGCCTGCAGGGCCCGCCCCATCACCTGGAACATCAGTTCCACATACAGGCGGCGCGCCTGGAAAACCATGGGCTGGATACGTTTCGCTAACATGTCCGTCATCCAATTGTTGTTGATGTTCTGTGATTTTTAGAGTTATTGCTCTAAAAGTCAATGGAGACGACGGCTGAAGATGCGCGTCGCACCAGAAACCAGCCTTCGGTGAAACCAAAAAGGCCGGAGTTTCGCAGGACTCCGGCCTTTCCAGGGAGTTGATCTGGCAGGAAATTACTGAGTCAACACAGCCAGTTTCCGTTTGGCCTCTTCGGCAACATTGCCGCCGGCTTCAGCGGCCTTGCTGTAGTAGGCGATGGCCTCATTACGGTTGTTCTGTTTAACGGCAACATCGCCCAGGCGCAGGAAGGCAATGGATGTGGGGACCGTCTCATTGGCTTTTGTGAGGTTCTCCCGGGCCTTGTCCAGATTGTTGAGCCTCAGGGCGTTCAGGCCGTTGTAAAGACGATATTTGAACATTTCGGGATAGAGTTCCACCGCCTTCTCGAAATCGGTACTCGCTTTGTCATCCTGTTTCTGCTCCTGATAAATGCGGCCGCGCAGGGCGTAAAACATCGCTTCCCGTGGCAGCAGGCGAATGGCTTCATTCACCTTGTCCAGAGCCGCTTTCATCTCGCCCTTGGAAGCCAGTTCCATGGCTTTGTCGTGGGCATCATAGGCAGGTTGCAGTGAGCGAAGTTTGGCCATTCTGCGGTCGTAAACATCCTTGCCACGGTAGCCGCCAGTCCCGATTTTCCGGGCGAGTTGCCGGTTTTCCTCCACCCGTTTCGCAGAGGGCGGGTGAGTGGCGAACAGGCCGTCGATAAAACCGGACTGCCTGCCTTCCGATAATTTCAGGAAGATTTCCTGAAGCTCAACCGCGGCGGCAGGATCGTAGCCTGCTTCTTTCATGTAGAGAATGCCGTAGTGATCGGATTCCAGCTCATCGCCCTGGCTGTATTGAGCCAATGCAAGCTGAGCGCCCAGCGCGGCGCCACCCATGATCAGGCCGGACCACTCGTTGTCCGACAACGCAAAACCAAGGCCGGCAACACCTGCGCTGATTAACATGCCCTGCTGCATTCGCTGGACACTGTGCCTCGCCGCCGCATGAACAATCTCATGGCCCAGGACGGACGCCAGTTGGGCCTCGTCGCCGAGCTCTGTCAGCAGGCCTCGGTTGATGGCAATCTTTCCGCCAGGCAGGGCCCAGGCATTGGGAATGCTGCTGTTAAGAACCACGAACTCATAGGGCAGATCCGGTCGGTCACTCACCGCCGCCATTTTCTGGCCGACTTCCCGGACGTACAGGGTCAGCTCGGGATCAACGTAAAACTGGCCGCCCTGGGTTTGCTGGGTGGGCACGTATTGCTCCGCGCCCATGGCGAGCTCCTGGCTCTCTCCGATCAGCGAAAGCTGCTTTTCTCCGGTAACCGGGTTGACCGAGCAACCGCCCAGTGTGAAAGTCATGGCAATTGTAAATAGGCTGATTTTTATAGCGGGCAGGTTCACGGTGGACTCCCTTTTGTTGGTGCAATGGCGGGCACGGATTTTGTCAGGTGCCCGAATCCTGAACGGCCTGTTTATAGCACAACATTGCCTGGCGTTGGATTACCCGGCATGTCTCAGCGGTGGTGGCAAACAGGTCCTTGGCGTATCATAAGCTTCTGTTCCCGCGCCGTTTCGTACTTTTCACTCTAAGGCCGCCAATGGGTAATCTACTCGAACTGATTGCATTGCTCTGGTTCCTGGTTTGCTGGCTTGGCTACACCGAATACTCCAAACGCCGGGCTGCTGATCGGCCCTGCCTGTCCAACACCCTTGATCTGTACCGGGAGGACTGGATGCGGCTCATGCTGCGGCGGGAGAACCGCATCGCCGATGCCTCCGTGGTTGGCAATCTCGAGCGCAATGGCGCCTTTTTCGCCTCCAGCTGTCTGTTGATCCTGGCTGGTATTATCACGGCCCTGGGTTATACCCAGGAAGTCATGGAAGTATTCAGTACCATGCCATTCGGCACACTGCCAACCCGGGAAATCTGGGAGTTGCGCATGGTGGTGTTGCTGGTGGTCTTTATCTACGCCTTTTTTAAATTTACCTGGTCGATGCGGATGTACAACTTTGTGTCGGTGATGATCGGCAGTGCGCCGCCGCCGGACGACACCAAAACCAGCCCCGCTGGCCGCGAAGCCTTCGCCCGCAGTGCCGGCAATGTCTGTAATCTGGCCGGTGATGCTTTCAACCTTGGCCTGCGCTCCTACTATTACGCGTTGGCGGTGGTTGGCTGGTTTATTCATCCGATCATTTTTATAGCCGCCTCGACACTGGTGGTTATCGTACTTTACCGCCGGGAATTCTGTTCCAGTGCCCTTGAGGCCCTGCGGGCCGGGAAGGTGTTCGAGGAACCGGTCCCCGACAAGGCTGAAAGCATCCCCAAACCCAAAAGCTGACCGACAGGTTGAACCTGAATGAACGATGATATCCGACGCAAACGGGTGACCCGTTTTATCGATACACTCAACCAGGCCAAAGAGCTCGGTCTCACCGTAACCAAGGCCAAAAAAGGCAGCCTGACACTGTGCCTGCCCTACAGTGACCGGATCATCGGAAATCCGGACACAGGCGTGATTCATGGTGGGGCCATAACCACGTTGATGGATACAACCTCAGGTTGCGTGATTCTGTGCGCCCTGGAGGACTTCGAACTCTGCCCGACGCTGGACCTGCGGGTGGACTACATGCGCCCGGCGCAGCCCCGTAAGCCGGTTTATGCCCGGGCCGAAACCTACCGGATAACCCGTAACATTATCTTTACCCGCTGTGAGGCTTACCAGCAGGGGGGTGAAACGATTGCCAACTGCGTAGCCACCTTCATGCGCATTGGAAAGGATGCCAGCCCCAGACATTACCGGGACCTGATTACAGGAGGTGAAGAATGACCGATCCGGAAATTCTCCGGTATACCCAGGAAACCGGCGACTTCAACCGGATGCTTGAAAGTATTCCCTACGCCACCTGGATCGGCCTGCAGTGTGAGCAGTTCGGAGACGACCTGATTTTCCGCCTGCCCTGCAAGGATTCCAACCTTGGCAACCCGATCCTGCCGGCCATCCACGGCGGTGTGATTGGTGGCTTTATGGAAATGGCCGCCAATATCTACCTGATTATGTCCCAGGAAAGCCTTCGCATGCCCCGCATCGTCGACTTTTCCCTGGATTACCTCCGGGCGGGCCTCAACCGTGAGACCTACGCCGAATGCCGCCTGACCCGCCAGGGCAACCGGGTGGCCAACGTGATGGTCAGCGCCTGGCAGAAATCCCGTTCGCAACCCATCGCGACCGCGCGAGCACACTTCCTCCTGGAAGACTGACTTTGCCGATACACCGGGGCTTGAAATGCCCCGGTGTGCCCCCAATTCCTGTTCAACACGAACTCGATAGCCTGGTGGCACGGGTAGGGAGGGCTTTCCAAAACCGTGCGGAGCCATGGATGGCGGAGCCGAGCGTACAGGGAAGTATTCACAGCGTGTTTTGGAAAGCCCTCCCTACCCGCGCCGCTCCACCGATTGAAACAAAGCAGGAGTGCCAAACGCCATGACGGTTGAAATGCAAAAAGAGACCCTGGGTTTTCAGACCGAAGTGAAGCAGCTACTTCATTTGATGATCCATTCCCTGTATTCCAACAAGGAAATCTTCCTTCGTGAGCTGATTTCGAACGCCTCGGATGCCGAAGACAAGCTGCGTTTCGCGGCCCTGAAGGATGACAGCCTCTATGAGGGCGATCCTGATCTGAAGATTCGTCTGGATTTCGACGAAGAGGCTAACACTGTCACCCTGACCGACAACGGCATCGGTATGACCCGTGACGACGTTATCCAGAACCTCGGCACCATTGCCCGTTC
>PAKW01000027.1 GCA_002707215.1 Halomonas sp.
CGAGTTCGGGCCAGTGGTCATGGAGATACTGATTGACGGTGCCTTCGTGAAAGCCGATTTCCTTCTTGGCCCAGCGTTCGTGCCAGAATTCGTGCTCCATGGTTTCCACCTTGTTCTTGGACATTTGGACGTTTGCTTCAGTCTAGCTTAATCTGTGGCTATCTGGATTCAGGAGAAAAGTATGAAAGCGGTGTTTCTTGACGCCAAGACGCTCGGCGATGATGTGGATCTGTCGCCTATCGAATCAGTGACCGGCAAGCTTGAAAAGTATGACCGGACTGCCCCGGAGCAGGTGCTGGAGCGGATCCGGGGCTTTGATACGGTTCTGGTCAACAAGGTGGTGCTCAGCCGGGAGCATTTCGAGGCTTGTCCGGAGCTGACGGCCATTGCGGTGGTGGCTACGGGCCTGAACAACATTGACCAGGCGGCGGCGAAGGATCACGGCATCAAGGTGATGAACGTGACCAACTACGGCCGTGCCACGGTGGCGCAGCACACCATGGCACTGATGCTGGCACTGGCCACACGGTTGCTGGATTACAGCCGGGATGTCCAGGCCGGGCATTGGGGCCGGAGTGACATGTTCTGCCTGATGGATCATCCGATCATGGAGCTGGAGGGGCGCACCCTTGGAATTGTCGGCTATGGTGACCTGGGTCAGGGGGTGGCAGAGCGTGCGGCTGCATTCGGAATGAAAGTCGTGTTGGGTGCACGGCCGGGTCAGGGAGCGGGAGTCGTGGATGATTACCCCCGGATTCCTCTGGAAGAACTGCTGCCGCGGGTGGATGTGCTGTCACTCCATTGCCTGCTCACGGATGAGACCCGTGACCTGATTGGTGCCCGTGAACTGAAACTGATGAAGCCTGATTCACTGCTGATCAACACCAGCCGGGGTGGTCTGGTGAACGAGCAGGCACTGGCGGACGCCCTGAGGGCCGGCGAAATCGGCGGTGCCGGGTTCGATGTACTGACCGAGGAGCCGCCCCGGCACGGCAACCCCCTGCTGGCGGACGATATTCCAAACCTGATCATTACCCCGCACTCTGCCTGGGCCAGCCGGGAAGCGCGGCAGCGCATTGTCGGTATTACTGCTGTCAACCTGGCGTCGGGGGCTGAGTAAACCACTTCGGCGGCAGTGCGCCCTCACGTTTGACTATATTGTGATTCAGACTCTCGCAAAAGGCCGTGAATCAGCCATACTAGGTCGCGACTGGATATCTGTCTGATAAACTAAACAAAACGAGGAACGACAGGACCTATAGTGGCTTCATTCCAATTCAAAGAACGGCTCCAGGCTGCGGAGAGCTGGATTCTGGCCAACCCCAACCCGCCCCAGAGCTGGCCCTGGACCTGGTTGTACAAGGTCGGGCGCACGGTGTATGCAATGGCCCGGGATGTTCTCAGCGGGCAGCTGACGCTCCATGCTATGAGCCTGGTTTATACCACCTTGCTGAGTATTGTGCCGTTACTTGCCCTGAGCTTCTCAGTGCTGAAAGCGCTGGGTGTGCACCAGCGAATGGAGCCGTTCCTGTTCCAGTTTTTTCAGCCCCTTGGGCCGCAGGGCATCGAGCTTGCGGAACGGATTCTGGGATTTGTCGATAACATGAAAGTCGGTGTGCTGGGGTCCGTCGGCCTTGCCTTGCTGGTTTACACGGTTGTTTCCCTGCTTCAGAAGATTGAGCGCTCCTTCAACATGATCTGGCGGGTGCCAGACATGCGCTCCATGTCACAGCGCTTCAGCAACTACCTGAGCGTGATCATGGTTGGTCCGCTTCTGATGGTGTCAGCGATTGGTGTCAGTGCCACCATTTTTTCCTCGGCGGTTGTTCAGAAACTCATTGAGATTGAGCCCTTTGGCTCTGTAATTCTTGTCGCCAGTCGTTTTACCCCCTTCTTCCTTGTGGTTGGTGCCTTTACCTTTGTTTATGTGTTCATGCCCAATACCCGGGTCAAGTTACGTTTTGCTGCGATTGGTGGGCTTGTGGCCGGGGTTTCATGGCAGGCGGGTGGTATGCTGTTCGCATCGTTTGTGGCGGGGACCACCAAGTACGCGGCCATCTATTCCAGTTTCGCCATAGGCATTATCCTGTTGATCTGGATCTACCTGAACTGGATGATTCTGCTGCTCGGTGCCAGCCTGACGTTTTATCTGCAGAATCCCGGTTCGGTGGCCAAACGACGTCAGGTACAACTGGCGCCTGAGTTGCAGGAGAAGGTCGCACTGGCAACCATGTGGCTGGTGGCCAAACCTTTCAGTGAAGGCAAGCCGGCGCCTCAGCAGGAGGCGCTTGAGCACCAGTTGAAAGTGCCGGGCGAAGTGACCCGTGCCCTGAGCGACAAGTTGATCCGGGCGGGCCTGCTGACACTGGCCGGGCGCCAGGGCGATCAGCTTGCGCCCGGCCGGGCACTGGATCTGATTACCGTGGGTGACGTACTGAGGGTTGTCCGCAACGATGAAGACCGGGTTGTGGACCGGCTCCCGAATGTGATTCCCGCGGAGCTGGTGGGAACACAAAGAACCGATGAAACCCCGACATTTGCCGAGTTGTTGCGCGGCCAGGGAGGCTCGCAAAAGACCCGTTCGCAGGCCGGACCGGAGCCGGTCTCAGCTTCTGACGGTTGAGCGCCCGCCTTCCCGGAGCATGGTCTGAAGTGCCCTGCGGACGTTGCTGATCTGGTCATCTGTCAGCCGGACCACCCTGGGCAGGTCCTCTTCGGCGAGGTTGCGTTGATGGGCGTGCCTCAGGACTTCCCGGGTGCCGATCACCATGCCGTCGGTCAGGGGGGTATGTTTCTGTCTCGGGGCAGGGCGCTCCGCGGCCAGAAGGTAGGCGTGGTACTTGGGCGGCAGATCCCACTCATTGGCCAGTAACTGGCAGGTGGCCCATTGGTAGCGGGCCAGTGCATGGCGAATCAGTGCCGGCTCCGGCTCTGCGCTGGTTGTCCGGGACCGGCAGATCCGCTGGAGCTCCCGCCGAATGGTGATGTAGGCCAGTGAAGGCAGCAATCCCACCATGAAATGGCCGCTGGTGTCCTCTCCATGTATTTTCGCAATAAGTTCCGATGCTCGCGCGCAGGTCAGCCCCCAGCGCCACGCCCGCTGACCGAAAAGCGCTTCACGGCTGTTCCTGGCGGCCATCATCGGGCGCATCACCGCAGCGGCGATGACATTCCGGATGCCATCGACTCCGAGCACAAAGACTGCCTGATCCACCGACTCAATGGAATGGTCCCCAGGACGGAAATAGGGGCTGTTGGCAATCTGCAGGAGCTGATCCGTCAGTGAAGGGTCCCCGAGAATGATGTCGGTGAGCCGCTGGCGATCCGTGGATTCGTCGGACAGCGCCCGCATCAGCATTGGCAGGCTCATGGGTTGCCTGGGAAGTTCGTCCACCCGGTTATTGGAGAGGCGTTGGTGCAGTTCCCCCAGAACATCTCCGGAGGTCGAGAGATCGGCCTTCAGAGCGCGAGGCTCGGCGTCCAGCAGCCAGCAGAACAGGTGATCTTCCAGTTGCTGGGCGAGTTGGGGGCCAGTGTCCTGGGGGGCATTGGCCGGGTCTTCCGGTGCCGGATTGAAAAGCCGCGCCTCCGGGGCGGGTGGTGCGGATTGTGAGGTAGAGAATAATCCTGAAATCCAGGAAAGAAAACCTGGCATCCGTTGCCTCCGGGTCGAACCTGCTCGAAGTAGTGAACCTCCGTTTCGGTGAGTATAGAGGTATGATGCATCCTTGCACAGGCTAAGCCCGCGAATTGAAGCCGGAATTTACAGGAAGGATTCGCCGAACACGAAGACCAGTTGGCCGATACCGGCACCGAAGCCCAGGAAGGCGCCTACCAGGATCAGTTTGATTTCATCTTCCTGGAAGCAGGGCCGGAGCAGGTCCTGAAACTCCTCGGAGGACAGGGCAATCATTCGCTCCACCATAATGGATTCGACGGCCCTTGCCCGGTCTTTCTCGAATACGGGGTTGTTGAAGGACGTCTGGGATATTGTGATGGCCTTCTCGCCAACCCTGTTTTTCAGGGAGGCAAACCCGGTGGGGCCAAAAGCCACCTGGGTCAGTGCCTTGCCCATGCCGGCGGTTTCATCCACCAGCGGCTTGATGTGTTTCTTTACCATGTTGCGGGCCCGGTCGCCCTTGGGGCCGTCGAGAATCGCGTTAATGATGTTGCCAACGGTGAGGATTTCATGGGTGACGATGTGGCAGAAGGACTCCGCCACCGCCGGCTGTCGCTTGAGAAACAGGCCCTGCACCCGGAATGGCCCGATTTTTTTCGCCCGTAACGGGCGGAAGATGACGTTAAGTGCAATCCAGTTGGTGGCCCAGCCAACCAGCAAGCCGAAGAACGGCAGCACCCACCAGCCCGGATACACATACCAGACAGCCATCTGAATCAGGCCGAACAGGAAGCCGAAGTAGAGACCGGAGTTGATGATAAAGCGGAACTCGACTTCACCGCATTCAAGAAAGATCCGGTTCAGCAGTTCCTTGTCGCTCGCCAGGCGCTCGATCACCATGCCCTTGATGTCCAGCAGATCTTCGATGTTACCGGAGATGTCTTCAACGAGGTTGTCGACCCGTTGAGGGGTGGACTTCCGGACCCGGTCGTAAACCATTTTCCGGGCAGAAGCCGGGAGGTTTTCCCAGAAGGTGGGGTGTTCCTCCAGCATCATTTCGTCCACGTATTCTTCGATGCGAGGGTCTACGGAGTGAACAATGTGGGTGGCCAGTACCTTTGGGTCGATCTGCTGGAAGATTTCCGGAACGGTGCCGATTTTGGAGATAGTGGCGTCTACGCTGATGGCGGCCATTTTCCGGGCTTTGGAGGGGATGATGCCTTGCCAGCCAAGAAACGGCGGCTTGCCGATGAACTCCAGGGGGTAGAAGGTCATTTTGATGGCGAGCCAGTTGGTGCTCCAGCCGATCAGGGCGGCAATCACCGGGATGCTGAGGTATTGCCAGAACTCTTGGGTGCTTAGCAGGCTGGTCATCTGGTACTCGCAGTCATTTCATGGTTGTTGTCCTGGAGCCTGAGAAGAAGGGCCTGCCCGCCTGCTCAAACGCCAGTGGCGCGTGTGCTACGCACAGTCTTGGAAATGCATTCCCGCAACGCAGCTACGGCGATGGAATTGTCTTCGACCGCGCTTTCGGCCGAGGGGATAATGTTGGCTGCCCTGTTATCTGTCAATGACTGGCGAGCCGTATTGCGACGGCGGCACGGTCGGGGGTTAATCAACCGCTCGCCATGCGTGTTGTTCGGGACACCGCAAGGCGCAAAGATGGAAGACCTGTGATAGAGCTTGAACATCTCATATCATCGAGTGTGTTCAGTTTAGATTCAGCTTGATCACATAGGCTAGCGGTTAGCAAGAGTCAAAAGCTGCAGGCTTTCACCTCGTCCTGTCTCTGCCCATGGGTCGAGCGAATTCTGGCGATTCCTGTACCAAACCGTATTCTGACACTGAGAGGTAAAGCCACTATGAATACCAAACTAACGATAGACAAGGCGCCCGGCCCGATAGCCACGCCCGACGAACACGCCACCCCCCCGGGCAACCCGGTGGCGGAACTGTTCGCCTACCAGGCCGACCTGTGGCGGCGCGGTGTGCTCTACCTGGACACCCTGCGCGAGCGTGCCAACAACATGCTTGAGCATGAGCAGGCCGGCAAGCCACCGCTGCTCGACTTCGACTATGAGATGATCCTGGACGGCCGCCGGCTGGAGCGCCCTGCCAATTACGCCTTGCTGCGCATCACCCGGGTCGGCGAGGACTTTCTGGACGACTGCCTCGACGAGACCAGGCCGCCAGTAATGATCGTCGATCCGCGCGCCGGTCATGGCCCCGGTATCGGCGGTTTCAAGCAAGACTCCGAAGTGGGCATGGCGCTCCACGAGGGGCACCCGGTCTATTTCGTGATCTTCTTCCCCGAGCCCATGCCCGGGCAGACACTGGAGGACGTGTTGCACGTGCTGCGGCGCTTCGTCGAGACGCTGGCCGAGCGCCATCCCGGCAAACCGCCGGTGCTCTACGGCAACTGTCAGGCAGGCTGGGCCATCGCGCTGCTCTCGGCGGATTGTGAGGGCCTGGCCGGACCGGCGGTGCTTAACGGCGCTCCGCTGTCCTACTGGTCCGGTGAATCCGGCGTCAATCCCATGCGCCTCGCCGGCGGACTGCTGGGCGGCGCCTGGATGGCGCACCTGCTGGCGGACCTGGGGGGCGGGCGCTTCGACGGCGCCCATCTGGCGGCCAACTTCGAATCCCTCAAGCCGGCAAATACCTTTTGGCAGAAGGACTACCAGCTGTTTGCCGACATTGATGACCAGCGCGAGCGGTTCCTGGACTTCGAACGCTGGTGGACCGGCTTCTATAGCCTGAGCAAGGAAGAGATCGTTGCCATTGTCGAGAATCTCTTCGTCGGGAACAAGCTGGAACGTGGCGAGCTTGAGCTCCATCCCGGTTGCACCGTCGACCTCAAGCGCATCCGCAACCCGCTGGTGATCTTCGCCTCCAGTGGCGACAACATCACCCCACCGCACCAGGCGCTCAACTGGATTCCGGCGGTGTACCCCGACACCAAGGCACTCAAGGCCGCTGGCCAGCGCATCGTCTACCTGATCAACCCACACGTTGGTCATCTGGGAATCTTCGTTTCCGCCAAGGTCGCACGGCTGGAGCATCGGGCCATCCTTGAGAGTGTCGGCGATTTCAATGATCTTGCCCCCGGGCTCTACGAGATGAAGATCGATAATCCCACCGGCGACCCGGACTGTCACAAGCCCCAGTTCCAGGTGCATTTCGAGGAACGTCAGGTGGAAGACCTGGAGTACCCCGACCAGACGCCGGAGTTCGAGCGCGTAAAAGCCCTCTCCAAACGCAACGTGGCCCTCTACGAGACCTTTGTCGGGCCCTGGGTGCGGCGGTTCACCACCCCCTGGTCGGCCGAGATGCTGCGCCAACTGCATCCGGCACGGACCAGCCGCCTGATGTTCTCGGAGCGCTTCGCGCCCTGGATGGCCGGAGTGAAGTGGCTGGCCGAGAGGGTGGAGACCACGCCAACGCCGGTCGATCACAGCAACCCCTATCGGCGATGGGAGACGTTGATGAGCAACTCGATCACCTCGGCACTGACGCTTGCGGGCACGACCCGCGACAGCGTCTTCGAGATGGCGTTCAAGGGGCTCTATGGCGGGTCATGGTTCGGCAAGGACAAAACAGATACGCGAGGTGATCAATCATGAAGGAATCCAATGTCGTTCTCTGCGCCCCGGTACGCACAGCCATCGGCACCTACGGTGGCACGCTCAAGGACACGCCGGCACCCGGGCTCGGAGCTATCGCCATCGCCGAGAGCCTGCGCCGCTCGGGCCTGGCCCCCGAGGGCGTGCAGAGTGTGGTCCTGGGTCAGGTGATTCAGGCCGGCGCCAGGATGAACCCTGCGCGCCAGGCGGCCATCCATGCGGGGTTGCCGGTGTCGGTACCGGCGATGACTGTCAACCGGGTCTGCGGCTCCGGTGCCCAGGCCGTGGCCACTGCCGCCCAGGAGGTGATGCTCGGGCATCTCGACTGTGTCATCGCCGGCGGGATGGAAAATATGGACCTTGCGCCCTATCTGGATCTGCGCGGGCGCTGGGGCCATCGTATGGGCAATGCCGAGATCTACGACAGCATGCTGCGCGACGGGCTCAACGATGCCTTTTCCGATCAGCACTCGGGGTGGCACACCGAGGATCTGGTCAGCCGCTTCGGCATCAGTCGTGAGGATCAGGACCGCTGGGCGGCGCGCAGCCAGCAGCGCTTCAGCGAGGCTCAGGCAGCCGGGCGCTTCGACGCCGAGATCGTGCCGGTCGAACTCAAATCCCGCAAGGGTACGGTGGCTTTCGAACGTGACGAGCACAATCGCCCCGACGCCACCGCCGAGGGCCTGGCCAAGCTCGGGCCAGCCTTCCGCAAGGAGGGCACCATCACCGCCGGCAACGCTCCCGGGCTGAACACGGGCGCGGCGACGATGATCGTCGCTGATCGCGCCTGGGCGGAACGCCAGGGTCTCGAGCCTGTGGCGCGGCTGGTGAGCTACGGCGTTGGCGCGGTGGAACCCGGCTATTTCGGTCTCGGCCCGGTGCCGGCGGTGCAACAGGCGCTGGCGCGTGCCGGCTGGAGCCTGGGCGATATCGAGCGCATCGAGATCAACGAAGCCTTTGCGGCCATCGTCCTTGCCCTGATCCGGGAGCTCGGGCTTGCCGAGGATATTGTCAATGTGGAAGGGGGTGCGATCGCGCATGGCCATCCTATCGGGGCCACCGGCGCGGTGCTGACAACCCGGCTACTGCACGCCATGGTCCGGGATGACGTACGCCGTGGCATGGTCACCCTGTGCATCGGCGGCGGCCAGGGGGTGGCTCTGGCGCTGGAGCGTCTGGCGTAACCAGGAATCAATCCGCATGCGCAGCTCGCTNNNANNTGCCGAGCTGCGTCACTNTANGGNGGCAGCACCNTGAAAGCACTCGTTTATCACGGCCAGGGCCAGCGNCGNTGGGAAGACNAANCTCGCCCGACCCTCGACAAGCCCGCCGATGCGGTGGTCCGTTAAGGGNAAGGNGCAGCAAAAGCTGCNTTAATTGTGAACTGTGAAAGGGAGAGGGTAACAATGAAACGTGAACGAGAAGAGCAAAAGTCTTTTGAGGATCCGGTCTGTGGCATGCAGGTCAGCTACAAGACAGCCCCCGCGGAGTCCGAATACCAAGGTAAGCGCTATTACTTCTGTGCGACGGCCTGCCGCGAGCAGTTCGATGCGGATCCCGAACGGTATGTTCGGGCGCACCGGCAGCATGGGTCAAGGCGTGGGTGAACCTGGAGACCCTCCGGCCGTGACCGTGATTGGTGCAGCCCCGACTGCCGAGTGATGCCCAACGTCGCTTCGGGTCGACAGGGGTAATGTTGTCGGCCCCACCATGTCAATGACTTGGGCGCCAGCTTGTGACGGCGGCACGGCCGGGGGCTAATCAGCTGCCAATGTCCCCCCACAACCATTGGCAAAGAGCCATGGCCGCTACCGGCGCAGTTTCGGTTCTGAGAACTCGTGGGCCGAGGGCAACCGGCAGGAAGCCGGCGGTTTCCGCGGCGGTAATTTCTTCCGGGCTGAGGCCGCCTTCGGGGCCGATCATGAGGGCAACCCGGGACGGTTTGGATAGAGAGTCGAGGGATTGTTGGGTGCGGTGGTGGAGAACCAGTCGCAGGCTGCAGTCTTTGGTGTGTTCGAACCACTCGGGCAGGGTCATGACCGGCAGTATGCCGGGAACGCGGGCGCGGCCGCATTGCTCGGCGGCGCTGATGGCGACGGATTGCCAGTGGCGCAGGCGTTTGTCCTCACGGTCGCCCTTGAGCTTCACGTCGCAGCGTTCGGTGCTCAGCGGAACGATGCGGGTGGCGCCCATTTCCACGGCTTTTTGCACGGCGTAGTCCATGCGGTCGCCTTTGGAGAGGGTCTGGCCAAGGACGATTTCCAGTGGGGATTCGGTGGCGTTGGCCCCCGGCGTGCCCACCTGGACTTCTACGTTCTTTTTGCTGGCACCGGTGATGGTGGCGGGGTAGTCGTTGCCGTTACCATTGAACAATAGCAACTCCTGCCCTGGTTGCATGCGTAACACCCGGCCGACATGCTGGGCGGCGTTGTCATCAAGGCGCGCGGTTGTGCCCTCGCTGAGGGCGGAATCGGTGTAGATGCGGGGGATGCGCATGGGTGGTTCTCTCAGGTTGCGGGGCGGTTGTCAGTCCCGAACCGCGATCTCTATACCTTCCGTTGCGACCTGGGCCAGGTGCCGGATCTGCTCTTCGGTGATTACGTAAGGCGGCATGAAGTAAACCACATTACCCAGGGGGCGAAGCAAGGCCTGGCGGGTCAATGAGTGCTGGTACACCCGGATTCCCCGCCGTTCCTGCCAGGGGAACGGGGTTTTCGATGCTTTGTCTTGCACCATCTCTACGGCGAGGGTCATGCCATGCTGGCGGATATCTCCCACGTTGGGGTGGTTCGCAAGGTGGGCAACGGATTCGGCCATGCAGGTGGAGAGCCTGCGATTGCTCTCGATCACGTTGTCGTCCCGGAAGATATTCAGGGTGGCCAGTGCCACGGCGCAGCCGATTGGGTTGCCAGTGTAGCTGTGGCTGTGCAGGAAGGCCTTGAGGGTTTCGTAGTCGTCGTAAAATGCGTTGTAGACATCATCGGTGGTCAGCACTACGGACAGCGGCAGGTAGCCCGCGGTCAGCCCCTTGGACAGGCACATGAAATCCGGAGTGATGCCCGACTGCTCGCAGGCGAACAGGGTACCGGTTCGGCCAAAGCCCACTGCAATTTCATCAGCAATCAGGTGCACGCCATAGCGGTCGCAGGCCTCTCTCAGCCTGGTGTGGTAAACCGGGTGATGCATGCGCATGCCGCCGGCACACTGGATTAAAGGTTCCACCACCACGGCGCAGATTTCGTCGTGTTTTTCAGCCAGCAGTGTTTCCATGGCCCCAAACTGGCGCAGGGCGTAATCCTCGTCGGTCTCGCCCGGTTCTTTGTTAAAAGCATCCGGGGAGGGGGCCGTCAGGACTTCCATCAGCAATGGCTGGTAGGTGTCCTTGTAGAGAGACACATCGCCGAGGGCCAGTGCGCCCAGGGTTTCCCCATGGTAGCTGTTGCTCAGGTTCACGAAGTTTTTTTTGCCCGGTTTGCCATGGTTTTTCCAGTAGTGGAAACTCATCTTGAGGGCAGCTTCGATCGCAGACGAGCCATTATCGGCGTAAAAGCATTTGTTGAGCCCTTCCGGAGTTACCTCAATCAGGCGCTCGGACAGGTTGACCACGGGCTCATGGGTAAAGCCGGCCAGGATGACATGCTCAAGCTGGCCAATCTGTTCCTGGATCGCGGCGTTGATTCTCGGATTGGCATGGCCGAACAGGTTGACCCACCATGAGCTCACGGCATCGATGAACCGGTTGCCCTCGAAGTCTTCCAGCCAGACACCTTCGCCCCGCTTGATGGGGACCAGTGGCAGGGTTCCTTCATGGTCTTTCATCTGGGTGCAGGGATGCCACACGGATTTGAGGCCACGGGCGACGAGGTCAGCATTGCGCATGATAAATCTCCGTCAGACGGTGAGGTTCTGGATTGTCGGCGGTTAACCTGTGCGGATATTACCGTTAACAGCGGCGGCTGGCCAATGCCGACAAACTTCCAGAGCCTCGAAACCCCTTTAAAAAGACTAAGGGGACGCTGATGGGGTGAAGAGTTGAAAATCCCTATGATTTACTATGGCAGGATTTCAGGACGCAGGCCCATTGACCGGGCCTGCTTTCACTTGACCAAAACCACTGGAAAAGCGTCCGTAATCAGAAGCTTTTACTCCAGCCAAGCCAGAATTTCGGATCATCCGAGTTGACGGAGCCAAGGGCACTGCCCGGGTCGATATCCGAGTATTCCAGATTGAGACTGACGGAGCCGAACGCTCCCGCATCCTTGGTTACGTTGGCGGCGGCATGTCCATAGCTCGCCTCGCCCACGGACGGTTTTTTGTCGTCGGTAAAGTCGTAGTAACCCAGCGTAACGCCTGCACTGAAATCATTTTCCAGCGGTATGTGGGCGGCCAGGTAATAGAAGACATCACCTTCCACGTACAGCCCTGGTGTGCTGTTGTCACTGTTTGTTGTATAGGCCAGCCCCGCGGATAGATACCCGTAACTCAACTCCCCGTAGATCTCCCCGAAGTCAATCGAGGCGGGCGCATCCGGGTAGGCATAATATATATACCCGACGTCATATCCGATATCGTCAATAGCGCCCGAGTAGCCAGCATAGAGATCAAACTCATAGCTGGTCCCGTCGCCAAAATCCACATTGGAGCCCCATACACCGGCATACAAGCCGGACGCGTGCTCGTAGTCGAGCCCACCCTGGACAGCGGCTGAATTGTCTGTTTGTGTCACGCCACGGAAGAGGTAATTACTGGAGACGCCTACATTGGCGCTTACATCAGCGCTGACCATTGACGGGGCTGCCTGAAGGGCTGCGAACAGACCAACACCGAGCAATCCGGATTTTCTGAGAGCTTGCTTATCCATTATGTACACCTTTATAAGTTGCGCTTTTCGAATTCCTCAACAGCAAACAAGGTGCCAATCAGCCTAACTAATTGTTTAAAGGGATTTTAATTCTAAAAAGCAGAGCTGAAATCCGATTCATGAATTCGCTGCGCCCCAAGATGGGGCGATGTCCAGCATTCGATCAGTGTGGCGCCCGATTT
The DNA here is from genome assembly GCA_002707215.1 of Halomonas sp. Lineage (GTDB taxonomy): Bacteria > Pseudomonadota > Gammaproteobacteria > Pseudomonadales > Oleiphilaceae > Marinobacter. The sequence continues at coordinate 12,286 of PAKW01000027.1, forward strand.
TAGTGCCATGCCGGGCGCACCATAAAAAAGGGGCAGAAAAATCTGCCCCTGGAACCTGGTTAACTCTTTACTTCGTCAGCATCAACACCAACGCAGACTCCTGGCTTTACCTAAGCGGAGCCGGGGACCAGGTATGATCAGAATGCATACTGGAATCGCGCACGAACCTCATCTCCGCTTTCGCCACTGGCCTGTTCGCCATCCATGTAGCTCAAACCAAGTCGAACATTGTTATTGGCATAGTAGTTGACACCCAGCGTCGTTTGCTCACCGTCGGTGGTGCCCAGTCCCACGTCACTGTATTTTCCATCACCCTCTTCGAAACGGGCAATGACCTCCCAGGCACCTCTGGGTGATGACGGTTTTACCCGCTTGAACACACCCGCTTTGTAGGGGCGACTTTCCCCGGTAATAACCCAGCCGAGCTGCACGTAGTAGCCATCAATATCAAGCTGGCCTTCCTCGGAATCAAAGTATTCGGCCTGAGCGTGGAAAGGCCCCATACGGCCAGCCAGTTCCAGGTTGTAGGTATCGATCTCATCCGCCTGAACATCGGCCCCACGTGTGGTATAACCCGCGCCAAGATGAACAACGGCCTCATTCGTTTGAATCGGCGCAAACGTACCCCGTGCCGTTATCGCGGTATTATTGAAGTCGTTGCTGCCGTCACCATCCGCTTCAAAATAACCGATACCGTAGGTCCAGTTACTTCCCTTCCCGCTCAGCTGAATACCGCCACTGCGTCCGGGGGTATAACGCTCGGTCATGGCGGAGCGCTCCAGCGCGGAAATGTCTTTCGAGCTTGTCAGCTGTTCCAGGCCGAAAGGCTCTTTCTGCTTGCCGATGGTGACGCTTGCAACTGAGCCAAACCCCAGGTACCGAATGTAAAGGTCTTCGACGTCACCGCCTTTGGCACCGTCACTTTCCGCGACGTTAAACTGGGTCTTGTAGGCCCAGTCGCCATAACGGCCCTTGACGTATAGGCGTGCACGCCGCACATCAAAATCCCTGGTATCAACGCCCTTGTCATCCGACTGCGTTGCGTCGTAATCCCACTGGATACGGCCACCAAGCTGAAAGGATGCCGAATCATCAGATCTTTTGACCTCAATACCACTCTCGGTATTGATCACCAGATCCTCGCCGTCAGTCGTAACAGTGCCGGCCTGTGCGGAAACAGCGGAAACCGCCAGCATCAAGCTTAAATATTTCTTAGCCATGGTTTTCTCTTACCTTGTTGGTTTGCTCGTGTATTTTGGAACACCGGGGTAAGCGTATTTTACTAACATTGCGAAAAAGTTACAGAAAACCAATTATTCGGCCCCGAACAAAGAAAAACCTGAAAAAGCCCCGGCAGCAGGGGCTTTATCCGGGCGGTTTGGCTCAGTGTGCAAGAACCCGTGAAAGAAACGCTTGGGTGCGTTCGTTCTGCGGGTTGTCGAACACGTCGTCCGGTTTGCCCTGTTCCACAATCTGGCCTTCGTGAATGTAGATCACGCGGTCGGCCACTTCCCGGGCGAAGCCCATTTCGTGCGTCACGACCATCATGGTCATGCCTTCCTTGGCCAGTTCCCGCATAACGTCCAGCACTTCACCGATCATTTCCGGGTCTAGCGCTGACGTAGGTTCGTCGAACAGCATCAGCCGCGGTTCCATGGCCAGGGCCCGGGCGATCGCGACCCGCTGTTGCTGACCGCCGGAAAGCTGGCTGGGGTACTTGTCGGCCTGGTTGCCGATGCCTACCCGGTTCAGCAAACGCTCTGCGGTGGCGTTGGCGACGGTTTCCGGGGCATCCTTGACCTTCTGGGGTGCCAGCATGATGTTCTTCTTCACCGTAAGGTGCGGGAACAGGTTGAACTGCTGGAATACCATTCCGACTTCCTTGCGGATTTCAGCCAGAGCTTTCGGATTGCCGCTCTTGGGCGCGAGTTGCTGACCGTCGACCTCCAGTGTTCCGGATTCATATTCTTCAAGGCCGTTCACACAGCGGATCAGGGTGGATTTGCCGGAGCCGCTGGCACCGATAATAACCACCACTTCGCCCTGTTCAACGGTAAGGTCAATATCCTTAAGGACATGCAGTTTCCCGAAGTACTTGTTCATGCCCTTCATTTTTACAATCTGAGTCATGGGTAGCGTTCCTTCAGACAGAGACCAGGCCGCGCCGCTCGACCCAGCGGAGAATCATGGACAGTGAGAGGGTGATGGCCAGGTAAAGGATAGCGACCACAAAGTACACCTCAAACGCGGTGAAGGTGTTGGCAATGTAGATCTGACCCTGGCGCACCAGCTCGCCCACACCGATGACCGAGAAAAGAGAGGTGTCCTTGATGCTGACGATGGCCTGGTTGCCCAGCGGCGGAATCATCCGGCGGAATGCCTGGGGCCAGATGATGGACCAGAATGTCTGGGTCCTGGACAGGCCCAGGGAAAGGCCCGCTTCGCTCTGGCCCTTGGCGATGGACTGAACACCACCGCGAACCACTTCCGAAATATAGGCGCCGGAGTTCAGCGCAATGGCTGCGATACCGGCGGTCAGGTGGTTGATCGGGCCGCCGATCAGGTCGGGCAGGCCGTAAAAGATAAACAGCACCTGGACCAGGATCGGAGTACCGCGAAAGATTTCGATATAGGCGGTTGCCGGCCATTTCAGGAACCACCTCTTGTTGATGCTCAGCAGGCCGAAGAAAATGCCCAGGGCAAAACCGATGAGCAGACCGCCGAAGGAAATCAGGAGGGTGTAGGGAATCCCTTCAAGCAGAAAAGGGATGGAGTCGATGGCAGCCTGCCAGTCGAACTGAAACTGGAATTCCACTGTAAGAATCTCCGAAGGAATGTGGCATCAGGAACGGTCGGAGTGAACACGCCCCGGCGCAGGGAATCAGACCTTGCGGGTCCGGTTGCCCTTACATGCCTTCCGGCATCGGGCCAAACCATTTCTCATAGATGGTTTGGTAGGTACCGTCTGCTTTCATGGACGCGAGCGCCTCGTTGACTTCGTCAATCCACTCACTGCCATTCTTGAGGGCGATGCCGTATTGCTGGCCTTCGTAAAGCGGACCAACGGTTTTAACCTTGCCTTTACCCCTGGTGCGGGCAAAGTAACCCACGTTCGGCGCATCATAGAAGACCGCATCAATGGCACGGGACATCAGCGCCATGTACATGTCTGAGCTGCCGGGATACGGAGTGACACCATCGTCTTTCTCAAGGGTCTTCATCAGGTAGTCGTAACTGGTGCTGCCGATCTTGGTGCCGATTTTCTTGCCTTCCAGATCGTCTAACTCCGTTACGCCATCTTCGCCCTGGCGAACCAGAATGCGCAGACCGGAATCGTAGTATGGATCGGAGAAATCAACGATTTCTTCGCGCTGGTCGGTAATGGTGATGCCTGCGATGGCGATATCCACGTTCCCGGTTTGCAGTGCCGGGATGATGCCATTGAAATCCATGGTGTTCAGATCAATCTCGAAACCGGCCCGGTCAGCAACCTCACGGATGATTTCCATGTCGAAACCGATCATTTCACCGGTTTGCTGATCCATCATTTCAAACGGAACAAAGCTGGGGTCAGTGACGACACGCAGGGTTTCTGNGCTGACGGTTCCTGCGGCAACGGTGAGNGCCAGGCTGGCGCNGACNGTCTTNAGCCANTTCGTGCTCATACNTTCTCCTTTTCTTTCTNATGNGGCTCCATTNGCCCGGTAAGGCAAGCCGGACCAANCACTGCTGTTGACNGCGNTCNCCGGGGAGCGTTGATGGAACTGCATACAACCACTTTAGACCATTGCGCAGATGTGCACAGGAAATCAAATGCTTGGCGGGGAGGTTTGACCGGAAGGGGAATGAAAAAGGGGTCAGATGAAAGCGTTCATCTGACCCCAGGTTCATTTCGTTGCTGTCAGAAAGCGATCTTTTCCCGATCACTGATGCCCAGGTTCTTCCAGATGCTGATGCTGGGCTCTGCCTGGTTAAGGGTGTAAAAGTGCAGGCCCGGCGCACCGGCCCTGAGCAGCTTTTCACACATGTCAGTGATCACTTCTTCGCCGAACTTGCGGATGGAGTCGCTGTCGTTGCCGTAGGCTTCGAGCTGCTTGCGAATCCAGCGGGGGATTTCGGCGCCGCACATGTCGGAGAAGCGGACCAGGCTTGAGAAGTTGACGATGGGCATGATGCCCGGCACCACCGGAATGGTGACGCCCAGTTTCTCCAGGCGGTCAATGAAATAGAAGTAGCTGTCCGCATTGAAAAAGTATTGGGTAATGGCGCTGTTGGCGCCAGCCTGAACCTTGCGGGCAAAGTTCTTCAGATCTTCTTCGGCGTTACGGGCCTGAGGGTGAAACTCAGGGTACGCCGCGACTTCCAGGTTGAAGGTGTCACCGCTGTGTTCGCGGATAAACTCCACCAGCTCGTTGGCATGGCGCAGCTCACCGGCAGCCCCCATGCCGGAGGGCATGTCGCCCCGAAGGGCGACAATCCGGTTGATCCCGTGCTCTTTATACAGGTCCAGCAGCTCGCTGATTTCCTGGCGGGTACCGCCGACACAGGAAAGGTGCGGTGCGGCGGGAATGCCCTGGCGGTGCAGGTTGAGCACGGTTTCAATGGTGCGGTCCCGGGTGGAACCACCGGCGCCGAAGGTGACGGAGAAAAAGTCCGGGTTCACCCCGGCCAGCTGGTCGCGCACGTTCTGCAGTTTCTCCTTGCCCTGGTCGGTCTTGGGCGGGAAAAACTCAAAGCTGAAACGGCGCCTGAACTGTTTCTGGGATTGCATCTTGATACCCGATCAGTACTTGTAGCTTTCCGGCTTGTACGGGCCTTCGACCGGTACTCCGATGTATTTGGCCTGCTCCGGGGTCATCCTGGTGATCACGCCACCAAAACCTTCCACCATGGCCCGTGCCACTTCCTCGTCCAGGTGCTTGGGCAGGACCTGAACGTAAACGCCTTTCTCCCGGGCATCTTCCGGCAGGTCGGCGAACCTGCGCTCGAACAGGTGCATCTGGGCCAGAACCTGGTTGGCGAAAGAGCCGTCCATGATCCGTGACGGGTGGCCGGTGGCGTTACCCAGGTTCACCAGGCGGCCTTCGGAGAGCAGGATCAGGTGGTCATTGGCGGCTTTGTCCCGGTACACAATGTGAACCTGCGGCTTCACCTCGTCCCATTCCCAGTTCTTGCGCATGTAGGCGGTGTCGATTTCATTGTCAAAGTGGCCGATGTTGCACACCACGGCGCCACTCTTCAGGGCCTTGAGCATGTGCGCGTCACACACGTTCGTGTTGCCGGTAGTCGTTACCAGCAGGTCGGTGTTCTGCAGCAGGGCGCGGTTAATGCCAGCCTCAGTGCCAGTGTTCACGCCATCGATATACGGAGACACCACTTCAAAACCGTCCATGCAGGCCTGCATGGCGCAGATCGGGTCCGCCTCTGTCACCTTCACGATCATGCCTTCCTGGCGCAGGGATGCGGCAGAGCCCTTGCCCACATCGCCATAGCCGATAACCAGGGCCTTCTTGCCGGAAAGCAGGTGGTCAGTGGCGCGTTTGATGGCGTCGTTCAGGCTGTGACGGCAACCGTATTTGTTGTCGTTCTTGGACTTGGTCACGGCATCGTTCACGTTGATGGCGGGAACCTTGAGGGTGCCTTCGCGCAGCATTTCCTGCAGGCGATGCACGCCGGTGGTGGTTTCTTCAGTGACACCGTGGCAGTTGGACAGAATTTCCGGATACTTCTCGTGAAGCAGGGCCGTCAGGTCGCCGCCGTCGTCCAGGATCATGTTCGGTTCCCAGCCGTCGACATCGGCACCGACGGTGCGTTCGAGGCACCAGTCGTATTCTTCGTCGGTCTCGCCTTTCCAGGCGAACACCGGAATGCCTTGTGCCGCGATGGCGGCCGCGGCCTGGTCCTGGGTGGAGAAGATGTTACAGGAGGACCAGCGTACGTTGGCGCCCAGCTCCACCAGGGTTTCGATCAGCACGGCGGTCTGGATGGTCATGTGGATACAGCCCATGATGTTGGCGCCTTTCAGCGGCTGCTCGGCTTTGTATTTCTCGCGGAGCTTCATCAGGGCGGGCATTTCGCCTTCGGCGATGTTGATTTCCTTCCGGCCCCAGTCGGCCAGGGAGATATCGCGGACTTTGTAGTCGTCAAAGCTGTTCAGTTTTTCTGCGGGAGTGCTCATGGTGTTCTCCTGTCAGTCTGATTTGGCCCGGGTGTACGTAATTCCCTTGGCCTCTGATTTTGGGAGTTTCGGGGGTGGGGATAACCTGCCGTGTCCCCGACGGAGATCACTCAGCGCCGCCACCCCCGAAAGGTGATGGGTTGAACCAAAGCGGGCCTAACTCCAATGTTCAGACCCGGAATCCTGGCCTCACAGACCCGCAGCATCCTTAAGAGCGGCCGCACGGTCGGTCTTCTCCCATGGGAACGCGGTGAAGGTCTTGCCACCGACGGTCATCTCATAGGGGTCGCGGCCAAAGTGACCGTAGGCTGCGGTTGCCCGGTACATCGGGTGCAGCAGGTCGAGCATGTTGGTGATCGCGTAAGGGCGCAGGTCAAAGTTCTGGCGGATCAGATCGATGATCTTGTCGTCGCTGATCCTGCCGGTGCCGAAGGTATTCACGGAGATTGAGGTTGGCTGCGCCACGCCGATGGCGTAGGACACCTGAATCTCGCACTTGTCGGCCAGGCCGGCGGCAACGATGTTCTTGGCGACGTAACGGCCGGCGTAGGCGGCGGATCGGTCAACCTTGGACGGATCCTTGCCGGAGAAGGCGCCGCCACCGTGACGGGCCATGCCGCCATAGGTGTCGACGATGATCTTGCGGCCAGTCAGGCCACAGTCGCCCACCGGGCCACCGATCACGAACTTGCCGGTCGGGTTGATGTGGAACTGGGTATCCCTGTGCAGCAGCTCTGCCGGCAGGGCATGCTTGACGATCAGCTCCATAACCGCTTCTTTCAGGTCTTCCTGGGTGACGTCTTCATCGTGCTGGGTGGACAGAACCACTGCGTCGATGCCGGCAACCCGGCCATTTTCATAGCGGCAGGTCACCTGGCTTTTCGCATCCGGGCGCAACCACGGCAGCAGGCCACTCTTGCGGGCTTCGGCCTGACGCTGGACCAGGCGGTGCGAGAAGGTAATCGGCGCGGGCATCAGCACATCGGTTTCGTTGCTGGCATAGCCGAACATCAGGCCCTGGTCGCCGGCACCCTGGTCTTCCGGCTTCTGGCGGTTAACGCCCTGGGCGATATCAACGGACTGCTTGCCGATGATGTTGATGATGCCGCAGGTGTCGCCGTCGTATCCGACTTTGGAGGAGGTATAGCCGATGTCTTTGATCACGCCGCGCACCAGATCTTCCAGGTCGACCCAGGCGCTGGTGGTAATCTCACCACCAACAATGGCCACGCCGGTTTTCACCATGGTTTCACAGGCAACGCGGGCGTGGGGGTCGTCGGCCAGAATGGCGTCCAGGATCGCGTCGGAGATCTGGTCGGCCAGTTTGTCCGGGTGGCCTTCAGAGACCGATTCGGACGTGAAGATGTTGTAGTCAGACATAAAGCGTGCTCCTTTGTGAGCGTTTCAGATTCAGACCGGTAAGAGCCTTTCTCCAGCCGTTCTTGGGCCAATCTTGAAGTGTCTTCCGGTTACCGGTTTGTTGGCCTGTGTAAGGATACGTAAAACTACGTATCTGTATATCAAAATTTATTGATATTGAGATGTCAGCTCTGCCCGCCGTTTTTCCAGAACTCCCGAACCTGTATCTGAAAGCCGTTGCGAAGGCCGATAAACAATTGTTCTCCGGCACTTAAACCCGCATCCGTGGCCCAGGCGGTCAGCTCTTCCGGTTCAAAACCCAGCCAGAGGTCGCCGCAGTTCTCTTTGGCCCAGTCCTGGTCGTGGCTGCACAGATCGCTGATGACCAGGCAGCCGCCGTTGTTCATCAGGGCCGATGCGTCGAGAAAAATGTCGGCCGGACTGGGCACGTGGTGCAGCACCATGTTGGCGACCACCGGGTCAAACCCGTCACCCCGGGCGAGCAGTGTGTCGGTTACGCCCTCGATCAGATCAATAGTGTTCAGCCGCTGGTCAATACAGGTGCGGGTGGCCTTGGCCAGCATGTCCCGGCTATTGTCGAGGGCAACCACATGCCCGCAAAGCTCTGCCAGTACCGGCAGGAACGCACCTTCGCCGGGGCCGATTTCCAGGGCGGTCTGCCACTGGTGTTTCCCGGACCGTTTGCGAACCAGCTCTGCCACAGGCTCGGCGTACAGATCAAAGGCAGCAATCAGCTCCTGCTGTTCCCGGAACTGTTCGGCATACCGGGCAAAAAATGCCTGAGACTGGACTGCCCGCTGGTTACGGATCGCTTCAATCTTTTCCTGCAGGTGCCGTGGCAGCGGTACCTTGTCCACCGCCTCGAAAATCTGGCGGATGGTCTGGTCCGTTGGCTTGTCGCTGTCCAGGTGCAGGGGGCGCCGGTAGAAAATCGCGTTGCCTTCCCGTTGGGGCTCCAGCAGACCGGCCTTGTTCATTACCTTCAGGTGGTGGCTCATGCCGGACTGGCGCATGTCGAACAGCTGGCTGAGCTCCAGCACCCCAAAGGTATCCCGTCTCAGCACCCGCAGGATTTCCAGGCGCAAAGGATCCCCGCTTGCCTTGAAGATCGGAGCCAGTGCGTCAACGGAGGACAGTGCGTTTGCGTGTGTATTCCGGGATGTCATGGGTGAGAAGTTTAGGGGGGTTCGGGTGGTCAATCAACAGGAATATCAAAAAATATTGATATAGGTTTGTGATTCTTTGAAATCAGTCCGTTTCGGCAATCCACAGGCAAACAATCGTGAAAGAGGCCTATGCCGATTTGCCCCGGCACACAGTAATCGGCGAAAATACGCGCCTCTTTTTAAGCAGTCCGAATTCTTTCCCGATAAACACTGGAGAAACGTCAATGCCGTCTCGTAAAGATCTCGCCAACGCCATTCGCGCGCTGAGCATGGATGCGGTTCAGAAAGCCAAGTCCGGCCACCCGGGTGCGCCCATGGGTATGGCGGATATCGCCGAGGT
>PAKW01000028.1 GCA_002707215.1 Halomonas sp.
CATCCCGGACACCCACCTGGTTATGCACGGCTCCAGCTCCGTACCCCAGGAGTGGCTGAAGATCATCAACGAATACGGCGGCGAGATTCCGGAAACCTACGGTGTTCCTGTTGAAGAGATCGTGGAAGGTATCAAGCACGGCGTGCGCAAGGTCAATATCGACACCGACCTGCGTCTGGCCAGTACCGGCGCGGTTCGTCGCTTCCTGGCCGAAAACCCGGTGGAGTTTGACCCACGTAAATTCCTCAAGGAAACCATGAAGGCCATGACCGAAGTCTGCATCGCGCGCTACGAAGCCTTCGGTTGTGCCGGCAACGCCAGCAAGATCAAGCCGGTTAACCTGGAACGCATGTTCGAGCGGTATGCTTCTGGTGAGCTCGACCCAAAAGTTAAGTAAGGTTCTTTTCTGATCAACCAGAGAAGTTCTCACGAGTTCGGGGGGATGTCTCCTCAGAAATGTGGAGCGCCAGGCAGGGCGCTACCAAGACCTACAAGGATGTATTTACGGGCGTTTATTGAAGAGACATCCGTCCCGAGCTCAGCCCGCCAAGACTTGATCCACCGCAATAACGAATCACTCCACCCTTGTAATTTCACGAACCTCATCAAATATAGTGGTTAGCAAACGAGCATAACGCTCAGCAAAATAACCAGTGGTGAGGAACCTGATGGACTTCAAAGACTATTACGCCGTGCTCGGTGTGAGTGAGTCTGCCTCCCCCGAGGAGATCAAAAAGGCTTACCGGAAGCTGGCCCGGAAGTACCACCCGGATGTCAGCAAGGAAAAGGACGCCGATACCAGGTTCAAGGATCTTGGTGAGGCCTACGAAGTATTGAAAGACCCCGAGAAACGGGCCGAGTACGATCAACTGCGCAAGTACGGCGCCAGGGCTGATGGTTCTTTCGAGCCGCCACCGGGATGGCAGAGCGCATCCGGTTTTGGCGGTGGTGGCTATACTGAAGCCGATGCCCGCCAGTTCAGCGATTTCTTCGAGGAGATCTTCGGAGGCCGCCGCCGGGGTGGGTTCTCCGGCGGTTCTGATAGTGGAGGTTTCCGCCAGAACATGAAAATGCGCGGTGAAGACGTTCATGCCAGGATCGCCCTGTTCCTGGAAGAAGCCTTCCATGGCTGCGACAAGCAGGTGTCGTTTACCGTGCACGAGGCAGACCCGCACGGCCGGGTTATTCCGCGGCAGAAGACCCTGAAAGTGAAGATCCCCGCCGGCATGCGCGAGGGGCAGCATATCCGCCTGAAAGGTCAGGGTGCTCCGGGTATTGGCGGCGGTGAGCCTGGCGATCTGTTCATCGAGGTGGAATTCGCGCCGCATCCGCATTTCACCATTGAAGGCCGCGATGTCATGGTTACCGTGCCCGTGGCGCCCTGGGAGGCGGCTCTGGGTGCAACGGTGACTGTGCCAACGGTTGGTTCGAAGGTGAATGTCAAAGTCCCGAAGGGTTCCACCAGCGGCCGAAAGCTCAGGCTGAAAGGCAAAGGCTTTCCGGGCAAACATCCGGGCGACCAGATCGTCGTTCTCCAGGTGGCCATGCCTGAGAAACACAGCCCGGAGGCTGAAAAACTCTATGCCCAGCTGGCCGAGGCAGAGAAGAACTTCAATCCACGCAGCAAGCTTCACGTGTGAGCGGGAGTAAGGGATGAGCAAGCAAGATCATATTCTGACGGTAGAGGTGTTTGACCAAAATGGCAGCACCTTCACCCTGCGTGAAATCTGCGAGCGCGGCGAATGCCATGCCGAGTTTGTTATCAAACTGGTTGACTACGGCATCATCGCGCCACTGGACGACTCCCCGGAGGCCTGGCAATGGCAGTTCGATCTCGCGGCCCTAAACCGGCTGCGCAAAGCCCAAAGACTGCAACGGGATCTGAAAATGAATCTGCCCGGCCTGGCAATGTCTCTGGAGTTGCTTGATGAGGTTGAGGAAATGCGCCGGGAAGTGGCGCGGCTCAACCATCGGATACGGCAACTGATGGGAGAGTGATTGACAAGGGAAATTGCCCCCCGTTTATTTCTTTTCTTCGAGCGCCTGAATCTCGGCGTAGATTTTCTCTGCTTCCTCCATGAGGGTTCCGTGAGCCCTCAAGTCGCCGTTGCGTTGCGCGTACAGCGCTTTGGCGAGCTTGCCTTCATACGCCTTCTGCAGTTTTTTCTTCGGATCGCCTTTCAAAAATCCCAGCATGTATATGAACCTGTTTTGACCCAGTGTTTAAACCTTTACGTTTCCTGCTCTATAAAGTTCACAAAATTCCCATGTCTAGGCGGGCCCGGGCGTTTTGGTATTCTTCAATCAGTCGTTTAACGAGATCGCTGACACTCAGTACATCGTGGATCTGGCTGACGCCCTGGCCGGCGGACCAGACGGTTTTCCAGGCCCTGGCTTCATCGTCAATGGGTTTGAGCTTTTCTCCGTAATTGATGTCGCCCGCCTGGTTCAGCGTGTCCATGGGGAACCCGGCGGCCTCCAGGCTCTGCCGCATAAAGCTGGCGGGTACACCGGACACCGCCGGTGTGTGGATGATGTCACCCGAAACCGCTTCGATGATCATGGTCTGGTAAGCCTCTTCCGCCTGGGATTCAATGGTATTGATAAACCGTGTTCCCATGTAGGCCAGGTCTGCACCCAGGGCCTGCACAGCCAGCAGGTCTTCGCCATGAGACAGCCCGCCGGCAAGCAGGATGGTGCCGTCAAACACCTCCCGGATTTCGTGCACCAGTACAAATGGGTTGATGGTGCCGGCATGGCCGCCGGCGCCGGCCGCTACCGCAATAATGCCGTCGACACCGGCTTGCGCCGCTTTTTGTGCGTGTTTCTGGTTGGTCACGTCATGGAACACCACGCCGCCGTAGCCGTGCACCGCTTCGACCACCTGGCTGGCCGCGCCCAGTGACGTGATAATGATCGGCACCTGGTGTTTCACGCACAGCTCAAGGTCTGCCTGCCAGCGCGGATTGGTCTGGTGCACAATCAGGTTCACCGCATACGGTGCTGTTTTCTGGTCCGGATGTAATTTCCGAAAGGCGTCCAGCTCTTCATTCATCTGGACCAGCCAGTCCTCAAAACCCTCACTGGTGCGCTGATTCAGGGCCGGAAAACTGCCCACAATGGCCTGTTTGCAACAGGCCAGCGCCAGTTCCGGGCCGGAAATCAGAAACATGGGTGCGGCAACCAGCGGAAGAGTGAGCGTGTCTTGCAGGGGTATGGGTAATGGCATAAGGCACCTCATTTTTTTGTTGGAACTTTTGTAGGATATATAGGATCTTAGCGTGCCACGCTGGCTCTGAAAATGGTCGCCAGCTAATTAATCCTGGAAAATCAGAAACACAAAGAAACACAAAAAGGAGCCCCATCATGGGTGAAGCAAAACGTCGCAAGGAAACCGGTGCACCGCCTCTCCGAAAAGGAAAGTCCAACACGCCGCTTTATATTGGTATCGGTGTGCTTGTGGTCGCCGCAGTGGTTTTTGGGTTGGTGTTCCTGACCGCCGCACCGGAGCCAACCTCCGACGAACTGCCTGTGGCTTCCGCCAATGCCGAGGCGTTTCCGGCGCAGTTGGACCAGTTCGGAGTTTCAATGGGCCGGGAGGATGCACCTGTCGTGGTGCGGGAGTTTGCAGACTATCAGTGTCCGGCCTGCGGCAACTTTTCCTCGGCGAGCAAGCGGCTGAAGCAGGAGTACGTGGATGAGGGCAAGGTCCGGTTCGTCTATTTCGATCTGCCCCTGCAACAGCATCAGAACGCCATACCCGCAGCTCAGGCTGCTCGCTGCGCCGGCGATCAGGGCGCCTACTGGACCATGCATGATCGTCTTTACGACTCCCAGACCGAATGGAGTGGCTCTAACGACCCGGTGGCAACCTTCACCCGGTACGCCGGCGACCTCGGCCTTGAAGAACGGCGCTTCCGCCTCTGTATGACCACCGAATTGCATCGCGAGGCCGTAGAGCAAAGCCGCCGCGTTGCCATGCAGCTTCGGGTAGCCAGCACACCCACCGTTCTGGTGGATAATATCCGCCTGACGCGACCGGGCTGGGGGCAGCTTTCTGCTGTTGTGGAGCGCGAGCTTGCCAGTAAGGCTGAGTAGCGCTGCAAAGCCCGCACTTGATCGTGAGCCTGAGTTGGTTAAAATCTGCGCCCTCTCAGGCTTCGGCCTTTGAATAACCCCGAACCCATGCTCCGGATTTACGATCCGGCCCGCAGGAGAAAATGATGAGCAACAACGTTGTTGTCTGCGCACTGTACAAGTTCGCAGTCCTGAACGATTACAAGTCCCTCCGCCAGCCGCTGCTGGACCTGATGCTGGAGCAAGACGTCCACGGCACCCTGCTGCTGGCACGGGAAGGTATCAACGGCACCATCGCCGGCAGCCGCGAAGGCATTGATGCCGTGAAAATCTGGATTACCGGCGATGGGCGTTTTGACGGTATTGACTACAAGGAATCCTTTGTTGATATCCAGCCTTTCAAACGCACCAAGGTAAAGCTCAAGAAGGAAATTGTCACCATGGGCGTGGAGGGGATTGATCCGAAGCGCATTGTCGGTACGTATGTGGACCCGAAAGCGTGGAACAATCTGATCTCTGATCCGGACGTGGTTCTCGTCGATACCCGTAATCAATACGAAGTCGAGATTGGCACTTTCAAAAATGCCGTCAATCCGGCCACCGAGACCTTCCGCGAATTCCCGGAATACGTGAAGCAGAATCTTGACCCATCAAAGCACAGGAAGGTGGCCATGTTCTGCACCGGCGGTATCCGTTGCGAGAAATCCACCGCGTATCTCAAGGAGCAGGGCTTTGACGAGGTTTACCACCTCAAGGGTGGCATCCTGAAATACCTGGAAGAAGTACCCGAAGAGCAGAGCCTGTGGCGCGGAGAATGCTTCGTGTTTGATGACCGGGTAACCGTTAACCACAAGCTGGAGCGTGGCGAGTACGATCAGTGCCACGCCTGCCGCAGGCCCATTACCGAGAAAGACAAAGAACGTCCGGAGTATGAGCCGGGTGTCAGTTGTCACCAGTGCATCGAATCGCTGACCGAGGAGCAGAAGGCACGGTTCGCTGAGCGTGAACACCAGATGCGTCTGGCAGAGCGACGTGGCGAGTCCCACGTGGGCAGTGAAGCCGCCCGTATCATTACCGAGCGTAAGAAGCTGAAAAAGGCAGAAAAAGAGCATCAGGCCCGGAAAAGCCTGGCCGGTGAAAAAGCCAGGGAAACCGAGGGAGCCTGACCAACACCAACAGGAGACTTCATGGATTTACGACAGGCAGTCGCCATCACCGCAGTTGCTATCGTGCCATTTGCCAATGGGCAGGAGGCGAATAACTGGAAGGGCGAAACCGAACTCGGTGTGCTGGTTACTACCGGCAACACCGAGGAGACCAACATCAAGGGCCGGCTTGGTCTTATCCGGGAGGTGGAAACCTGGCGCCATACCGGGGACTTCAGTACCAATTACTCCGAGGCGCAGGATGAAACCACGGCCGAGGAGTATCTGGCCGCCCTGGAAACGAACTACAAGTTCGACAAAAAACAGTATTGGTTTCTTCGCGGCTCCTGGGAGGATGACCGCTTCTCTGGCTACGATTTCGAATCCACAGTGACGACTGGTTACGGAAACCGTCTCTGGCAGTCCGGGGATCGGTCTTTTCTTGATCTCTCAACGGGCGCGGGTTACCGCTATAACAAACTGGATACGGTTAACGCACGGGGAGACGATACTGAAAAAGAGGCCATCGTCCGCCTTGCCGGCCAGGTTGATTACGCCCTGTCCGCCAATTCGCTTTTCCGCCAGAAGCTCAGCACCGAAATCGGGCTGGATGAGAACAACACGATAAGCCAGTCAGAGACGTCCCTGCAGGCCAATGTGGTGGGTAACCTTTCAATGAAGGCAGCGCTGCGGGTGAAGTATGTATCCGATGCACCGGCTGGCTCTGAAAACACCGACACCGAGACGTCACTCTCTCTTCTCTATGGCTTCTGATTAACGGCGTGAAAATGGGGTCAGATGAAAATGGGGTCAGATGAACTTTTCATCTGACCCCATTTTCATCTGACCCCGATTTCAGGCTTCAAACGTTGTTTCTCAGACCAAGCTCGTCCGGATAGGGCGTAAGGTATTGCTGGGCGCGCAGGTAATTCACCGGCTCCCGGCGCTGGGCCATGCGTAGCAGGGTCATGGGCACCACCAACGGCACCTCACCCCGGCGGTAGGCCTCTATCTGCTCCCTCAACACCTTGCGGTCTTCATCGCCCATGGAGTCTCTCAGGTAGCCCATCAGGTGCTGCATGGCGTTCATGTGCGAACCACGGCTGACCTTCTGGCTCATGGCTTCCATGAACTGGTTGATGTAACGGTTGGAGATATTTTCCAGTGGCTCGGATTTCAGGTCTCCCAGCATGGGGCCGAGCTGGCGGTAAATGCTCTCGGAGTGGGCCAGAAGCTGGAACTTGTGGCGGGTGTGGAATTCGATCAGCGCCCTGGCCGAAAGGTTGTCGCCCGCGACATTCTGCATCCAGTCGTCGTAGGCAAAGATCCGCTCGATAAAGTTTTCCCGAAGCATGTCGTCGTTGAGGCGGCCCTCCTCCTCCACCGGCATCAGCGGATAGGCTTTCAACAGTGCCCCGGCGAACATGCCCCGGCCATCCCTGCGGGCCACCTGGCCATTCTCGTTGTGCACCTTGATACGCTCCATGCCGCAGCTCGGCGATTTGGCCATCAGGATGTAACCCCGAAGGTCCGCCAGGGTGGGCATGATCTGGTCGATAAAACCTTGCATGGCGTCGGTGTGATCCGCCGTGCCCCTGGTTTCGATCAGCCGAAGGCCATCGCTGTATTCGCGTAGGTGAATGGCCGGGCGGGGCACGCCCAGGCCTGCTTCCAGCTCGGGGCAGATGGAGCGAAATTCAAGGTGCTTTGACAGCACCTGGGTGCAGTAACGGGAATGTTTGTGGCCGCCATCATGGCGAACTTCCCTGCCCAGCAGGCAGGTGCTGATACCGACGGGGATGCCGCTCACTTAGTCGCTCCGGTGGTTAAGACGGTTTTTGATATACGTGAATTCAGGCTGGACCGATCAGGGTGCGCAGACTCCTGGCTATTCCTGACTGCTTCCGGAACGTTTCCGTTTCTTGGAGAACAGGGCCAGAGTGGTGGCATAAATCGTGCGAACGTCCGTGGCAAACTGCTCTACGGAATAATCCTTCGCAAAATCCAGAGCCTGTGAGGCAAGTTTACTGCGCAGTTGGTCATCTTCCAGCAGTTTCTTAACCTGTGCCCGCCACTGATCCTGCTTTTCCGGCGTCTTGAAGCCATTGAAGCCGTGCCGAACCACATCCTCGATGCCGCTGGAGCGCACGGCCACCACCGGCAGCCCCGCCGCCATGGCCTCCAGTATCACCATGCCCTGGGTTTCGGATTTCGAGGCAAATAGGAAGGCGTCACCCAGCCGGTACCAGGTGGCCATGTCTTCCGGGGGGATGGCACCCACCAAGGAGAAATGTTGCCGGAGGTCAAGGTCTTCTATCTTCTTCTGTAACCGGTCTCTCTGGTGGCCATCGCCAATCATCAGGAACCGGAACGGCACATCCGTTTCCCGCCTGAGGGCATCAATCGCTTCAATCATGAAGTCGATATTCTTCTCATTGGATAACCGTGAAACGCTTATGAAAACCTTCTCGTCTCCAAGCTTCAGCTGATGACGCAACTGGTCAATGTCTTGCCGGCGAACATCCTGGAAACGCTGGTATTCAATGCCCGTGGGCTGCACAAACGTCGGTGTTTTCACCCCGATCATCCGAAGGTATTCCTCGGTGGAGTAGGTTGGCACAATCACGCCGTCACACTTGTTGGAAAAGCGCTTGATCAGGGTATGGGAAATCAGGTTGCGGAACAGCATCCCCGGCAGGGGTACAAAGTGGGCGTAGTGTTCCAGGCGGGTATGGTATGTGTAAATCGCTGGCACCTTCAGCCGCCGCGCTACGAACAGCCCCAACGAGCCCAGCCAGAACGGGTGGTGCAGGTGGATGATGTCCGGCGCGAAGGCACGAACCCGCTTGCGGATCCGGCCGAGGAAAATATTGGCCAGCCGGAATTCCCGTTTCGCCCCCATGGCGAGCAGTGAGGGCACCCGCAGCACGTGGGCTTCCGCCTCCGGCTGGTCCTTGTACCGGGGCGCCACGATCAGCAGCTTGTCTCCCAGGTTTTCGAGGCCACGGCGCAGCCGCTCAATTGAAATGGGAACACCGCCGATAAACGGCAGATAGTTGTTGGTGAACATGGCCACCCGCAACGGGCGCTCAAGCCAGGGCGCCGGGTCCAGATCGTAATCCGGGTAGTAATCCTTGCCTATGAAAATGGCACCGTAGAGCTTGATGGCCAAAGCGGCGAACACTGCAACAATCAGCAGGAAGTTTATATAGCCAGCATAGAGCAGAGAATAGATGAAAAACCAAAGTCCCTCCAGGCGTTTCAGAATTGGGTTCTGGGCACCTCCAAGGCGCTTCAGGCTGGAGTTCACTTCACCCTCAGCACTCACGTCTACCCGCACAAAGTGGTAGAAGCTGGTATCGTTGTTGAGCACCAGGCCGCCGGCGCCCCCTGTGATAATGAAGTCCGTGTCGCCCCTTGCTTCCTTGGCGTAAAGCGAAAGATTGGCGGAGAAGACAAGATCGATCTTGTACTGCTCAATTTCCTTCAGCAGTGCTTCACGAAACTCCGGTGGCTGCAGGTAGTCCTCGCGCTGATCGAATGGCGCGTCTTCGTCAGGCTCAAGAGGCGGGTTTCCGATAAACAGGATTCTCGCTTTCGAGTTGTCCCTGCTGAGCAGGTCGTCAAGCCAGCGAATCTGCCATCGCCAGGGTGTTTTGCCGGTACTGTCCAGGAAGATAAGCCGGCTCTCGTTGATCTGGATGCTAAAAAAGTGGGGGCCAAAGTGATTGTAAAAGCGGAAGCTGCCGAACTCCTCGTATTCATTGGGGCCAAAGGTAAGCAGATACGGGATATCCAGGTGGCTCAGGCTTCCATAAAGCGCCCGGTACTTGTCTTCGCCGCCCCCGCTGACTGCATTGCCTGCGGATACCATAAAATCGATTCCGGAACTGTTCAGTTCGGGAATAATGCGGTTTTCAAAAATACCCACCGAGTTATTGATGTTGCCAACGACAGCGAAGCTGAAAGGTTTTCCGGGCTTGACAAGGCGATCAATCCGCTCCACCTGCTCGGTGTGAAGGCCTTCGAAGTCTTCAGTGAACAGGTTCAGGTAGATCTTGTAGCCAACCAGCAGAAGCACCACCAGCAGGCACAGGTAGAACACAAGTTTCAGTGGGTTGCGGAAAATCATCCCGCCCTCCTGCGATTGGCAACAAGTTCCCTCTGGAAGACTAGGAGCCCGATAATCATGCCCAGGTAGATCGTCAGTAAACGCCAGCCGACAATCACCAGAATCAGGTGATTGCCAGAGAGGATATCCCGGAAGAAGCTGCCAAAAACACCCTCGGAAATACCCGAGGCGCCGGGGGTGGGTGAAAAGTACATGACGAACGTGGTTACCACCACCAGCCCCAGCGACATCAGGTAATCCACATCATAGTCCAGGCTGGCCATCAGCAGCGCAGGAAAACTGAACAGGCTGAGCAGGAAAACCGCGGTAAACAGAACCGACAAAACCACGAACAGCGGGCGGCCACGCAGATAGTCACTGAAGCTGCGGGAGAACCGCAGCATCTCCCGGCGGGCCTTGAACTGCCACCTCCGGTGCCGCCGCTCATTTATCAGATGCATCCGGCGGGCCGCTCTGAGGAGTTTGCTGAGCGGGCCGATCAGCCAGTGGGTGCGAAACAATAGAATGGTGAAGAAGCCCAGGTAAATCAGAATGAAAATCGCCAGGGCCGTACCAATGTCGCTGGTAATGGTACGGCCATCCAGCGCCTTGAGCGTCAACAGGAAAACCGGCGTCAGGGAAAAGATAAATACCACCGCCAGCACTGTCCGGATGGTGGTGACGGCCGTGGCCCTGCCAACCGGAACGCCATGGTTATGCAGATACCAGATCTGCGCGAAGCCGCCACCGGTGGCCATAGGCGTGATGTTGGAGAAAAACAGGTTAATGAACACCAGCCGGAACATGGCCGGCAGAGATAACCGATGGCCAAGGGCCCTGAGCGTGTAGTAGAGCCGCAGCCCGTCAGAAATGAAATAGACCAGTAACAAACCAGCCACCGACAACAGGGTTTCCGGGGTAATCAGTCTGGAATCAAAGGTAATGCTGCGCCCGGCAAACTGGTCGTAAACAGCGTAAAGTCCGGCGGCGGTAAGCGCGACAAACAGCAGGCTGAAAATCGCCAGCCGCCGCCCGGAGGCGCGCTTTGAATAATTGATATCAGTGGAGTC
The DNA here is from genome assembly GCA_002707215.1 of Halomonas sp. GTDB lineage: Bacteria > Pseudomonadota > Gammaproteobacteria > Pseudomonadales > Oleiphilaceae > Marinobacter. Next base: position 10,404 of record PAKW01000028.1, read on the forward strand.
AGTCATGGGCTGCCCGTCAGAGTCAGACGGGCAGTTTACAGGGTAGGGAGTGGTTGGTGTCCAGTGCCGGACTGGGAGTCTGCGCGATTTCTGCCGCGCAGACGCCTAGCGGCCGTAAACCATCATGGTGGTGTTGGTGATGGCGAAGTCCGTGAACTGAACGTTGCCAATGCTTGTGCCGCCCACCTTGAACACAGGCATGTCGATATCCGCCCGGAACTCAACCTCATGGACAGACAGGCCTTCCTTGCCAGAGGCGGCACTGGTTCCCCGGGAGAGTTTTGCCGTCGCATTGGCCATGCCGAAATGCCCCAGCGTATCGTCGCCCCGACGGTTGTGAATCTGCAGCCCCTCGATACCCACGGCGGCAAAGTTGAACAGCAGAATCACATCTGCGGCATCCCAGTTCAGGCTGCCGTTGGTAATCTCAAAATGAGTATCCAGTTGCAGCTCAGAGCCGGATACCTCATTGCCATTGGCCAGAGTGCGAGTGGAACTGCCCCCGTTACGAATCACCAGATCTGTCGGCCCAATATACCCTTGCAGCAGGATGTTCGAGAACAGAGTGGCCGCACCCCCGGTACCGGTGCTGGTCACACTATCCGCCGCCAGTTCAAAATCGACCGCCCGCAGGAAGTCGTCGAGACTGGACGGGTTGCCATAGTCGGTCGCACCCAGGTGCATCACCAGATCACCGCTATTGAACTGCTTGCCAAAAGAGCCGGCGACAGAATACTTCGCCAGGGCATCGGCCACATCCGGATTGCCTGGGGCCAGCAACCCGGCATTGGCGCGACGGGCAATCTCCGAAAACCCGTGCTCCAGCACCTCCCCATCGCCGGCAATATCGATAGTCAGCTTCATGTTGTCCAGCACTGTATCGTTCTGCCCGGACAACCGCAGCCCGTTCACATTCAGCGAACCCTCATCAGTCCAGCTGAACCGATCAATGCTCAGCTTGGTTTCCAGCTCAATCGTCACTCCCGCCTGCCCGGTCACACCAGACAGTGCACCATCGTCCAACGGCCTGAACTCCGCCAACGCCGGCAGAGGAAGCGACAGGGCGAGTACCCAGAGCGAGAGAGTGGAAGACGTGGTAGTTCGACGACAGGCAAGTGACTGAGTCATGGTGGCCCCAAAAGTCTGGTTTCTTGTTTTTAGCGGGGAGGGTTAAACACTCCCTGGCCGCAAGGGGACAGCACAACCTATGCAGCAAAAAATTGGCTTGTTACAGGCTGTTACGATAAGTCGCTTCGCGAAAAAGATCCGTGAGCTCTGTCACACGGAGAGGCCACTGGAGAGGATGGGGCAAAGCGGGCGGGAAGTCCTCCCAAAACTGTGCGGAGCCATGGATGGCGGAGCCAAGCGTACAAGGATGTATTCACAGCGTGTTTTGGGAGGACTTCCCGCCCGCTTTGCAAGCACCAAACGTTGAAGGGCGAAACTTGGACTAGGAAGTCAAAGCTTGTTGGATGAGACTCTTCTGGTGCTCCGCAAACTCCCGGATCAAAGCCTGCGCCTTAACCGAGTCCCGCGCCAGAACCGCCTGCGGAAGATTGGCAAAAAACTCACTGGTCTGGGCAAGACCTCTGCGGTAGCGATCAGCACTGAGATAATAAGCACGGCTAACCGCCGGTTTGAAGTTTAACAGAGCCTCCGTAAGATAGGGATTGTCAACCAACTCGCAGCAGGCCTCCATCACATTAAAACTCGCCTCCACCACCGCCGTGATATTGGTAGGCGGGCGCTTCATCTGCGCTACAGCCTTGGCCACCGCCTCCAGCATCCGGGGCTTATCGCCCTCCTGCCAGCGCTCACACAGCCGGGCCGCCAGCATCATCAGCAAATGCATATACACATCATAAAGTTCGGAGGCGTGCGTGGCGTCCAGCCGGGTTGCCGAGGCGCCTTTGCGGGGTGTGATTTCCACCAGATGCCAGCGCTCAAGGGTATACAGCGCTTCCTTCACCGAAGCGCGGCTTACCTTTAGCTCACCGGCCAGGGTGGCCTCCTGAATCCTCTCACCCGGGCGAATCTGCCCGGTCATGATCCGCTCTGCCAGGTAATTGGCAATCTGCTCGGCCAGGGTGTTGGGCACCTGAAAATCCATAAGGGCTCTCTGAACAGGTCGTAAAAACCGGTCGGTCTCTGAGGTTGCCGGGCCGGAGTGGGAGTCTGTGTGTATGAGTTTATCACAGCCTCTGAATATGATAGCGACAACACCTTGATCCAGCGGGGAGCATCGGTTGGCTTCTTGAACCCCGGGTCTTTTGTCCACACTTGAAATCCCCCTGAAACGCACACAGGTATAATGCCCGAATCCTGCGAAAAAAAAGGGAAAGCCAAGATGCCCAAGCATTTCGAACAGGCCCCCGGCCTGCATGACGCCCCCGTTCCCGAAACCGAAGGCTATGTCTTCAACCAGACCATGATGCGCATCAAGGAACCCGAACGCTCCATGGACTTCTACACCCGGGTGATGGGCATGCGCCTGGTGCGCAAGCTGGACTTCCCGGAAATGAAGTTCACTCTGTATTTCCTCGGCTACCTGGACGACCGCCAGGCCGCCCTGGTGCCACACGACGATGCCTACCGCACCACCTATACCTTCGGCCGTGAAGCCATGCTCGAGCTGACCCACAACTGGGGCACCGAGGACGACAACGATTTCGCCTACCACAACGGCAACGACGAGCCCCGGGGTTTCGGCCACATCGGCGTTGCCGTGCCGGACGTGTACGCCGCCTGTGATCGCTTCGAAAGGCTCGATGTTGAATTTGTGAAAAAGCCGGACGACGGCAAGATGAAAGGCCTGGCCTTTATCAAGGACCCGGACGGCTACTGGATCGAAATCCTGCAGCCGGACATGCTTGAGAAGCAGCGCAAGTAAGATTGATGCGCCTCAGTCCGCGCCGGCCTTGCTGCCATACCGGGATGCGACAATCACCGCCGCGGTCAGAATCAGCGCGCCGGTAACGCCGATAGGCCCCAGTATCTCCTCCAGGAACACCCAGGCCAGCAGAGCCACGAACAGGGGTTCCAGAGTGACAATGATGCTGGAAAGCGTCGCCGGTGTGGTTTTCATGCCACTGAAGAAACTGACATAGCCAATGCATGTCGGCACCACGCCGATGTAGCCCACCATCAGCCAGTGCTTCAATCCCAGGCTTTTCAGCCCCTCGAATCCGCTACTGATTGCCACCACCGGCAACAGGATCAACGCCGCAGTAAAGAAACAGATAAACGCAGTGGTAAATACCGGGGTGCCGGCCGAGCTGTAACGGCTGGCCAGGGTAAAGCCGGTGTACACCACAGCAGCCAGCAGCGCCATCAGAATGCCGGCAAGGCGAAGTGTGCCACTGGTGTCCATATCACTGAGCACCAGCATGGCAGTGCCCGCAATAGCGGCAATCAGGGACAATATCGTCAGTAGCCCGGGTTTTTCGCCCAGCAGTGGTGCCGCCAGAATGGCGACCAGTACCGGCGGCAAACACAGGGCAATCAGAGTGGCAATGCCGGCACCGGTGAGGTCCACCGCAAGCAGATAGCTGCCCTGGTAAAAGGCCTGAAAAAGACCCAATGCCGCCAGCGGAAGCAGGGTTTTTGGTGTCAGGCTTCGCAGCGAACTGCCGGGCACCCTTGCGCCGGAATTGGCTTTCTCAAGCCGTGTCTGCTCCCGCCGCATCAGCAGCCAGAAAAACGGCAACGCCACCGCCAGCCTCAGAAAGCCCAGGGTGATGGCCTGAAGGTCAGTGCCGATAAACAGAAATTTCGCAACAATACCCGTTGTCGCCCAGAACAGGGCGGCCAGGGCGATCAGCAGGGCGCCTCGGATCATTCAATCATCAGCACAATCAGCTCTTTGGGACCGTGAACACCGTACGCAAGGGTTTGCTCAATGTCGGCGGTTTTCGAGGGGCCAGAGATTAGCAGGGCATTGGTCGGCATACCAGCCGCCCAGTTCTGGGCCTTCATGGCTTCGTGGAAAGTTGTGTAGAGTTCCGAGGCTTTGAGGATGGCAATGTGTACCGGCGCTACCAGACTCATCAGTCGTGGCTCGTCCACCGTTGGCCACAGGATCAGTGAGCCGGTCTCTGCAATACCACCGCGGGTGGAAGTAATGCTCACATCCACTTCATTGAATAGATGCGCCTGCCAGCTTTCGATGGGCTCGTCATAGATCAGCAGTTCCGGCAGATCGTTACGGTCGGCGCTGCGCAGGGACTGACCAATCTCGTGGGCTTTAGCAACCAACAGGTTGCGGGCGCCACGGGTGGCAAGCACTTCGGCGAGTCGGTCCATCCAGCTGTCTTCGGTGCAATGGTGAACCTCGCCATGCACCGACTCGATCATCTTCTCGAACCGCTCGACACGCTCCGTGGTGGACCAGTCAGGCCTCTCGAGTACCGAAAAATCACATTCCGGTACCGTCAGTTCTCCGCCGGTCCGGTTGCGCAGGCGTTGCAGAATTGTTTCCCGGGCGCTCATTGGCCACGCTCCTTCATCCGCTGGTGCAGGGTTTTGGCGGCCAGTTTTGGCGCCGTGCGGTAATTGGTCCAGGCTCCGGCGCTGGCCGGCTGCAACGCCCGCAGTTTGCTGGCGACACCGGTGCCAAACCGGTAAACGCCCGGGCTGGCGTGCATCCAGGCCCAGCCTTTCCAGATCATCGCTTCCATGGCGCTGCGTTTAGCACCATGGCCGCGCACCTTAGCCGGGTGCAGCCTGTCGCCATCCACAGATTCCTGGCGCAGACGCACCAGCAGATCCGGAATGGGGATTTTTACCGGGCAGACTTCGCCACAGGCACCGCACAGGCTGGAGGCGCTGGGCAGGTGACGGCCCTCATCCAGGCCAATCAGGTGCGGCATCAGAATCTTGCCGATAGGGCCCGGGTAGGTGGTGCCATAAGCATGGCCGCCAACGCGGGTATACACGGGGCAGTGGTTCATGCAGGCACCGCAGCGGATGCAGCGCAGGGTGTCCAGCAGTTCGTCGTCCTGGTAGATGGACGACCGGCCGTTATCCACCAGCACCAGGTGAACTTCCTCGGGGCCGTCCAGTTCCTCTGCCTTGCGCGGTCCGGAAATCATGTTGAAATAAGTGGTGATGTGCTGGCCCGTGGCAGAGCGTGTCAGCAGGGCGAGCAGGGCGGATACGTCCTCCATGCCCGGCACTACTTTCTCGATGCCGGTCACGGCAATGTGGCACGGCGGCACGGTGGTGGTCATTCGGCCATTGCCTTCGTTCTCCACCAGGCACAGGGTGCCGGTTTCCGCCACCGCAAAGTTGACGCCCGAAACTCCCACATCCGCGTTCATGAACTTTTCCCGCAACTGCTGGCGGGCGCTGGCGGTGAGGTATTCCACATCGTTGGAGAGATCGGTACCGGTTTTCTCGTGCAGCAGCTTGGAGATCTCGCCGGTGTTCTTGTGAATGGCCGGCATGATGATGTGCGAGGGCGTCTCCCCGGCCAGTTGCACAATGTATTCGCCCAGATCCGATTCCAGGGCTTCGATACCCTGTTCCTCCAGGTAATGGTTCAGTTCCATTTCCTCGGAAACCATGGACTTGCCCTTGATAACAGTTATGGCGTCGCGGGCCTTGCAGATATCCCGCACGATCCGGCAGGCCTCGTCGCCGTCCACCGCCCAATGAACCTTGATGCCATTCTCTGTCAGCTTGTTCTCCAACTGCTCCAGCAGGTCCGGCAGGTTGGCCAGGGCCCGTAGGCGAACATTGGCGCCCAGATCCCGGAGGGTTTCCAGGTCCCAGCCCTCGAACGCCGCTTTGCGTTTGGCCATCAGTCCGTCCATGGCGCTGCGGAAGTTCTTGCGGATCTTGGGGTTATGAATGGCCGCCTGGGCGCGCGGGTGGAACTGTTTTACATCGATGTGATGGTCTGCATGCTCGGCTGTCTCGCTCATGATTGCTGCCCCCCTTTGCCCCGGGTTCGCGCCCAGAGGAAACTGAGAATGTGCTGGCCCTCGAGGGGTTTCTGATTCTTTTCGGCGTAGCCGGCGATGTTCATCAGGCAGCCGCAGTCGGTGGTGACAAACTGTTTGGCGCCAGCTTCCACCAGGGTATCCACTTTTTCGCTCACCATGGCACCGGAGATCTCCGGGTGGCGAATCGCAAAGGTGCCGCCGAACCCGCAACACTCCTCCGGTCGGATCTGTTCCACCAGATTCACTTTCTTTAGCTGTCCCAGCAGTTTGGGGCCGACTTCCGCCACGCCCATTTCACGGCGGGCCGAGCAGGACGTGTGCATGGCAACGGTGGTGGGCTCGCCCAGATCTTCCAGCTTGATATGGCAAACGTTGAGCAGGAAATCCGTCAGCTCCCAGACCCGGCCAGCCACCTCGGCGGCCTTCACTTCGTCTGTGGTGTCTTTGAACAGGGCCGGGTAATGCTTGCGCATCATCCCGCCACAGGAGCCGGAAGGCACCACAATGGGCCAGTCGCCCGGGAACAGATCCAGTTGAGCCCTGGCAACGGAACGGGCCTGGTCGTGATAGCCCGAGGTGTAGGCGGGCTGGCCGCAACAGGTCTGGTTCCGGGGAAACAGCACCTCAATGCCTTCCCGCTCCAGAAGCTCCACCCCGGCAATGCCCGCGTCCGGGTATAGCAGGTCCACCAGGCAGGTGCCGTAGAAATAGACCTTCGCGGGTTTTGACGGATAAACCTTGATGGGATCAACCATGTGCCGACGCTCGTCTGTTTTGACTTTTTATTCAGCAATAATAGGGTGGCGAAGGCTGTGTTGCCAGGCGACTTTATGGGCAGTGACAAAGAGAAGGGCGGGGGAGGCAAAGAGGGCAGTGGCCGTGCGCCACTGCCCGGGGTATTACTTGACGGTCAGACGCTCTGCGTTCTTCTCGACAGTGCGCTCGCCAATGCCTTTGACCTTGGCAAGGTCTGCGGTCACCGCGAAGGGGCCATTGGCTTCCCGGTAGGCAACGATGGCTTCGGCTTTGCTTTGGCCAACACCGTTCAGGCTGGCCAGGGTGGCTACATCGGCGGTGTTGATGTTGATGGCGGCTTCTTCGGCGTAAGCAAAGCCGGTTACCAGGCTGAACAGCAGAATGAGGGGGGCGAAAAGCGGTGTGCGTTTCATGGGTGTAAGCTCCTGAGGCTAATTTGCGTTATTGGTGTTGTGCCAGGGCGCAAAGCAGCAGAAGCGAAATGTAAGAAGGTATGCAGAAATGTCTGGTAGGCAGAAAAGTGCACGGACGGGACCACGCTCCATGTGATCCCCGATTCCGTGGCTGACCCCTGCCTGCTCCTTCAGGCGTGCGCATCTTCCTGAACGCGTCTTCCTTGTGGTCATCCCTGCATGCCCTGATCCCGCGGGCAACCCCTTATCCGTGGAGTTGTCATCCCTGAGCCAACATTCCTTGCCGACTTCTCCTCCCTGACACCGCCTATTCTATCGGGGATGGAATTTGCACCTATCGGAGAATCGCCCCGAAGATTGTGCGATATGTCTTACAGTTTTGTAAGCATTCCGGCGAATGAACTTGGGGTCAGATGAAATTTTCATCTGACCCCGTTTTCATCTGACCCCGTTTTCAATGTGCCGGTGCGCCGCGGCCGCCTCCTGGATTCGCTCCATGGTGATCTCCCGAACGGCCCTCTGGCTGGCGCGGATATGGTGGGTCAAACGATCCGCCGCCTCGCCGGCGATGCCGTTTCTAAGCGCTTCCAGAATCTCGGCGTGCTCCACATAGGTGGCATCTACCCGATCATCCCGGGTGAAATCCAGCCGCCGGATAATCCGCAGCCGGTCGGTGATCTCCCGGTGAATCCGCGTCATCTCCCGGTTGCCAGCGGCGGCCACCAGGTCACAGTGAAAACTCTCATCCAGCGCCCGAACCGTGCTGCCCACTGCCCGTTCCGATGGGTGATCGGGGTTCCAGATGGCGGTCAGCATGCGGATTGCGGAGGGTTCCTCATCCAGCCCGCAAATCTTGTGCATGGCCGCACGTTCCAGGGTAATCCGCAGGTCATACAGTTCTTCCACCTGCCGGAAATCAAATGGCTTTACCTGCCAGCCACTGCGGAACAACACCTCCACGTAGCCCTCCCGCTGTAATCGGTACAGCGCCTCCCGAACCGGCGTTCGGCTGGCATGCAGGCGCCCCCCCACATCGCCCTCGCTGAACTTGTCACCGGGGATCAGGCGGAACTCAAAGATGTCGTCCTTAAGGGCTTCGTAAACCCTGTCTGCCATGGACTCTTTTCTTTTGGTGTTTGTTGCCATTTTCTTTTCGTTCGCCCCTTCTTTTGGTTCCGGGTTGCCTCTTGGGGGGAGTTTGGCCTCTGGGCGCGGCTATCGGGGAAGCTTTGCAAAAGACGCCGTAAACCCATCGGCGCCACTCCAGAGCTGGCAGCCAAAAAAAGGCAAAACTCCCAAGCCTAAATCTTGATACTTAATAAAGGCTCGCCGGGAGTCACGGCCTTGCCAGGCTCCACATGCATGGCACTGATCTNCCCGGCCTGGGTNGCGTTNATCTCGAATTCCATTTTCATNGNCTCCACGATCACCAGCGGATCACCTTCGGCGACGGTATCGCCAGGCTTCACCAGGCACTTCCAGATGTTACCNGCAATCTCNGCACTCACCAGCTCNCCGAANTTCGCCAGGTCGGANNCNTCCGCTTTCGGCGGGGCCNTGGCCAGTTTNTCCAGTTCNTCGGCTTCGCTGTCTTTCCACAGGGCCACCTCTTTAGCATAGGCCACCTGCTGCAATTCGCGGAATTCGGCGATGGCGTCGGCGTTGGCGTCCAGGAAGGCTTGATGGGATTTCAGGTCGAAGGTTTCTTCCTCGATTTTCACGGTCAGCTGGCCGGCGCGGAACTGGTCGCGCTTTTCGTCCAGTTCGGCTTCGGTTACCGGGTAGTAGCACACCTGGTCGAAGAAGCGTAGCAGCCAGGGGGCGCCTTCTGCGAACTGTGGGTTCTTCAGGTACTTATTCCAGATCGGCAGGGTGCGACCGACAAGCTGGTAGCCGCCGGGGGAGTCCATGCCGTAGATGCACATGTACACGCCGCCGATGCCTACGGTGCCTTCCGCCGTGTAGGTCCGGGCCGGGTTGTACTTTGAGGTGAGCATCCGGTGCCTTGGGTCCAGTGGCACGGCACAGGGCGCGCCCAGGTAAACGTCGCCAAGACCGAGCACCAGATAGCGGGCCGAGAACAGGATGTCGCGGACGGCCTCGCGGCTGGGCAGGCCGTTGATGCGTTGCATGAAGTCGACGTTGTTGGGCAGCCAGGGTGCGGTATCGCGCACGGACTGGCGGTACTTGTCCACCGCTTCGAGGGTGGCGCTGTCTTCGAAGGCCATGGGCAGGTGGATAACCCGGCTGCGGACTTTCAGTTCGTCCGTGGGTGGCAGGGTGGCTTCCAGGTCCAGCAGGTACTCCATCAGCGCCGCCTGCGGCAGGATGCGGGCATCGTATCGCAACTGCAGCGAGCGCACGCCGGGGGAGAGTTCCAGCAGGCCGTTGGGCTGCAGGTCGGCGATGGCTTCCATCAGGGCGTGGATGCGCAGGCGGAACCCCAGGTCCATCACGTTGGCGCCGTATTCCAGCAGGATGTACTGGTCGCCGGCCTGGCGATAGGTGACCTCCGGTCGACCGTCGGTTTCTTCCAGATGGGCTAGGATTGTCGCCGAGAGACCGTTCTCCGGGGCCAGGTCCGGTTTCACCAGATCCACCATCGGCGGCGCCATCAGGCTCTTGACGGCCAGTTCCTGGCGCTCGGAGAGTTCCACGGCGGTGTCGTTATCGATGGCCACGAACCGGATGGTATCGCCGGGTTTTACCTGGCCGACTTTCCATAATTCGGCCTTGGCGATGGTCGCCGGGCACACAAAACCGCCCAGGCTGGGGCCGTCCCTGGTGAGAATCACGGGCATGTCGCCGGTGAAGTTGATGGAGCCGATGGCGTATTCGCAGTCGTGGATGTTGGAGGGGTGCAGACCCGCTTCGCCACCGTCGGCGCGGGTGAACTCGGGCTTGGGTCCGTTCAGGCGGATGCCCAGGCGGTTGGAGTTGTAGTGAACTTCCCAGTCCTGCTCGAAGAACTTCTCGATGGATTGTTCGGTGAAGAAATCCGGCGCGCCGTGGGGGCCATAGAGCACACCGATTTCCCAGTGGTCTGGATAGTGGGGAATCAGGTCCGGGTCCGCCGGGGCGGGGTCGTGTGTCGGTGCCGTGGTGGTGCAGGCCGGCAGGCTGATCTGGCTGATGCCGAGCATGTCGCCAGGGCGCAAGGGCCGGCCGCCGTGGCCGCCGAACTGGCCGAGGGCGAAGGTGGAGCGGCTGCCGAGATACACCGGCACATCAAAGCCACCGCGCACGGCGAGGTAGGTGCGACAGCCCTTGATGGCCTTGCCCACCGTCAGAACCTGGCCGGCTTTCACCGTGATGGGTTTCCAGAATTCCACAGGTTTGTTGTCCAGGGTGGCCTCGGTGAGCGCACCGGTCAGGGCGACAACGGAATCTTTGTGGAACTTCAGGCTGGGGCCGATCAGTGTGGCTTCCAGGCCGGCGGCTTCGCTGTGGTTGCCGACGATGCGGTTGGCAATCCGGAAGGCGTAGTCATCCATGGGGCCGCTGGGCGGCACGCCGATGTTCCAGTAGCCCACGCGACCCGGGTAGTCCTGCACCGTGGTGTAGGTGCCGGGTTTGACCACCTCAGCCACGGCGGGTTTGAACTCGAAGCGCTCCAGTGCGCAGGTGGAGACAATGCCATCGGCAAAGCTCTGCTGGGCGACCACCTGGCGCAGGTAATCCAGATTGGTGGCAATGCCCATCAGCCGGGTTTCCGCCAGGGCGGCTTTCAGTTGGGCCAGGGCCTCGCGCCGGTCTTTGCCGTGCACAATCAGCTTGGCAATCATCGGGTCGTAGTGGGCGGACACCTCGCTGCCGTTTTCCACCCAGGTATCCACCCGCACATTGTCTTCCGGCCAGTGCACGTCGGTCAGTTCACCGGGCGAGGGCTGGAAATCCTTGAGCGGATCTTCGGCGTAGATGCGCACTTCCATGGACGCGCCGTTAAGTTCCGGCTCGAAACCGGCCAGGTCCGGGCTTTCTCCGGCGGCGATCTTCAGCATCCATTCGATCAGGTCCAGGCTGGTGACAGACTCGGTCACCGGGTGCTCCACCTGTAAGCGGGTATTCACTTCCAGGAAGTAGAACTCGTCCCGGTCGGCGTCGTAGATGTATTCCACAGTGCCGGCGGAGCGGTAATTTACCGATTGGCCGAGGGAGACGGCGGCATCCAGCATCTTCTGGCGGGTGGCCGCCGGCAGGTTCGGGGCCGGGGTTTCCTCCACCACTTTCTGGTTCCGGCGCTGCAGGGAGCAATCCCGTTCGCCAAGGGCAACTACATTGCCTTGGCCGTCGCCGAATATCTGCACTTCCACATGGCGGGCCCGGGCGATGAAACGCTCCAGGAACACGCCGCTGTCATTAAAGAAGCTCTGGCCCTGCCGGCGCACGGTTTCAAAGGCGTCCCGCAGTTCGCTTTCGCTGTTGCAGCGGGTCAGCCCGATGCCGCCGCCGCCGGCGGTGCTTTTCAGCATCACCGGGTAGCCCAGTCGGTTGGCGGTTTGCAGGGCTTCGTCCAGGCTTTCCAGCAGGCCGCTGCCCGGGGCCAGGGGCACACCGGCGGCTTCCGCCAGTTCCCGGGCCCGGTGCTTCAGGCCGAACTCGCGCATCTGGTGGGGTGTTGGGCCGATGAAGGCAATACCGTCGGCCTCGCAGGCCTCGGCGAAGTCGGCGTTCTCGGAGAGAAAGCCATACCCCGGAATGATCGCCTCGGCGCCGGTGTGCTTGGCGGCCGACAGAATCTGGGCCTTGTCGAGGTAGGTTTCGCTGGCGCCGTTACCGGTGAGGGCCACGGATTCATCGGCCAGGGTTACATGCAGGCTATGGCGATCCTGGTGGGAGTAGACGGCAACACTGCCAACGCCCATGGCCTTGAGGGTGCGAATGGTGCGAACCGCGATTTCGCCCCGGTTGGCGATCAGTACTTTAGAGAACATGGTCTGGAATCTCCTGTGAACCCGGGGTCAGAAGAACGCTTTCTTCTGACCCCTTTTTTGAATTTTGAAGTTGGGGTCAGATGAAAATTTCATCTGACCCCGTTTTCAGCAGTCACAAATGCTCGCCAGCCGCCGAATTCGGTGACATCCCGGGCGCCGTCGAAGCCGTAGCCTTCGCAGATAAAACCGTTCACCCAGCGGCCATCGGCCAGTTCCACATTGCCGATGCCCAGGGGCGCTGGAATCAGATCCACAAAGGAGCCGAAGGCTGAGGCGGGCATCTCCCAGACTTCCACGATGATCTGTTCACCCTTCTTGTCCTCTCCCTGGCCCGCAGCAACCCGTTTCAGGCCGGGTTTTGGCGGGGTGGTGTTGGGCAGGGCGTAGAGCCGGTAATGGGCGGAGGTGGTGGTTTGCTCCAGCAGCACCGCGAAGCGTTCGGTGAGCTGAGTGTTCAGGGGCATGCCGCTGAGGTGAGCGCCGACCACCGCCACCTGCACGGTTGGTGTTGAAATGGCAGCGTCCGGGGTTTCTTCCGGGCGGACTTTATCGGTGGCGCCCAGGGGTGTCGGGTGAGCGTTGAGCCACTGGCAGGCCAGGTTCTGCAGTTCGGTGTCCTTCCAGGCGCCGCTGATCAGCGTCACGCCGAAGGGCAGGCCGTCGTCCCGGAAGCCGGCGGGAATCGCCAGTGCGCTCATGTCCGCCAGGTTTACAAAATTGGTGTAGGTGCCCAGTTGGCTGTTGAGGGTCACCGGGTCGGCGTTGACCGCTTGGATGGTGGGCGCGGTAGGCGCAGTGGGCACCAGCAAGGCGTCCACATCGGCCAGCAGTACATCGATCTGGCGTTGCAGCTCTTCCTTGCGGTACTGGGCCTTGAAGGTATCGGTGGCGCTGAACTTGCCGGCGTTGCTGATAATGCCTTTGACCACCGGGTTCATATCATCGGCGTGGCTGGCCATGAACGCTTCCACAGCGGCGTGGCGCTCGGCCACCCAGGGGCCCTCGTAGAGCAGCGCCGCCAGTTCCAGCATGGGGCTGAAATCCATGGGAACCAGCTCAACATTCAGCCCGCGCCACAGGCTGATGGTGGTGTTCCAGGCCGCTTCCGACTGCGGGTCACCGAACCACTGGGGATGTTCCGGAATGGCCAGCCGTCTGATCGGGCCGGGCCGACGAAGGGCGGGGCCGTCCAGGGGCAGGGCGTAAGGTGCCTTGCGGGAAAACGCATCACCGGCGTCGAACCCGGTCATCACATCGGATACCAGGCCAGCGTCGTTGACGGTAAGCGCAAAGATGGACACGCAATCCAGGGAGCGGCAGGCCGGCACCACGCCGCGAATACTGAACCGGCCCCTGGTCGGCTTCAGACCCACCAGGTTGTTGAGCCCTGCCGGCACCCTGCCGGAGCCGGCAGTGTCGGTGCCCAGGGAAAATGGCACCAAGCCTCTGGCAACAACCGAGGCTGAGCCGGAGCTGGAGCCGCCGCTGACCACTTCCGGCTTGAAGCTGTTGGGCACCGCGCCATAGGGCGAGCGGGTACCCACCAGGCCGGTGGCAAACTGGTCCAGGTTGGTTTTGCCGATCACCACCGCGCCGGCGGCCTTCAGACGGGCAATGGTGGTGGCGTCTTCTTTCGGGGTGTAGGCGAAAGTCGGGCAGGCAGCGGTGGTTTCAAAGCCTCGGGCATCTATGTTGTCTTTTGCCGCGAACGGAATGCCATAGAGCGGCAGTGCGGCCTTGTCGCCGCCGGCGGCTTCCAGGGTCTGTTCCAGCTCTGCCAGGGCTTCGGCCAGGCCATTGCCATCCAGCAGGGAAATCCAGGCTAGGTCTGTGATATCCAGCCCCGCCAGTAACTCACCCAGTAATGACTCAGGCGAAGCGCCTTCTCTATAGGTGTTCTGCCAGTCCTTGATGGTCCATCCGAGTGTTGAAGGCATTGGTCGTCCTCATGTGCATTATCAACTTGTATACATGTGGGATGGCAATGCCTGTGCCATTTGCGGAAATTTCTTAATAATTCTGTAAAAACAGCGAGTTATTAATTCTTGGCGCAGAAGTGCTCCGGCGAAGCCCGCCCAAGGCCGGTGCGGGCGCACCAAAACTGAACAGTAAAACAGAAGGTTGGAGGGGCGTTGATGGCTCCCTGTCAGTACCTGCTTGACTTGTATACTAGATAACTGTTTGTTTTAGATGGATATACATGGAATGTGGAACAGCAGATGCAGTGGCTCCTGTGAGTTTCAAGACGAACTGCACCCTCCAACTCAAGACCCAACTATGAAAAGGACGCGCAACATGAGCCTCAAAAAACACATGAAACTGGGCCTCTCTGCACTCGCACTTTCCATCTCCTTCAACTCCATGGCCGCGGAAGACCCCATCAAGGTGGGCATCCTGCACAGCCTTTCCGGCACTATGGCCATCAGTGAAACTGTCCTGAAAGACACCGTAGAAATGCTGATCGCGCAACAGAACGCCAAGGGCGGTGTGCTGGGTCGTCAGATGGAGGCGGTTGTTGTGGACCCGGCCTCCAACTGGCCGCTGTTCGCTGAAAAAGCCCGCGAGCTTCTGGCCCAGGAAAAAGTTGACGTTATCTTCGGTAACTGGACCTCAGTGTCCCGTAAATCCGTACTGCCGGTGGTGGAAGAGCTGAACGGCCTTCTGTTCTACCCGGTGCAGTACGAGGGTGAGGAATCTTCCGAGAACGTCTTCTACACCGGCGCTGCGCCCAACCAGCAGGCCATCCCTGCGGTGAACTACCTGATGAACGAAATCGGCGTGGAGCGCTGGGTACTGGCGGGCACCGACTACGTATACCCGCGCACCACCAACAAGATCCTTGAGACCTACCTGGTGGACATGGGTGTGGCCAAGGAAGACATCATGATCAACTACACGCCTTTCGGTCACTCCGACTGGCAGAACATTGTCTCTGACATCAAGCGCTTCGGTTCCGCCGGCAAGAAGACCGCCGTGGTTTCCACCATCAACGGCGA
>PAKW01000029.1 GCA_002707215.1 Halomonas sp.
TCGGCGTCGAAGAGAGTGCGTGGAATCATGGTGAACCTCGGTGAATAACCTGTGTTGTGATTGTCGTTCACCAAGTCTCGGCCCGGAGGTCCGTTTGCTCAATGATGAAAAGCATCAATCGGGCTGGCCAAAACCATCGCCCTAAGCCGCCTCAGCCCTTGGGCTTGTTCCCGGCGCGGGCTTCGCCCCAGCGGGGCATCAGGTCCTGGGGAAGGTTCAGATGGTCAAGGATGCGGGCGACAATGAAGTCCACCAGATCCTCGACAGATTGCGGTTTGTGGTAGAAGCCGGGGCTCGCCGGCAGGATCACGGCACCCATGCGGGTCAGCTTCAGCATGTTCTCCAGATGCACTTCCGAGAAAGGCGCTTCCCGGGGTACCAGTATGAGGGCGCGCCGCTCCTTCAGGGCAACATCACCGGCCCGTTCGATCAGGTTGTTGCTGGCCCCGGTCGCCAGGGCCGAGATTGTGCCCGTGCTGCAGGGGCAAACCACCAGCGGGGCTTTTTCCCCGGAGCCGGAGGCCGGCGATGCAAACCAGTCTTCCCGGCCGAACACCAGAACCTGGCCAGGCCCGGCGCCGGCGTAGGCAGACAGTGTCTCCTGCATGGCCGGCGGCGCCCCCGGCAATTTCAGGTCGGTTTCCGTGGCAATCACCACCTGCGCGGCCCGGCTGATCATCACGTTCACCCGGCAACCGGCCGACACCAGGCACTGCAGCAGCCGCAGGCCATACTGGGCACCAGACGCGCCGGTCAAGGCCAGGTTAACGGTTGATGCCCGGCTCTGGTCGTTGGTCATGGATTCCGCCACTCGTCAGTCAAATGAAGTCTCCGGCCACGCCGGATCAGCCACGAATACGCTCAAGCTCGGCAATGAGTTTACCGTGAATGCCGCCAAAACCACCGTTGCTCATGATCACAATGTGGCAGGGGCTGGGCAGATCTGCCAGTACCCGGGCGATCAGATTCTCCACAGAGGCTTCAATCCGGTGCAGATCAGACCCCGCGTTGCCTTGCTGCCAACTGGAAACCAGCGCCGGCAGCCAGTCCATGTCATTCAGGTTGGCCCACAATACCTGGTCGGCCGCCTTGGCGCTGGACAGCAATGCCTGCTGGTGGACACCCTGCTTCATGGTGTTTGAGCGCGGCTCAATCAACGCCAGTATCGGCTCGTCACCAACCCGGTTTCGCAAGCCTTCAAGGGTGGTGGCAATGGCCGTCGGGTGGTGGGCAAAATCGTCGTAGACGCGCACGCCGCCGATATCGGCCAGCAATTCCATCCGCCGCCTGACGCCGGAGAACCGGCACAGGGCCGCCACCGCATGATCCGGGGTGACGCCGACATGGCGGGCGGCGGCAATGGCAGACAGGGCATTGCGGACATTGTGCAGGCCGGTCTGATCCCACTTCAGCGTCGCCACCGGCTGTTCGTGGTGAATCACCAAAAACCGGCTGCCGTCCTCGGAGAGCAGTTCGGCCCGCCAATCCGACATGCGCGGGGTCTCGCTGCCAATGGCGGTGTCCTGCACCTGGCTCCAGCAGCCCATGGCCAGGGCATTATCGAGATGGCCATCCACCGCAGGCCGGACAATCAGTCCCTGGGAGGGGACAGTTCGGACCAGGTGATGGAACTGTCGCTCAATGGCTTCGACATTCTCGAAGATATCCGCGTGATCAAACTCCAGGTTGTTCAGGATCAGGGTGTGTGGTCGGTAGTGGATGAACTTGGAGCGCTTGTCGAAGAAGGCGCTGTCGTATTCGTCCGCCTCGATGACAAAGAAGTCACTGCGCCCCAGCCGCGCCGACACCGGAAAGTCCCTGGGCACACCGCCGACAAGATACCCCGGCTCAAACCCGGCCTGATCCAGTACCCAGAGCAACATAGACGTCGTTGTGGTCTTGCCATGGGTGCCGGCCACCGCCATCACCCAACGGTGCCTGAGCACTTCCCGGCTCAGCCACTCGGGGCCGGACATATAATAAATATTGCGATTGAGCACCGCTTCCACTTCCGGATTGCCACGGGTCATGGCATTACCGATCAGCACAAGATCCGGCTTCGGCTCCAGGTGATCCGGTCTGTACCCTTCCATCAGGCTGATGCCCTGGGCCTCCAGTTGGGTACTCATGGGCGGGTAAACGCCCTGATCCGATCCGGTCACTGTGTGGCCCAGCTCCCGGGCCAGAACGGCCAGGCTGCCCATGAAGGTGCCACAGATTCCGAGGATATGAATGTGCATTCGACCACTGCCCCCTGTATTGAAACCCGACAAGCCTCCCGTATCCGCCCCACCCCGTCAAGAGCCGCGCTATCCGCAATCCTGCCCATGAAAATTGCCGGCGTTTGGCGTATCATCTGCGCCATTGTCGAACCAGCAGGAGGCTCCAGCCCGAGATGGCCATCAAGAACGCATTCTACGCTCAGTCCGGCGGTGTCACCGCCGTCATCAATGCCAGTGCCTGTGGCATCATCCAGACCGCCCGCAAGCATCCGGGCAAAATCGGCAAGGTATTCGCCGGACGCAACGGCATTATCGGGGCGCTGAAGGAAGAGCTGATTGATACCAGCCTTGAGAGCGATGATGCCATCCAGGCGCTGATTCACACCCCCGGGGGCGCATTCGGCTCCTGTCGCCACAAGCTCAAGAACATCTCTGAGAACCGTCGCGAATACGAGCGTCTGATCGAAGTATTCCGCGCCCACGACATTGGCTACTTCTTCTACAATGGCGGCGGAGACTCCCAGGACACTGCCTACAAGGTTTCCCAGATTGCCGACAAGATGGGCTACCCCATCACCTGCATCGGGGTTCCAAAAACCGTGGACAACGATCTGCCGTTCACCGACTGCTGCCCGGGCTTCGGTTCGGTGGCCAAATACATTGCCACCTCAACCCTGGAAGCCAGCCTCGACATCAAGTCCATGTGCGAGACGTCCACCAAGGTGTTCATCCTGGAGGTGATGGGGCGCCATGCCGGCTGGATTGCCGCATCCGGTGGACTGGCCGGACAGGGCGAGGGCGAGCCGCCGCACATCATCCTGTTCCCGGAAATCCCGTTTGATCGCGAGAGTTTCCTGGCTCGGGTCGATCACTGTGTGAAGGAATACGGCTACTGTGTTGTCGTCGCCTCCGAAGGTGCCCAGTACGAAGACGGCCGATTCCTGGCCGACGCCGGTGCCAAGGATGCCTTTGGCCATACCCAGCTTGGCGGGGTTGCGCCCGCCCTGGCGAATATGGTCAGGCAGGCCCTGGGCCACAAATACCACTGGGCCGTGGCTGACTACCTTCAGCGCAGTGCCCGCCACATTGCCTCCGCCACCGATGTGGAACAGGCCTATGCCGTGGGCAAGGCCGCGGTGGAAATGGCCCTGGAAGGCAAACAGGCACTGATGCCGACCATTGTTCGCGAACAGGCGAAGCCCTACCGCTGGAAGATTGGCGAAGCGCCCCTGAGTGACGTGGCGAACCAGGAAAAGAAGATACCGATTCATTACATCACGGACGATGGTTTTGGCATCACCCAGGATTGCCGGGACTATCTGGAACCCCTCATTTTCGGGGAAAGTTTCCCGCCGTTTGACAACGGGCTGCCGCGGGTTGCCACACTGAAGAATACTCTGGTCGAAAGGAAGCTGAAAACCGGGTTCCAGCTTTAGGCCGGGCACTCACAGCCCCCGGGACGCACTGGAAAGGGCCTGTCAGTTGATCTGCAAGGCTTTTTTCGGTTTTCGGGGAACACCAGTGTGTTCTGTGCGCACCGCTGCGCCTTTAGCGCGCCAGCCCCGCTTCGTGTTGATGCACATAGGCATGGAACTGGTCGAATCCGCCCACATACTGGTCACCGACGAGAATCTGGGGCACGGTGCGCACCGGCCGGCCGATTTTGTCGGCAATATCCTGTTTGCTCATGCCTTTCTCGATCATATCGACCCAGACATAGGTGATGTTTCTGGTCTCACACAGGTCCTTTGCCCGAACACAGAATCCACAACTTGAACGGCCGTATATCGTGACCCGCTCCATAAAGACCTCCGAAACGTCTGTAGCGATCAGTTTTGAGATGAGTAAGACAACGGCAGGATGATGACACGGCAAGCCGGAATTGAAAATTGATGCTTTGAATCGCCGCCATAGTAACCACAATGCTGGCCCATAATCAGGAGCATTGACACAACAGGCGCCTGGGAGTCTGCGGGGTGCTGGAGGTTCCGTTCATCACAGATCAAGGAGGGCCCGGTGGCCTACCTGACGCTATTTCTGACGGCATTCGCCGCCGCCACACTGCTGCCCGCCTACTCGGAAATCCTGCTTGGCACAATGGTCACCCAGGGTTATTCCTGGTGGTGGCTCTGGTTCTGGGCAACGCTGGGCAATACGCTTGGCTCAGTCGTTAATGGGGTTATCGGCCGGCAAGTGGACCGCTTTAAGCACAAACGCTGGTTTCCGGTCAGCGAACTGCAGCTGCACAAGGCGCGGAACCGTTTCAATCGTTATGGCCAGTGGTCACTGCTGATGGGCTGGCTGCCCCTGGGAGGCGACGCGCTGACCCTGGTGGGTGGCATTATGCGCGTGCCCTGGCTGAACTTCGTTATTCTGGTGGCTATCGGCAAGGGCGCCCGCTACGCCTTCGTGCTCTGGCTGGTGGCAGAGGCATCCGGGGCATCGTCACCCTCGCCATAGAGGTATTTGCGCAGCAATGGTTCGCCATTGAACTCGGAGTTCAGAACGGCAATGAACGTGTAGACCCCGATCAGCTTGCGGTTCAGGAACACGAATTCCTTGGGAGGCACCCGGAAATACCGGCTGATGGCGGAACGGGTCGCCTGGCGAGCCACCCGGGAAGGCAGGTCACTCTGCTTCCAGCGGTACTGCCCATGACGGTTGACGGCATAATCCGGCCAGGAATCCTTGTCGCTGGACAGGGGTTCGAGTACCGACATACACACCAAACCAAACTTCTGCAGCACTTCCTGCGGCCATTCCGTGCTCATGAACCGCAGCTTCACGCCACCGTCGATCACTGCCTGCAGATCGTTTTCGTACGAGGCCCTGATCATCTGGATCACCGGCTTGAGAAACTTGTCCGAGTATACCTGCACAGCCCCGAAATCGAGAAGGACGATGCGGTCATACCCGGGATCTTCGCCCTCTTCGCCGGCGATCCGGATACGGTAATTGCCAAAGTTGGGATCGGTCTGGATTTCACCCCAGACAAACAGCTCCCGGAAAAACAGCTCCAATGCCGCCTCCCCCAACGCACTGCGGCGTGCCAGAGGCAAGTCTCTGACGGCCTGGGAACTGACCGAGTGGCCGTGCTCAAAGGTCGAGGCGATGACATGCTCGGTTGAGAATTCCGGCAAAACCCTCGGCACGATAAACCGGGGGTCCCCGGCAAGTATCTGACGGAACCTTTCCGTCGTCTTGGCTTCCAGGCGGTAGTCCACCTCACGGTGCATCATCTCGCGGACTTCTTCCAGCCAATCGTTAAACTCCGGGCCAAAACTGACCAGTCTGGCAACCCGGAGCAACTGGGCAACGGCATTCAGGTCGCTGTCCACAGCCTCGGCCACGCCGGGGTATTGCACCTTCAGAACCAGCTCGAGCCCGTCGCTGCGGCGCCAGGCGCGATGGACCTGGCCCAGCGAGGCGGCGCCGATGGGCTCAGGATCCACGTCCAGCCCGGCAAGCCGCTCTGGGTCCAATTCAGCCTTCAGCACCCGCTCAATCGCCGGCCATTCCAGTGAGGTGGTCTGGTCCTCAAGGGTGTGCAGCGCTTCGGTCACTTCCTCGGGCAGAAAATGTTCGCCATACAGAGCCATCACCTGGCCAATTTTCACCACACTGCCCTTAAGCTTACCCAGCTCATCCACCAGAAATCGCGCCTGACTGGAAAGCATCGCCCTGTGGCGCTTTTCCCGGTTCTCCCTGCTGCTGAACCAGTTGGTGGCCATATGCGAGGCCATGCGGGTACCAGCGAACAAACCGGCACGCGTCATGCTCAAGCGGCGTTCAAAGCTGCCTGTCTTGATGCGGGAGACCGAATTTCCTGAGCGTCTGGATGACATGAATAACCTGTTCGGATCAGAGAATTTCACCAGGTTTGGCGGCTCACGCCATTATACGGCCAGTCCGGTGGGCTGACCTAACCGAAGCGACGGTTGGACTACCAGCCCTGACGGAACTCAACCTCTGAGCAGCCAAGCCCCCCGGCCAAATGCTCTGCCAGGCGTTTCTGGACATCCGCAACCCTCGCACCCGCAACGAAATCGCGCAACTGGCACATGGCCATGCCAGCGTAACCGCAGGGATTGATGCGCTGGAAAGGTTCCATGTCCATGTCCACATTGAGGGCAAGCCCGTGGAACGAGCAGCCCCGGCGCACGCGCAGGCCGAGCGACGCGATTTTCGAATCGCCCACGTAGACCCCCGGTGCATCAGGTCGCGGTGCGGATTCCACACCCAAACCGGCAAGGGTGCGGACGATGGCCTGTTCAATCTCATCCACCAGGCTGCGGATACCCAGTTTTTTCCGGGACAGATCGATCATCAGGTAAACCACCAGCTGGCCCGGGCCGTGATAGGTCACCTGGCCGCCGCGGTCTACCTGGATCACCGGGATATCACCGGGCGCCAGAATATGCTCGGCCTTGCCCGCCTGGCCCTGAGTATAGACACGGGGATGTTCAAGACACCATAGCTCATCGGCCACGGTGTCGTCCCGGTTGGCGGTGAAGGTTTTCATGGCCTCCCAGGTTTCCAGATAGGGCTGTTCTCCCAGGGAGCGGACGATCAGTTCAGCCATCTGGATCACAGCACCATGTGCACGCGGCCACTGGCCTTGAGCTCGTCAAACAGGGCTTTGAGCTGAGCCTCACCGGTGGCCACGATTTTCAGCTGCACCGATGAGAAGCGGCCCTTGCTGCTCTCATTCACCGAAATATCGGTTTCGCAAATCCCCGGCGCGTGCTGTTTCACGACCTCGACCACGAACTCAGTGAAATCCGGTGCAGAACTGCCAATCACCTTGATCACGTAGTCGCATGGAAACTCAATTTTTGGCGCTTTCGGCTGACTCATGCCGTTTCACTCCCGGGGACCGACGTCACCCTACTGAAATAACTGAACGAAAAAGAGCTTTATGGCATCCCAGATGCGCTTGAAGAAACCACCCTCGGGAACGTCGGTCAGAGCCAGTACCGGCTGGTCAACCAGCACGTCACCGTTATACGACACCTTGACCTGTCCCAGCTCATCCCCCACCTTGATGGGTGCTTTGATCACCGAATCAAGGTCTACTGTCGACTCAAGGCTGTCCCTGGAGCCCCGGGGAATGGTGACGTAAACATCTTCCGCCATGCCGATCGAGACCTCATCCGCCTGACCGCCCCAGACCCTGGCCTCGATCAGTTCCTGTCCGGCCCGGAACAGACGCTCACTCTCGTAATAACGGAAGCCGTAGTTCAACATCTTCTGAACTTCCTGTGACCGGGATTCGGCGCTGCCTGTACCCATGACCACGGCAATCAAACGGGTGTCATTGCGCTTGGCCGAAGCCACCAGGCAGTAACCGGCCTCTTCAGTATGGCCGGTCTTCAGACCATCAACACTGTTGTCCCGCCACAGGAGACTATTCCGGTTCGGCTGACGGATGTTGTTGTAGGTGAAATGCTTTTCTGCGTAGATCGGGTAGTTTTCCGGGTAATCGTTGATGATCGCCCGGGCCAGGATCGCCAGGTCGTAGGCGGTTGAAAAATGATCCGGAGACGGCAGCCCCGTAGCGTTCTCGAAATGGGTGTCTTTCATGCCCAACAGCTGCGCTTGCTGGTTCATGATATCAACAAAGGCACCTTCACTGCCGGCGACGAATTCGGCCAGGGCCACGGAGGCATCATTGCCGGACTGGATAATAACCCCCCTGAGAAGATCCTCGACGGCAACCTGGGTTCCTTCCTTGACAAAGGTGCGGGAACCTTCTGTTTTCCAGGCCTTGACGCTGATCGGGACCATGTCGGACATGGAGATTCGCCCCTCGTCCAGCTCCCGCTCGACAATGTAGGCCGTCATCATCTTGGTCAGGCTCGCCGGCGGAAGGCGCTCATGGCTGTTCTCTTCCATGATGATCCGGCCGCTCTTCGCATCCATCAGGACATAGGAGCTGCCGGCAATCTGGGGTGGCGACGGGATCAGCACCGACTGCGACATCACCTTGCCGGCCAGGGCGAGCATCAGTACAAAGACAACAGATAGTGTTCGGAAAGCAGATTTTAAGGCCATGGGTCCATTCGTTCGTCGTTGGGTGTGTGTCGTTTTCAGCGTCTTTTTTTGACCAGTTCAGTGTGAATCCGTCAGCAGGATCGACTGATCAAATCCACGCGCCTCCAGGAGACTCTGGGTCTTCCTGGCGGAATCTTCATCCCGGAATGGTCCCACCTGAACACGGTGAAACCGTCCGGAGGCGGTATCGACAGCTCTGACCCGCGCAGGGTTCTCAAGTACTGCCCTTACCTGGCCGAGCAACTTCTCGGCCGGATCGCGGCTACTGAAAGAGCCCAACTGCACGAACAGCGAGCGCTTCTCCATTGCCATCTCACCGCTTGCCCTCACCCGGCTTTCGGTGGGTCCGGCATCCACCGGCGAAAAGGGCTTGCCAGCAAGAAACATGGAGCCATCTGGCTTCACCGTGATGGCGGCAACTTCAACCCTCGCAGTGCCCCGGGCCTGGTAACCCAGCTTTTTGGCGGCCGCGTAGGAAAGATCGATTAACCGGTCGCCATGGAACGGCCCGCGATCATTAACCCGGACAATCACTGAGCGACCGTTATCGAGATTGGTTACCCGGGCGTACCCGGGGATCCGCAATGATTTGTGGGCCGCAGACATGGCATACATGTCAAAGGTTTCGCCGTTGGAGGTCTTATGGCCATGGAATTTTTCGCCATACCAGCTCGCCGTGCCCCGAGCTGTATAACCGCTGTTGCTGTCGAGAACACGATACTGCTTGCCCCAGACCGTGTAGGGAGACTTATTTCCTGAACGACTGGGCGCTTCGTAAACCGGAACCGCGTCGTTAAGCCCGGAGGTATCAAAATTGCCCGAAGGTGCCCGATCATTCGCCAGGGTATAGCGGGATGAGTGATCCGTCTCGGGCGCAGAAGCGCACCCACTGAGGATCACTGCCGCGGTAACCGCCAGAACGAACAATAGGGAAGGTTTGCAGTTCACAGTCCGGTTTTCCTCTTGACCACCTGGGCCGCCGTCACCAAAGTTCCGGCAGCGTTGCTCCCATTGTAACGGGTTATCCGAGGCCTTCACCATTACCCGGCCGCCATGGTTGATGGCATTCCGCTCAGGCGCCGATCATGCGCCGGTGAGTATGGATCGACATCAACACTCCGAATGCGGCCATCAGGGTAACACTGGACGTTCCACCATAGCTGATCAGGGGTAATGGCACACCCACCACGGGCAAAAGTCCGCTTACCATCCCGATATTGACAAAGACATAAATAAAGAAGGTCATGGCCAGTGCGCCGGCCAGCAGGCGACCGAAGGAATCCTGGGCCGTGGCTGCGATGTACAGGCACCGGAGTATGATCAGGAAATACAGGGTCATCAGGGCCACCATACCGATAAAACCGAACTCCTCCGCCAGCACGGCAACGATAAAATCGGTATGGCTCTCCGGCAAAAACTCGAGGTGGGACTGGGTGCCCTGCAGCCAGCCCTTACCGTCAACCCCTCCGGACCCAATCGCGGTTTTGGACTGGATGATATTCCAGCCGGCGCCAAGCGGATCGCTTTGAGGATCCAGCAACGTCAAGACCCGCTGCTTCTGGTATTCCCGCATACCAAAAAACCACATCAGTGGCGCAGACACCGACACCATGGCCACAAAAGCGGCGATCAGTTTCCAACTGATCCCCGCAAAAAACACAACAAAAATACCCGCCATTCCCACCAACAGTGAGGTCCCCAGATCCGGTTGCTTCATGATCATCACCATGGGCATCAGAACGATCACAAGCCCCACTGCCACATGCCGGCCGCGCGGAGGCAGAAAGTGCCTGGAGAGATACCAGGCCGCCATCATGGGCACCACGAGTTTCATCAGTTCGGAAGGCTGGAAGCGGGGCAGTCCCGGCAAGGCCAGCCAGCGCTGCGCACCCTTTGCCCCCACCCCCACCAGAATGACCGCAATCAGCGAAATGACCCCGGCTCCGTAGAGCCAGGGCGCCCAGCGACGAAACACCGACGGGTCCAGTTGCGCGAACACGAGCATCACCACGAATGCCACGCCCATTCGGATTCCCTGCGCCTTGACCACTTCCAGGTTCCTGTCTGCACCGCTGTAAAGTACGAACAGGCCGCCAAAAACCAGCAAGAGCAACAACAACAGCAGGATCGGATCAAGATGCAACGCCATCCAGATGCTCCGTTGCCGGCCCAGGGGATTAGTCGCGGTTGGGTCCAGTAACGCCTTGAAAGCCATCAGTTCGGCACCTGCGCTTCAACACCGCTGACCAGCGCGCCCTCCGCCTGCCCGGCGTAGTCGAGCAGCCAGGCATCGAACAGGGCACGGGCAACCGGTGCCGCCGTGCCGCTGCCACTGCCACCATTCTCAACAATCACGGCCACCGCAATCTTCGGGTTGTCCACGGGCGCAAAGCCGACGAAAAGCGCATGGTCCCTGAGTCGCTCACGGATCTCTTCCGCGTCGTATTCCTCATCCTCTGCCAGGCTGAACACCTGAGCCGTTCCGGTCTTGCCAGCCATCTTGTAGGGAGCGCCGCGGGCTGCGCCGCGAGCAGTTCCTTTCCGGCCATGCATGACCTCGACCATCGATTCCACCACATACTCCCAGTCACCCGGATTTTTCAGCCTGAGCGGCTCGTGGGTTTCCTCGGGCAAATATTCATCGGCCGGATGATCCCCCTTTATGCCCTTGAGCAACCTCGGCTCCACCCACTTGCCCCGATTGGCTATCAGGGCGGTAGCCGTGGCCAGTTGCAGTGGTGTGGCGAGCATGAAACCCTGACCGATACCAAAGTTCACCGAATCCCCCGGGTACCAGGGCTCATTCTTGACCGCCCGCTTCCAGTCCCGCGATGGAAGCAGGCCACTCAGTGCACCGGAAACGTCCAGGGCGGCGTCCTCCCCGAAGCCGAAGCGGGACAGGTAGCTGTACATGGTGTCCACGCCCATCTCGACGGCCATTTCGTAAAAGTAGACGTCACAGGACTCTGCCACTGCGTCTTTAAGATCCACCCAGCCATGACCACCCGGCTTCCAGTCCCGCCAGAGCCGGCCACCTGCATTCAGACGGAAGTATCCAGGGTCCCATATGGTGTATTCCCGGGTGGTGGCACCGCTGTCGAGCGCGGCAACAGCAAGCATGGGCTTGAGCGTTGAGCCCGGCGGGTATTGCCCACGCAGAGCGCGGTTGAAGAGAGGTTTGTCGTTGCTTTCACTGAGCTCGCGGTAATCCTTGACACTGATACCGGTGACAAATTTGTTGGCATCGAATCCCGGCACGCTGGCCAGCGCCAGAATGCCTCCGGTGGCAGGTTCAATCGCGACAATAGCGCCCCGGCGGCCAGCCAGCAGCTCATGGGCACGTTGTTGCAACCTGAGATCGAGATGCAGCTGAAGGTCTTCGCCAGGCACCGGGTTTTCACGCTCCAGAACCCTCAGGGTCCGCCCGCGGGCGTTGGTCTCGACGTGTTGATAACCGACCCGGCCGTGGAGGATTTCCTCGTAAAACCGTTCGATGCCCGATTTTCCGATGTAGTTGGTGCCCGCGTAGTTCACCGGGTCGATACGCTGCAGTTCATCCCGGTTGATTCGGCCGACAAAGCCAAGCGCATGGGCGGTCAGCTCGCTGTACGGGTAATATCGGACAAGCTCGGCACTCACCTCCACACCGGGGAGTTCGTGGCGAAGCACCGCGAGGCGAGCCATCTCCTGCTCATTGAGGTCGTAGCGAAGGGGAATTTCCTGGAACGGCCGCCGGGGTTCCTGAAGCCGGCGCCGGAAGCGCTCCAGGTCTTCCTCGGAAATATCCAGAATAGTGCCCAGTTGCCCGAGAGTGTCATCCATGCCGTCAACACGTTCCGGCACAAGTGTCACACTGAAAACCGGGCGGTTCTCGGCCAGCAGGGTGTTGTTGCGGTCGTAGATAAGACCTCTGGGCGGGGGGACCGACTGGACCTGCACGCGGTTCTTGTCAGACAGGGTTGTATAAACGTCGTGCTCCACGACCTGCAGTTGATACATGCGCGCAAGCAGGCCACCAATCGCCAGCACAACAAGCACCAACATGGCCAGGGTCCGGCGCTGGAACAGCCGGCGTTCCGCCGCCGTATCCTTGAACTCGCCCCACGGCATAGAGCCCCCTAAGCCCGATGGTACGGGTGGTTGCGGGTGATCGACCAGGCCCGGTAAAGTTGTTCCGCCAGGACTATTCGCACCAGAGGGTGAGGCAGGGTAAGGGGCGAAAGGGACCATTGCTGGTCGGCCCGTTTCCGGCAGTCTTCCGCCAGACCGTCAGGGCCACCAACCAGGAAGCTCACATCCCGGCCATCCTGCTGCCAGTTTTCAAGCTGGCTGGCCAGTTTTGCGGTCGACCAGGGCCGCCCGCCAACTTCCAGCGCAACCACCCGGTCCTTCGGGCCCGTCGCTGCAAGAATGGCGTCGCTTTCACGCTGCATCAGCCTGGGAATGTCGGGATTCCTGCCCCGGTGGGCCATGGCTATTTCCACCAGTTCCAGGGGCAGCTCCGGCGGCATGCGGCGGGCGTAATCTCCGAATCCGGTACTGACCCAGCCGGGCATTTTCTGCCCCACACAGACCAGGCGTAACCGCATGATTATTCGCTGCCTGCAACACCAAGATCCGGAGCATCCCGCCAGAAGCGCTCCAGATCGTAAAACTCCCGGGTGGCAGGCATCATGACATGGACAACCACATCGCCAAGATCTACCAGGATCCAGTCACTGACGCCGGTGCCTTCCACGTTGCCCGCGCGAACACCCTGTTCTTTGGCCTCGACAACCACGGAATCGGCAAGGGATTTCACATGTCGGTTGGACGTTCCTGATGCCAGGACCATGAAGTCGGTGACACTGGTTCGGTCACGGACATCAATCACGCTGATGTCCTGTGCCTTCACATCTTCAAGCGCATTTACTACCAGGTCTTTCAGTTGCTCTGCCTGCATAATCACCCTGTTGGACGGGCGTTTGCCCGAATGGCCGCCCGAAATATCATACTCAGACGCGATTGTAGCACTAAAAGTTCCCGCCGGGGCATGCGCCGTAAAGCCCCTGACGGCGAATTTCCCGCCAGACCGTATCGGGCACCAGGTAACGGGGCGAACGGCCGTCGCGGATACGCTCCCGGATTCCCGTGGCAGAGATATCCAGAAGCGGCAGATCCAGTTCAAGAAACCCGCCACAGGGGCGACGGTGCAGCGCCTGCGGACCTGTCACAGCCCGCTCCGCCAGCAGTTGCGCCGGCTTGCCCGACGGGTCCGGCGCCGGGCCAGGCCGGCGAACCACAACCACATGGGCAAGGTCGGGGATTTGCTGCCACTCCCGCCAGCGATCAAAGCCGGCAAAGGCATCGGTGCCGACCACCATTACCAGCGGCTTGTCCGGGCCAAGTTCAGCCCGCAACTGGCGAAGGGTATCGGCTGTGTAAGACGCGCCCTCCCGAGCCAGCTCCCGGTCGTCAATCCGCAACTGAGGCTCGCCGGCAACCGCCAGCCTGAGCAGGCCCAGACGCTGGTCGGAAGACGCGCTGGTCTGCCCCCGATGCGGCGGAATATGACAGGGCACGAGGCTGACGACCCCGACCCCGAGGCGGTCACCAATTTCAAGGGCCAGCCGCAGGTGGCCATGGTGCACCGGATCAAAGGTTCCGCCATAAATCACATGCATGGGCATCAGGTCCGGATATGCCCGTCGCCAAACACAACGTACTTCTGGGACGTGAGCCCCTCAAGTCCCACCGGTCCACGGGCATGGATCTTGTCAGTGGAGATACCAATCTCCGCGCCCAGGCCATACTCGAAGCCATCCGCGAAGCGTGTGGAGGCATTGACCATCACCGAGCTGGAATCCACCTCGGTGATAAACCGGCGCGCCCGGGTGTAATTCTCGGTGACGATGCTGTCGGTGTGCTGCGAGCTGTACCGGCTAATGTGGTCAATGGCGCCATCCAGTCCATCAACTACCCGCACCGCCAGAACCGGGGCCAGATACTCGGCTTCCCAGTCTGCCTCGGTAGCCCTGGCAACACCTTCAACAATGGCACGGGTCTGTTCACAACCGCGAAGTTCCACCCCTTTTTCGACGAAGGCCGGTGCCAGAAGCGGCAGAATATCCTCCGCAATTTCCTTGTCTACCAACAGCGTTTCCATGGTGTTGCAGGTGCCGTACCGCTGGGTTTTGGCGTTGACCGCCACCTTCAGCGCCTTCTCAGGATCGGCATGGCTGTCGATGTAAACGTGGCATACACCGTCGAGATGCTTGATTACCGGCACCCTGGCATCCCGGCTGATCCGCTCGATCAGACCCTTACCCCCTCTGGGCACGATGACATCCACATACGCGGGCATGGTGATCAGCGCTCCCACGGCGGCGCGGTCCGTTGTTTTGATGACCTGTACGGCTGCTTCCGGCAGGCCAGCCTTTGCCAATCCCCCCGCGAGACAGCGGGCAATGGCCTGATTGGAATGGATCGATTCGGAACCACCCCGGAGAATGGTGGCGTTTCCGGATTTCAGGCACAGACTGGCCGCTTCAACGGTCACATTGGGGCGGGACTCGTAAATGATGCCGATCACACCGAGAGGAACCCGCATCTTGCCAACCTGAATGCCCGAGGGGCGGTACGCCATATCAGTAATGGCGCCAATGGGGTCCGGCAGCGATGCCACCTGTTTCAGCCCTTCGATCATGGCGTCGATCCGTGGGGGCGTCAGCTCAAGCCTGTCCAGCATGGCCGCATCGAGGCTATTTTCCCGGCCCCGCTCCAGGTCTTTGCCATTGGCCACAGTCAACTCTTCCCGTTCCGCATCAAGGGCCTCGGCTGTCGCCAGCAAGGCGTGATTGCGAACAGCGGTAGTCGAGCGCGCAACCTGTGTTGCCGCTGCGCGGGCCTGCTTCCCCACTTCAGCCATATACGCTGCAATATCCATTCAGTTACCTTTTTGTTTCCAAAACGCTATTTCAAAGGAAAATCAGGAATAAGCGCCTAACTTTACCTTTCCCGTTTCAAGTACGCATCCCAAACGGATATTATACCGCTGCGGTATGCCATACTCGAAAACCTCGGGAACGTTTTTTCAGGGAGTTGAGGAAAAGGAAGGACACCATGGCCCAAATGGCCGAAAAATTCCTGTTAAGCAAGTTGTCACGGGCAGGCTTCGTGGCGCTGATTGCGATTGCAGTTCTGTGCGTCATGCTGGGCGAACCCATGGTTGCGGCGGCAGCGGCCGCAGCCGCCGGGGTTGTGATTGCGGGCAAAACATTTCACCCCAGCCGGACAAACCAACCCTGGCCGCGGATTCAGCAGGCTTTCTTCCTGATTCTCCTGCTGATTCTCCTGGCCAGTTTCTGGACCGGCCCCTGGGTTCTGAGCCACTGGCTGTATGCCATCCCTCTCGCTGCATTCGCTCTTGTTCCGCCTGCGGCGGCGGCACTCATTACCCTGGTCTTCGTGGTCCTGGCCATGGCTGTCACACAGTGGGCAGTCGGCCTGGCAGACCGTCACCAGATGATCAGCGCGTTTCTTCTCACCATACTGCTGTCGGCCCTGCTGGTGTTCCTGCGTGAATACAAAACCCGGCAACTGGCGCCACTGCGCCGGACCGATGAGCTGACCCAGGCCGCCAGCCGGGACTACCTCTCTGCCGACCTGCACAAGGAAATCCAGCGCAGCGAGCGGGAAGGTACGGACATGTCCATTATCATGATCGGGCTGGACACCCATCTGAGCGATCATGATCCGGACGAGGATATCCGTTCAATCCTGCCACGCATCGGCCGCTACCTGCATTCCCAGATACGGGATTTTGATACCTACTACCGGGTGGCGGATCTCCAGTTTCTGGTTATCCTCCCGGGCATTTCCACCAGTGACGCCATCGCCCGGGGCGAAACCATTCGCAAGGGGCTGGCAACACTGCTGGAAGGTCACGGCATGAATCTCACCGTCAGCACAGGCATTGCCGGGCTCAATATCGGAGACGACGCCAACACGCTTCAGCAAAGTGCGGCCAATGCCCTGCGCCGGGCCCAGCAACAGGGGGGTAACCGGAGCCAGGCATACAGCTCCTGGTCGCAGCCGGCGCAACCTAGCCGACCGCAGGCACAGGGGCCGGTTTCATGACTGAAACCCGCCTCAGAACCTGGACACACACCTTCGGCTACAGCATCGCCTGTCTGTTTATCTTTGCACTGGCCTTGCAGAATCTCCAGTACGGCTTTTACGAGCTGTTTTACCTGGCCACAGGCATGGCAGCCCTGACGCTGGCCGGCGCCATCTATACCGTCATCTGCCGCCGGCACCAGCTTTCCGCTCCGGGCCACCTGGTCATTCTCTCGGGCCTGAACGCCGGCATGCTGGCCGCCCTGCTGACCCTGGATGCGCCGGGCATTTCCCACTGGGCCATGCCCCTGGTCGCACTGAACCTACTGGTCTTGCCATTGCGTCAGGGCCTGGCACTCTCGCTCCTGCTGCTGATTCCGATGTCGGTCATCCTGTTCCTGCGACAGGCTCCGGCAGATGCGATCACCGTCATCGGAGGGCTCTTCATTCTGCTCTCAGTCGCCGCACTGTACATCTGGCATTACGATCACATGGCACAGTCTGCCGAGGATCTTGCCATCATCGATCCGGTCACCGGCGCGCACAATTCCCGTTTTCTGGACGAAACCCTGCAAAAGGAAATCAGCCGGGCAATCGCCACCGGGCACCCCCTGTCCGTGATAGACCTGAGCATTGACTACGCGAACGAAGTTGCCGACTTGCACGGCAAGGATCAGGTTCAGGGGCTTTTCCGGCACATGACCGAGCATCTGTTCGGTGTTATTCGTGCCGGCGACACCCTGTATACCCTGAACGAATCCGAGTTTTTCCTGATACTGCCCTTCACGCCGGAAGAGGGAGTGAGGGTGATTGCTGAGCGTATCCGCCGGACCATTGCCGAGCACCACTGGCCGGCGGTCGGCAAAGCAACAGTGAGTCTGGGTTGCACCACCCGTGGCAGCGGCGACACCCGGACCGACACGCTCCGTAAGCGAGCGCATCAGGCCATGGAGGATGCGCGCAAACGAAGCCCGGATTCAGTCTGGTTCAGCCCCGGAGAAACCATCGAAACATGAGCAATGCCTGGCTTAACGAACTGTCGGCCTGGTTGAGCGTGCATCCAGGCTGGCTGGCACTGGCCCTTTTTACCACCGCCTTCACCGAATCCCTTGCCATTGCCGGCATCATTGTTCCTGGCGTCGCTATCCTGTTTGCGGTGGCCCTGCTGGCAGGTCAGACCGGGATGCCGTTGCCAGAGGCCCTGCTCTGGGCGGGCCTGGGCGCGATAGCTGGTGACACAGTGAGTTTTGGCCTGGGCCGTCTGATGCAGGGCCGCCTGACGACCGTCTGGCCGATAAGCCGCTACCCGGTGATCACCGACAAGGGTGAACGCTTCTTTCGTCGCCACGGAGGCAAGAGTGTCATCATCGGGCGCTTCGTGGGGCCGGTGCGGCCAGTGATCCCCCTGATTGCCGGGGCGCTGATGATGCCATGGCATCGTTTTCTGGCGTTCAACATCGGCTCGGCGGTCGCCTGGGCGCCGGCGTATGTTTTCCCCGGCTTCCTGGTGGGCAGCGCACTGGCCAGCGGCATACGACCACCAGCCCACTTCTATGCCGTCACCGGCATCAGCCTTTCGGCGCTGCTCATCGTCTATTTCGTGCTCTTGCGGTTTCAGCTCGGGCTCGGGGAAGAAGGCCGTTTTTACCAATGGCTGAAACAGTGGATGGGGCAATACGCGGCCACTCACCGTTTCTGGCGCCTTTACACCAACCAGCGACCAGCCCGGGAGGGGGAATTCCCTCTGGCCTCCTTCACGCTCGCGCTGGGCGCCACCGCCCTGCTGCTGATCTGGGGCCAGCTGGCCACAAATACTCATTTGCTGGACGGATTCAATCAGGCAACCCTGCACTGGTTTGAGCAACTGCGCCAACCATTGCTGGACGGGCCGTTCATTGCCTTCACGCTGCTGGGCGATCCGCCTGTTCTGATTGCTGCCGGAATCCTGGCCTGCGTGGCACTGCTGTTCAAAGGCTACTATGCCGCCGCGGCCCACGTTCTGATTGCCGCCCTGATGACCATGCTTCTGGTCTGGGGCCTGAAAACCATGCTCGGCGTCCCCCGGCCGGACGAAGTCCTGAGTCCGCCGGATTCCGGCGCCTTCCCCAGCGGGCACACGGCCGGCATCACGCTGATGGTTACCCTGCTGGCCAGTTTCGTGGCAGGCGAAACCCGGAACCGCAAGCGCTGGCAATCCTACGTCATCCTGTCACTTCCACTGGCGCCTGTGGCCCTGAGCCGGCTTTACCTGGGGGTTCACTGGTTTACGGATGTTATCGGCGGGATTCTGCTTGGTCTAGCGGTGACCGGGGCGGTAAGGGCCAGTTACAGCCGGTATGACCGGGTGCCACTGGCACCGGATGTGACTGTTGCTGTTGCATCGGCGTTGTGGCTGCTTTTCGCGGTAACCTACATGTCACTTGCCTGGAATGAGGCAATCACAAACTTTCGCCCGGTGGACCACGGACTCTAGCAGTCTGCGCGGCAGAAATCGCGCAGGCTGCTAGCCCTCCTCCAGCGCTTCCAGCAGTCCCTGCAGGCGGCTGAGCCGCTCCAGCGGATCCTGCAACTCCACGAGTTCCTGCTTCTCCTGCCGCTCAAGTGGCAGCAGCTCCGTCAGGCGCCAGCCCACATCCCGGGCATCGCCGTAGTCGATATCCATATTCAGGTCCCGGATTACCGGATGCCGGAACAGCGCCCGGAGCACCGAAGGCAGCTCGCAAAAACCCTGGGGCACCTCGCTTTCCGCCTCTTCGATCAGGCACTCCACATCACCGACATTGAGCCCGTCTTCCTGCTGCCAGCTGCGGACCACCGACACTTTCGACGCCCCCTCAACGGTAATTCCCAGAAGCCCGTTTTCAAGCTGCTGGAAATCAATGATCCGCACATAGGTGCCAATATCGTAGAAAGCGGTGGTGGGCCCGGTCTCCCCACCTTCCCGCAACAGCACGACCACGAAGCCCCGGTCCTCCTTCAGGCAGCGGGTGAGCATATCGATGTAGCGTGGTTCGAACAGCTGCAGGGGAATCCTGCCCCTGGGCAGGACGATGGAATTGAGGGGAAACAGAGGTACATTCATAAGTGCAACAGTTACTGGAAGGCAGATCCCGCAGTTTACCAAGCCCGGACAATCATCGGATGGACAGCAATTGCTGAACCTCGTCTACCCGTGCCCTGGCCTCCGTCAGAAGCTGTAAACTGCGGGAGGCGTTAAGTTCAAGTTCGCCCAGACGCCGGTATGCCGGTACCTGGTCGAACGGAGGTAGCTCGGCATTCTGGCAGGAACCAATCATCGAGTGTAATTGCGCCACGATGACCACATCCACCAGTTGCGGAACCGATTCACGGCATTCGTAACCCCAGTCTTCAGCATGCCGAACCGCTTCAATGAACGCCGGCGGGAATGACCAATTCTCCAGAACGGCCGTGCCCACGTCCGATCTCAACTCGTTAACAGCATGGTTCAGGTTGGCCTCATCGGCAAAAAGATTCACGTGGTGCTCTGCCTGCACCAATACCGGCACCACTCCGATGTCATGAAGCAGACCCGCCAGCAGCGCCTCCTCCGGGTTGAGGCGAGTGGCATGGTCCGCCAGCACCCAGCACAGGGCTGCCACTTCCCTTGAATGGCGCCAGAGCTTTTCCATTTCTTTTTGCAGAGCAGCCTGGCGGGTCTTGAAGACTTCCCGCATGGAAAACACCGTCACCAGCTGCCGGGTAGTCCGCATGCCAAGCCGGACCACCGCCTCACGGACATTCCGGACGTCGCTGAATCCACGGTACAAAGGACTGTTACAGGCGCGAACCAGTTTTGCAGCCATGGCCGGATCCGCAGACACCGCAAGTGCCACCTGGTCCGCCGTGGACTCTTCGCGGTCGACCGCCCGCCGGACTTTCCAGGCGACATCGGGAACACTCGGAAGCTTGACCTGGTTTGATCGCAGTTCCGAGTAGAACTCCATCAGCAGATGGTGCTCCTCGCCTTCCATACCCCCGGAGTCCTCTCCAGAATCCATCTCAACCTGCTCTACGGGCGCCGCTCTCAGAAGCTGACTGAGTATCTCCTGTTCCACCGCCAGAAATTCGCACGACGTGACCGCCGTCACGTCGTACATTCGGGGTTGGAGCCGGGCAATGGGGTTATGGGCTTTTTCAGTTCCCGCTTCAATGACCGACTTGCGGCCATCCAGCGATTCCAGCTCCACCTTGCCTGCAATCAGGAAGAAGTCGAGGCCATCCCGGACGCCACGCTCAAGAACCCGCTGGCCGGGACCGTGGGTCCTCCGTTCAGCACGGCTGGCAAGCAGGACCAGTTGGGCATCCGTCAGCCGGTTAAGCGGCTGAAACTCTTTAAGGCGACGTAGTGGCAGGCTTTCCTGGCCAGCCATAGGCATACTCCTTGTCGGTTCAAACCGGAAAACGTTTGGCAACTCTGTTAACTAGTGTAAACGGCGCTCCTGAAAACAGCCATGCGCCTGGAGTCTAATCTGGTATCCTCTGTTTTTTTGCACAACGTCATCAGGCAACAACAGAGAGACCAGAGCACCATGCCCCAGTATCGTTCGCGGACATCCACCGCAGGCCGTAACATGGCCGGCGCCCGCGCCCTTTGGCGCGCCACCGGTATGAAAAACGAAGATTTCGGCAAGCCCATCATCGCGGTTGCCAATTCCTTCACCCAGTTTGTACCCGGCCACGTGCACCTCAAGGATCTCGGGCAGCTGGTGTGCCGCGAAATAGAAGCCGCCGGCGGTGTTGCCAAGGAATTCAACACCATCGCTGTGGACGATGGCATTGCCATGGGCCACGACGGCATGTTGTACTCCATGCCCTCCCGGGAAATCATCGCGGACTCCGTGGAGTACATGGTGAACGCTCATTGCGCCGACGCCCTGGTGTGCATCTCCAACTGCGACAAGATTACCCCTGGCATGCTGATGGCCGCCATGCGCCTGAACATTCCCACCGTCTTTGTCTCCGGCGGCCCCATGGAGGCGGGCAAGACCAGGCTTTCCGAACACAAGCTGGACCTGGTGGATGCCATGGTCATCGCCGCAGACCCGAATGCCAGCGACGAACAGGTGGAGGAATATGAACGCAGCGCCTGCCCAACCTGCGGCTCCTGCTCCGGTATGTTTACCGCCAACTCCATGAACTGCCTCACCGAGGCCATTGGCCTGGCTCTGCCCGGCAACGGCTCACTGCTGGCCACCCACGCAGATCGGGAACAGCTGTTCCTGAAAGCCGGCAGACAGATTGTGGAGAATGCGCGCCGCTATTACGAGGAAGATGACACCAGCGTTCTGCCGCTGAGCATTGCCTCCATGGCCGCCTTTGAAAACGCCATGGTCATGGACATCGCCATGGGCGGCTCCACCAACACCATACTTCATCTGCTGGCAGCCGCCCAGGAAGGCGGTGTTCCATTCACCCTGAATGAAATCGATCTGCTTTCGCGCCGGGTTCCCCAGCTCTGCAAGGTGGCGCCGAACTCGCCCAGGTATCACATGGAAGACGTTCACCGCGCCGGCGGCATCATGGGCATTCTCGGCGAACTGGAACGCGGAGGGCTGATCAATACCGACCTGCCTACCGTGCACAGCAAGACCATGAAGGAAGCCCTCCAGACCTGGGACATCATGCGCTCCCCGCCTCCCGAAGTGGTGGAATTCTACAAGGCCGGGCCGGCCGGCATCCCAACCCAGACCGCTTTTTCCCAGAACACCCGCTGGCCAAGCCTGGACGGCGACCGGGAATCCGGTTGTATCCGATCAGTTGAAAACGCTTACAGTCCAGAGGGCGGGCTCGCGGTGCTTTTCGGCAATATTGCTCCGGACGGTTGCGTGGTCAAAACCGCGGGCGTGGACGAAAGCATCTATGTTTTCGAAGGCAGGGCCAGGGTATTTGAAAGTCAGGATTCGGCGGTTGCCGGCATTCTGGGGGATGACGTCAAACCCGGCGAGGTGGTTATCATCCGCTACGAGGGTCCCCGTGGCGGCCCGGGCATGCAGGAAATGCTCTACCCGACCAGTTATCTGAAATCCAAGGGGCTGGGCAAGGAGTGCGCGTTGCTGACTGACGGGCGTTTCTCTGGTGGCACCTCCGGCCTCTCCATTGGCCACGCCTCGCCCGAGGCTGCGGCCGGTGGTGCGATCGGGCTGATTCAGAACGGCGACATTATCCGGATCGACATCCCGAACAGGACCATCAATGTCGAGCTGGACCAGCGCGAACTGGACCGGCGCCGGCAAGCCCGGGATGCAAAAGGGTGGAGGCCGGAACTGCCCCGGGACAGAAAAGTGTCAGCGGCCCTGAAGGCTTACGCACTGCTGGCAACGAGTGCCGACAAAGGCGCCGTCCGGGACCTCAGCAAACTCGACTGAGAGACTGGATAACCGGGCTTCTCATGCGCGAACCAGACTTACCAGAGAGACCAGCCGCCATCGTCCTTTTCTTCGATGGCGGCTTCCTGCTCCGGTTCCGCCGTCGAAGTGGAGGAAGGTGCCGCTTCCTGGGCCGGGGCGGCGGAACCGCCTGCTGACTGTGCGGGAGCCGAGGACGCGACCTTTACTGACATCATGCCCAAGGCTTTTTTCGTTGGCTCGTCCAGAACTCCGCTGGCCTGAAGCCCGTTGTCCTTCTGGAATCTGGCCAGTGCAGCCCGGGTTGTGTCGTCCATTTTCGGGCTGACATTGGTGATCTCATACCCTGCGCCGTAAAGTGCGTTCTTGAGTGCAACGGTCTCGTCCGCGAAGGCTGCGGGGGCAAAGCCCAGTGTAACCGCCATACCGGCCGCAGCGGCCAGGCGTCCCAGTCGGGTAGTTGCGTTTCTCATGGTGCTCACCTGCTTAACTCCTGATATCTCATCGATACCGGTTTCTTTCTTGTTATGTGGTGCCTATCTCCACAGGCTGGGGCAAACATTCCAGAGACTACCATACTTTTGTCGCATGTCGCCCTACCCGACATCGGGCCCCGTCTCTTCGCTCTGCTCCGGTCCAACAGCTTCTTCGGCCACCGATTCCGCGGCCTGCGCCTCCTCACTGAATTCACGTATGAAGATTCCCCAGAACGCCATGAACAACGCCGCCACCAGTGGTCCCATCACAAAGCCGTTAATGCCAAACATCACGATGCCACCGAGGGTCGATAGCAACACGATGTAGTCGGGCAGTTTGGTGTCTCGCCCAACGAGGATCGGGCGAAGCAGGTTGTCAGCCAGGCCGATAACCACCACACCAAATGCCGTCAATACCGCCGCCTCGATCACATCCCCGACCGCCGCCAGATAGATGGCAGCCGGCACCCAGACCAGCGCTGCGCCGACCGCTGGCAAAAGCGATACAATCGCCATTACCACACCCCAGAGCAACGCCCCGGTGATACCCAGAACCCAGAAAATCAGCCCCCCGAGGGCTCCCTGGATGATGGCAATCAGCAGATTACCCTTGACGGTGGCGCGGGTGACTTCCGCAAACTTGGCAAACAACAACCGCTCCCGTTCATCCCCCAGTGGCAGCGCTCTAATGATCAGTTCCACCAGCGCACTGCCGTCCCGCAGCAGGAAGAACGCCAGATAAACCATCAGCGCCAGCCCCAGGAAAAACTGGAAGGTATTCTGGCCAAGCCCCAGGGCCTGCTTGCCTAGGAACTGGCTGCCTCCCACGAAAATACTCACTGCCCTGTCTCTCAATTCGGCGAAACTGATATCAAACTGCGCGAGAAATGCCTGAATAGCCGGGAAAGACTGATTGACGCGGTCTATGTACTCCCCGGGGCGTATGTCTCCACTCTGGATCTGCTGGTAAAGCGCCACGCCCTCGGCAACCAGCGATGTCACCAGCACCAGAACGGGAATCACTACGATAAACATGCAGATGAAGAGGGTTATCAACGCATTCAGATTGGGCCGGTTTCCCAGTTTACGAACCAGCGACTGTTGCACCGGATGGAAAATCAGGGCAATCGCAACGGCCCAGAATATGGGGCCGAAGAAGGGTTTCATGAGAAACACGAAAGCCAGAGAGACCCCCACCAACAAAGCAAGAAAAGTCCGTGTTTCAAGTTTTGCGTACATAGTTCTGGCAATTCCCCGAAAATCGTTTTGAATGATGGCAAGCCATTCTAGCCTACCACGCTGACGTGGCCAGTGTAGTCATCTTCGGGTTATAGTGGGGGGTTATTGATCAACCACTTAACAGGTCATGTTGTTGGAACCGGAAACCTTCACCACCGAAACCGCGCTGGAAGCTGCCAGGCAGTTGCGCAAGGTACTGGCCACACGGACCCACCGACGCAAGGTGATGGGCCAGGACGTGATGGTGCCCGGGCAACTGGGCGAGGCTCTGCAACTGCCCCGCATTATCAATCGCCTGCAGAGCAGGCAACAGAAACAGCGGGAGCTGGGTCTTGAGGGCTTCCAGGAACTCTGGCCGACATTGTCACCGCAGACACGGGAGAGGGTGCTGGACGCCATCGGCTGGTACAACCCCAAGGAACTCGACTGGCAAGACAAGCGTTCCAACCGCAAGCCACTGGTCGATCCGGACAAATAAGCCGTATAAATCCGGCGACAGGGCGTTGAACTGCCATACCCGGCCCAGATGCCGGGCATCGCCTCCTGATTCAAACCGGCAACGCTCTGTTACGCAACTCAAACACACAAAATCCCCATCTGATTTATCCTGACACTCGACGATTGCATCAGGGAGGCCTGACCACCAGATGGCTCCCGGCAATCACGCAACCAATCAGTCAGGACAGTCGATGGCATGCGTATTCTGAGAACCGATGAAGCCCGCTTCGCGGGCCTTCCGGACTACCCTTTTGCACCACACTATTTCGACGTAGAGCCCGGTCTCCGGATGCACTATGTTGACGATGGGGCACGCAATGCCTCCCCGGTGCTGATGCTGCATGGCGAGCCATCCTGGTCTTACCTCTACCGGCACATGATTCCGCGGGTGGCAGGCGCCGGCCACCGGGTGCTGGCACCGGATCTGATTGGCTTCGGCAAGTCCGACAAGCCGGATTCGGTTGCGGATTACAGCTATCGCCGTCACCTGGCCTGGCTGGCTAACTGGCTGGGGAACCTGAACCTTACGGATATAACCCTGGTATGCCAGAACTGGGGTTCACTGCTGGGTTTGCGACTGGCTGCCGAGCATCCCCAGCGATTCAGCCGCATCATTGTCGGAAATGGCATGTTGCCGACGGGAGAAG
The DNA here is from genome assembly GCA_002707215.1 of Halomonas sp. GTDB lineage: Bacteria > Pseudomonadota > Gammaproteobacteria > Pseudomonadales > Oleiphilaceae > Marinobacter. The sequence continues at coordinate 25,599 of PAKW01000029.1, forward strand.
CCCGGATGCCCGCCGTGTTTTCGGTCTGGAAGACGTTTGCCACCCACAGCCCCTGGTTCCCGGTCGGGCGGATTGTTCAACTGGGCACCGAGCGAACCCTGAGCAAAGCGGAACTTGCCGCCTATGAGGCGCCGTTCCCATCCGCGGATTTCAAAGCCGGAGCACGGGCTTTCCCCAGGCTGGTACCAACCGAACCTGGGACTCCGGACAGCGAAGCCAACAAAGCCGCCTGGCAGGTTCTGGAAAAATGGAAAAAACCGTTCATCACCTGCTTCAGTAGCGGCGACCCGATCACCCGCGGCGGCGACCGGCACATGCAGCGCCGGATTCCCGGGGCCCACGGCCAGCCCCACATCACCCTGCGTGGCGGGCACTTCCTCCAGGAAGACTCACCGGAAGATTTCGCGCGCATCATCATCGACGCCCTGAAATCGGAAATGGCGGCCTGAGCCACCCCAATCTCCCAACCGAAGACCGTCACTGCCTGCCGACTCGCGGCAACGGGACGCTCACCGGCAACTACCTACAGGCCCCACAAGGTTTGGCGTATTAAAGCTGCAAGAAAACCGCTATAATGCGCGCACATCATGCATTGCCCGGCAATGCTCTACCTTCCGAATTCCGAGTAAATCAATGTCTGAATTGTCTTTTGCCGAACTGGGGCTTGATCCAGCCGTACTTGAAGCTGTATCTGCCGTTGGCTATGAAACCCCGTCACCGATCCAGGCCCAGACCATTCCCGCGCTGCTTGCCGGCAAGCATCTGCTGGGTGTCGCCCAGACAGGCACCGGTAAAACCGCGGCCTTTGCACTGCCTCTGCTGAGTCGGATTGACGCCTCTGCAACCGAGCCCCAGATTCTGGTACTGGCGCCGACGCGCGAACTGGCCATCCAGGTGGCCGAAGCGTTTACGACCTACGCCAGCAAGTTCCGTAATTTCCATGTTCTGCCGATTTATGGCGGACAGGATTTCTATCCCCAGATCAAAGGTCTTCGCCGCGGCGCCCAGGTTATCGTGGGTACACCGGGCCGCATGCTGGACCACCTGCGCAAGGGCACCCTGAAGCTGGATAGTCTGAAGGCACTGGTTCTGGATGAAGCGGACGAAATGCTGCGCATGGGCTTTATTGATGACGTAGAGGCAATTCTGGCGAAAACGCCGCAGAACTGTCAGCGTGCCCTGTTCTCGGCCACCATGCCGCCACAGATCAAGAAGGTTGCCAAGACCTACCTGAGCGACGCCGTCGAGGTTCGCATCGAGAGCGAAACCCGCACGGTTGAGCGTATCTCCCAGTTTGTCCTGCCGGTGTACGCCGAGCGCAAGCTGGACGCCCTGACCCGGATTCTGGAAGTGGAGCCGTTCGACGCCGCCATCATCTTCGTGCGCACCAAGGCGGAAACCACCTTGCTGGCCGAAAAACTCTCTGCCCGCGGACACGCGGTTGCACCGCTCAATGGCGATCTGAACCAGCGCCAGCGGGAGCAGACCGTTGAAGACCTGAAACGCGGCAAGAAGGACATCATCGTCGCCACGGACGTGGCCGCCCGCGGTCTGGATGTGCCCAGGATCACCCACGTAATCAACTACGATGTACCCTACGATACCGAAGCCTACATCCACCGCACCGGCCGTACCGGCCGCGCCGGGCGGGAAGGCAAGGCAATCCTGCTGGTCACACCCCGCGAACGCAGTTGGCTGCGCACCCTGGAGCGCGCCACCAACTCACCCATGCAAGCCTATCAGCTACCTTCGCCGGTTGAGCTGAAAAAAATGCGCGAGCAGCAGTTCGAAGCGCAGCTATTGGGTTTTTCCGAGGATGGCAAGCTGGCTAAAGCGATGGCGCTGCTGGATGAGATTGCCGAGCGCAATGACATGGACACAGCGATGGTGGCCGGCGCCCTGGCCTGCTGGCTGGAAGCATTCCAGCCGGGCTCGCTTCCGCTGGAGCAACCGGAGGCCTTGCCGGAGATTTCAGCCAGCGCGCCGCCGCGTCGAGATCGCCAGGGCGGNCGGCCGGGTGGCAAGCCCGGATACAAGCCCGGCTTCAAGAAAGGCCCCAAGGGCCGTGGCGGTCCCGGCCCGAAGGGTAAGCCNCCTGGCAAAGGCGGCAAGCCCGCAGGNAAGCGCCCGCTCCGTCAGGCCGACGCCAAGCGCTGATAGNCTACNAAGCTNTANTCGTAAGGGTTGTTATCGGACGCGGAGAAATCCTCCCGTCCGATTTCCTNCCACTCATNCCAGTNTACTTCCGGAAANAATGCATCCCCATCCACCTCAGCGTGCACCTGGGTGATGTACATGCGGTCGACCATTGGCAGCGCCTCGGCATAGATCTGCCCGCCACCGATAATCATCACTTCATCTCCGCCTTCGAGCTCGGCCTGGGCTTCGGCTTTCACCAGTGCCTCGGGCAATGACTTCGCGGCTACCGTTCCGGTCGGCGCCTCCCAGGCATCGTTCCTGGAAATCACCACGTTCATCCTCCCCGGCAAGGGCCGACCAATAGAGTCCCAGGTTTTCCTGCCCATGATGATGGGTTTTCCCATGGTGGCCTGCTTGAAGTAGCGGAGGTCGCCCGGCAGGTACCACGGCAGGTTGTTGTTCCGGCCTATGACCCGGTTGCGGGACATAGCCACTATCAGGGCTTTTCTCACCTTCCTCTCCCTTTTACGTGTAACTCTGGATCTCATAATTCCGGGGCTGCACCAGGGCGTGTATGCCTCTCCAAAAAACGCCTCGAGGCATCCATGCGCGGCTTGGGCTCCGCCATCCATGGCTCCGCACATTTTTGGAGAGGCATACCCGCCCTGCTGCGATTCGGCAGTTCAGTCAGACTATCCCAGTCATCCATTTCAAATTTTCCGCTCAACGTTACATCACAGTGTTGACCACAATCCGCCTTGGGGTTTTTGATCTTCGATCTCTGTCGTTCGAACGCCGGGCAGCACCAAACTTACCGGACCGGGCCCAAACTCTCGGTCAAATAGCAATAGGAGCCTTGATCCCAGGATAAGGGTCATAGCCTTGGAACTCGAAGTCCTCCAGTTCATACTCGAAGATACTCGCCGGCTTGCGCTTGATAATCAGATTCGGCAAAGCCTTTGGCTCCCGCTTCAGTTGCTCGAAGACAATGTCGTCGGTCAGGTGGTTCTGATACAGGTGGCAATCGCCGAATGTGTGGACGAACTCGCCGACGTCCAGATCACACTGCTGGGCGATCAAGTGGGTCAGCAGCGCGTAGGAGGCGATATTGAACGGCACGCCCAGGAACAGATCGGCACTGCGCTGGTAGAGCTGGCAGGAGAGCTTGCCGTCAGCCACGTAGAACTGGAACAGGCAGTGGCAGGGAGCCAGCGCCATGCGGCCCTGGCGGACGTTGTCCTGGGGGCCGATGGATTCGTCGGGCAGTTCCGCCGGGTTCCAGGCGGAGACGATCAGGCGGCGGGAATTGGGCTTGGTGCGGATCTGTTCGATGACCTCACTGATCTGGTCCACCACTTCACCGTTCGGGCACTGCCAACTGCGCCACTGCTTGCCGTAGATGGGACCGAGATCACCGCTCTCCAGCGCCCATTCATTCCAGATGGATACCTTGCGTTGTTTCAGCCAGGTATTGTCGGTGGAGCCGCTGAGGAACCAGAGCAGTTCGTAGATGATGCTGCGCAGATGGACTTTCTTGGTGGTTACCAGCGGAAAGCCATCCTTCAGGTTGAACCGGATCTGGCGACCGAAGACAGAGCGGGTACCAACGCCGGTACGGTCACCCTTGTCGAATCCGTTATCGACAACGTCTTGCAACAGGGCGAGATAGGCTTTCATTCGGCGCGCCTCCGGTAGGCAATAAACATCAGGGCTGCACCCACAACAATCATCGGGAAGGACAGTACCTGCCCCATGGTGAGCCAGTCAAAGGCCAGGTAGCCCAACTGCGGGTCCGGCTGGCGCACGAATTCCACCAGGAAGCGGAACACGCCGTAGCAGATCAGGAACAGGCCGGAGACGGCCATTCTGGGCCTTTGCCGGGAGGAAAACCACCACAGGATGACAAACAAGGCGACACCTTCCAGGGCAAACTGGTAGAGCTGGGAGGGATGACGGGCCAGGGAATCCGGCGCGGTACGGAATACCATACCCCAGGCAACGTCCGTGGGTTTGCCCCACAATTCCCCGTTAATGAAGTTGCCAATCCGTCCGGCGCCAAGCCCTACCGGCACCAGCGGTGCAACGAAATCGGCCATGCGCCAGAAGCCACTGCTTACTTTACGCCCGTACCACCACATGGCGAATATCACGCCCAGCAAGCCGCCGTGGAAGGACATACCGCCTTCCCAGACCCGCAGAAGCCAGAGCGGATCTGCCAAAAAGGCATCAAAATTGTAGAACAGCACATAACCCACACGCCCCCCGAGAATGACCCCCAGTGCCAGGTAGAACAGCAGATCGCCCATCTGTTCTTCGTTGATGGGAGACCAGGGTTTGCGTGTGCGGATCCTGCCAAGCCACCAGCCGGCGACAAAGCCCACCAGATAGGTCAGGCCGTACCAGTGGATCTTGACGGGGCCAATGGCAATGGCCACCGGATCAATCTGGGGATGTTGCAGCATCGATAACCTCTCAGCTCAGGAGAAAACGGAGACCCACCAGCAAAAGCATGATGGAAAAAATACGCTTGAGAACCCGGGGGTTCAGCCGATGGGCCAGGTTGGCACCTACCCGGGCAAAGAAAACGCTGGTGAAGATAATACCGGTCAGCGCGGGCAGATATATGAAACCGACACTCAGTTCCGGCAGGACCGGATTCTGCCAGCCAGTCCAGATGTTGCCAAGCGCACCGGCAATGGCAATGGGCAGGCCGCAAGCGGCCGATGTACCCACCGCCTGCTGCATGCGCACATTGCACCAGCTCAGGTAGGGCACGGTGAGAGTGCCTCCGCCAATCCCGAAGATGGCCGAGGCCCAGCCGATGCCTCCGCCGGCAACCCCCAACCCCGCGATACCGGGAACATCCCGGCCAGGTTTGGGATCCACCTGAAAAAACATCTTGAAACCAACGAGGATGACAAAAACGCCAATAACCAGTTCCAGGGCGGGGCCACTCATCAGCGACGCTGTCCAGGCACCGATCAGGGCTCCGGCGATAATGCCCACGGTCATGGGCCGGAACAGATCCCAGCGCACAGCGCCATGCCTGTGGTGGGAACGGATAGAACTGACCGACGTGAACACGATGGTTGCCAGCGACGTACCCACCGCCAGGTGAGGAACAATCTCCGGGCTGATCCCCTGAAGGCCGAACGTAAAAATAAGCACCGGGACGATAATCAGCCCACCGCCGATACCGAACAGGCCAGCGAGGGTGCCGGCAAAGGCGCCGAGGGCCAGATACGATGCTATTTCGAAGACCAGCGTCATAGTTTGTCGCGCACCCTGGAAAACCAAGGCTGGTATGATACACAGCGCAAGAGTCAACTTCACTAACTCCGGGAGCCTGCCCTCCACCATGTGCCTGATCGCCTTTGCCCTTGGCCAGAACCCTCATTTTCCGCTGGTTGTCGCGGCCAACCGGGATGAATTCTTTCGTCGCCCCACGGCCTTCATGGACTGGTGGACGACCGACACAGGCACCCGGGTGCTCGCTGGCCGGGATCTTCAGTCCGGCGGAACCTGGCTTGCGGTCTCTGCCGAAGGGCATGTCAGCGCCGTTACCAACGTACGCGAAGGCACACCGGAAACCGGCCATATCAGCCGGGGCGAACTTCCCCTGCGGGCACTCACTGATTCACGGCTGCAGCTTGAAGGCTACCTGCATGGCAATGCCGATCATTTTTCCGGCTTTAACCTTGTTCACCTGACGCCCCGGGACGGCTGGTACTTCAGTAACCGGGACGCTCATCCCGGCAGGCATATCCACCGGGGCGTTTACGGCCTGAGCAATCATCTTCTGCAGACTCCCTGGCCCAAGCTGGTCCGGCTGCGCCAGGCCGTTGGCGATGCCGTTGCCACAGCCGGCATGGATGCGGGCGCGCTGCACGATGAGCTGGTTGCCCTGCTCCAGGACACCACACCGGCCCCGGACCGGCTATTACCCGACACCGGAGTAGGAATTGATACTGAACGATTTCTTTCCTCTCCCTTCATTGTCGGCCCAGACTACGGCACCCGGGCGACTACGGTGGTCAGTATTTCCGACACCGGCGATATCCAGGTAACGGAACAGAGCTGGGGACCTGATGCCGAAACCGGTGAACACCGTCACTTCCACTGGCAGCGGTAGCAAGCGAGCTCTGGTATACTCCGCGAAATTCTGACACCTGATCTGATCGGAGGCCCCTGATGGCCGGTGAACAAGGCGCCACATCCATAGCCGATTTCGAAAAATCCCTTGATGAACTGGAAAAGCTGGTTCGCGATCTGGAGCAGGGGGAGCTGTCCCTCGAGCAATCCCTGGCTGCGTTCGAGCGCGGCGTCAGACTGACCCGCGAATGCCAACAGGCCCTTAAGAGCGCGGAGCAGCGTGTCGAGCAACTGGTTCAGAACAATGACGGCAGCCTTGAAACCCACCCCTTCTCTCCGGATGATGCTGACTGATGTCCGGACCGAACCAACTCGCAGCGGACTTTCTCGAAACCTGCCGGACCCGCGTTGACGCGGAACTGGACCGGTGCCTGGAACAGAAATCCGCTTCCGGCCGGTTGCAGGAAGCCATGCGTTACAGCGTACTGGGCGGCGGCAAACGAATCCGGCCCGCCCTGTGCCTTGCCGCGGCAAAAGCTCTGGGCCAGTCCTGTGACCGGGCCCTGATTCCCGCCTGCGCCGTGGAACTGATCCACGCCTATTCACTGATCCATGATGACCTTCCCGCCATGGATGACGACGAGCTCCGGCGCGGGCGGCCCACCACCCACATCGCCTTTGATGAAGCGACCGCTATTCTGGCCGGGGATGCCCTTCAGGCACTGGCGTTTGGCTGGCTGGCAGAGGCCCCCGGGCTGTCCGAGCCAGCGCGCCTGGCCATGGTGCGGGAACTGGCCAGCGCCAGCGGTCACAGGGGCATGGTCGGTGGCCAGGCGATCGATCTTGAATCCGTTGGTAAAACCCTGGCTCTGGCCCAGCTGGAGACCATGCACCGGCACAAAACCGGGGCACTGATCGAAGCCAGCGTCCGGATTGGCGCCATCACCGCGCCTTCGGTCAGCGAACAGGCACTGGCGTCGCTGACTCACTATGCCAAGGCCCTTGGCCTGGCTTTCCAGGTCCAGGACGATCTGCTGGACATCGAAGGGGACACCCAGGTTATTGGCAAACCCCAGGGCTCTGACGCCGCCCGGGCCAAACCCACCTATCCCGCCCTGCTCGGAGTGGCCGGTGCCCGGGAGCATCTGGCGGCCCTGCTTGAGAACGCCCACCAAAGCCTTCAGGCGTTCGGCCCCGAAGCGGATCCGCTGCGGGCAATGGCCGATTACGTGGTGGCAAGAGCCCATTGAACCCCGGCGCCCCGAAGGCGCACACTGACCGTAAATATTTTCGTAACAACTGGCCCGGTTTGTGTGAAACAGCTTCCCCTGTTCCCTTATAATGCCCGTCAGTTACTGAACGTACCGGAAAAGACCCGAGCAGATGCAGGACACTTATATTTTCAAGGAAATCCCATCACAGCGGCCCAACACTCCGCAACTGGACCGGATTGATGCACCGGCCCAGTTGCGTGAGCTTGCCCAGGAACAGCTGCCCCAGCTGGCCCGGGAACTCAGGGCGTTTCTGCTGTGGTCAGTGGGCCAGACCGGCGGCCATTTCGGGGCCGGCCTGGGCGTGCTTGAGCTTACCGTAGCCCTTCACTATGTTTTCAACACCCCGGCCGATCACCTGGTCTGGGATGTTGGCCATCAGGCCTACCCCCATAAAATTCTGACTGGCCGGCGTGACGCCATGGGCAGCATCCGGCGTAAAAACGGACTTGCCGGCTTCCCGAAACGGGCAGAAAGCGAATACGACACCTTCGGCGTGGGTCACTCCAGTACGTCCATCAGTGCCGCGCTGGGCATGGCCATTGCCGCCCGCCTGCAACGCACCGGCCGTAAAAGTATCGCGGTCATTGGCGACGGCGCCATGACCGCTGGCATGGCCTTCGAAGCCCTGAACCATGCCGGCCATCTGCACGCCGACATGCTGGTGATACTGAACGACAATGACATGTCGATTTCCCGTAATGTCGGGGGGCTGTCCAACTACTTTGCCAAGCTGCTGTCCAGCCGCGCCTACAACCAGGTTCGCGACAGCAGCAAGAAAGTCCTTCAGGGCGCTCCGCACCTGATGGCCCTTGCGAAAAAGACGGAAGAGCATTTCAAGGGCATGATTGCCCCGGGCACCCTGTTCGAGGAACTGGGGTTCAACTACATCGGCCCCATCGATGGTCATGACCTGCCCCTGCTGGTGGAAACCCTGGAGAACATCCGCGAACTTGAAGGCCCACAGTTCCTCCATGTCGTAACCACCAAGGGCAAAGGCTTTGCCCCGGCTGAAGCCGATCCGATTGGCTACCACGCCATCAACAAGATCGAACCGGTTCCACCCAGCAAACCTGAACCGGTTAAACCGAAGCCAAAAAAACCCAAATACGCCAACGTCTTTGGTCAGTGGCTGTGTGATTCGGCCGAACAGGATGAGCGCGTGGTGGGCATCACCCCGGCCATGTGTGAAGGCTCGGATCTGCTGGCATTCTCACAGCGCTTC
>PAKW01000030.1 GCA_002707215.1 Halomonas sp.
ACATTCACCACCGAAGTGCCGGAGCCGGGTGAGGTGTAACCCTGCATGCCATTCATCCGCCAGTAACCGCGGCCAAGGCTGCGCGGGCAATCAGAATCCATGGTGACGGGAATGCCACCGGGCAGGCAGATCTGGCCGCCGTGGGTGTGGCCGCACAGAAATACGTCATAACCGGCGTGGGCGGCTTCGCGCCATATCTCCGGGGTGTGACTGAGCAGAATGCTGGTTCCCCCAGCCGGGATGTTGTCGCCGGCCCGGTGCAGGTTGTGCACCTTGAAAAAATGGGCATCGTCCACGCCCGCAAGATATAAGGCCTGGTCCTCACACCCGAGCAGAGCCATTTCGTTCATCAGGAGCTTATAGCCCATGTCTTCCAGGGCCGGCACCATGCGGATACTGTCGTGGTTGCCGAGCACGGCGTAAGCCTCGCCTTTGATGCCATCACGCAGCCGGGACATGCCGTCGAGGGCGCCCTCAATGGGCCCCCAGGTGAGCTTTCGGTAGTCACCGGTCAGCACACACAGATCGTAGTCCAGAGGCTCGATCTCGCGCAGAACGGCCTGCAGGTTGGCCTCGTCCATGTCCACATGCAGATCCGTCAGATGCAGAATGCGGTAACCTTCAAAGGCGGCTGGCAGGTTTGGCAGGTGGAATCGATTGTGCACGGGGTTGAGGCGCCGGCTGTTGTTCTGGCCACGCTTCCACAGCCCCGCCAATTTCAGGCAGCTACGGATAAAGCCCGGCGCTGTGGCCCAGTTTTCCAGATGGAAGGAGCTGTGATCCTGCCCGAAAACCTTCGCTTCGGCTTCCCGTTCTATGCCGAGTCTCTGGCGGGCATGAACGGGGCCAAGTCTCAGGCTCAGGCGGTATTCCAGGAGTTCGTCCTGGTTTTCCAGCGTGCGAGCCCTTGCCGTCATTTTTCTTCCTTAGTATGCCGAGCCGGGCATGGCCGATGTGCAAAGTGGCAAACCCTGTCTGTCATTATGGTTGGCAAATCGGCCGTTTTCCAGCCACAATCGGTGCCTAAAGGGCAGGCAAACCCAAACGCAGAGGTCTCCATGACGACATCGTGCAGTATTTCAGGTCTGAAGGTACCCCGAAGCCGTTTCCCGGATCCCGGGCAGGATCTGCCAACGGCAGAGGGTGAGCAGCGAGTCGTTTTGGCTGGCGGTTGTTTCTGGTGCGTCGAGGCGGTATTCCTGGCCATCGATGGCGTAACCAGCGTGCAGTCCGGTTATGCCGGCGGGCATTCCAGCTCAGCCAATTACGAGGCAGTGTGCACCGGTACCACCGGACACGCCGAGGCAGTGGATGTTCACTATGATCCGGCAAAAGTCGGTTTTGGTGAACTGCTCAAAGTGTTTTTCTCCGTGGCTCATGACCCGACCCAGCTCAACCGCCAGGGCAATGACCGTGGCACTCAGTACCGTTCTGCCGTTTTCTACGAAACACCGGAACAGAGACGGGTAGCCGAGGCCTATATCCACCAGCTCAATCAGGCCGGCGTCTATCCGGACCCGATTGTGACCACGCTGGAACCGCTGGAAGCCTTTTACCCGGCGGAGGAGTATCACCAGAACTTTGCCGCCCGGAACCCGTACCAGCCCTACATCATGGCCGTCGCCGCACCTAAAATGGAAAAACTGGTGGACAGTTTTGGGGACCGGCTGAAACCTGACTACACGGACAAGGACACAGGCAACATGGCCTGAGGAGGCGCGCATGGGAGTTTCCGCTGCAGGTTATGACCTGGCACCGCTGACCAAAGCACAGGTTGAGGAAAAAGCCGCGGACCTGTCGCCTGATGAAAAACGGGTACTGCTGGAGCAGGGTACCGAGCACCCGTTCTGCGGCACATTGCTGGACAACAAAAAAGCCGGTGTCTACCACTGTCGGCTCTGTGACCTGCCGCTGTTCGGTTCCAGCTCCAAGTTTGATTCAGGAACCGGCTGGCCGAGTTTCTTTCAGCCCTTCGATCCCGAGCACATCCGCTATATCGAAGACACCAGCCTGGGCATGAGGCGCACCGAAATCCGGTGTCCACGGTGCGACAGTCATCTGGGGCACGTTTTCCCGGACGGTCCGCCGCCGACCGGGCAGCGCTACTGCCTGAACTCAGTTGCCATGGTGTTTCAGGAAGACGCCTGACAATGGGGAAAGCGGGGGCTTGGAATCCCCAATTCTATGTCTCCCCGACCGAAACCGTGCCGCCGAAGGCCGGGCCGCTCAGGTGGTTCCGGCGGTGACCACAGTGGAGAGCAGGTAACCGGTGTACGCGACATAAACCAGCACCAGGATGGTGCCGTCAACCCGGCTGATCTGTTTGCGCCGGCCGGCCAGGCCAGAGCCCATCAGGAACAGGCCCACGGTTAACGCCAGCATTAATGTCCAGTCCCGGTACAGGACTTCCGGGCCAACAGACAGCGGCTGGATCGCGGCAGCCAGACCCACGACGGCCAGGGTGTTGAAAATGCCCGAGCCCAGGATATTGCCAAGGATCAGATCGTGTTCGTTCTTTTTTACCGCAGCGAGGGCCGAGGCGAGTTCCGGCAGGGAGGTGCCNANGGCNACGATGGTCAGGCCGATCACCAGATCGCTNACGCCCAGGCTTTGGGCGATAAACACCGCGCCCCACACCAGCAGGCGGGAGCTGACGACCAGCAGGATCAGGCCGATAATCAGCCAGATGACCGCTGTCTTCAGGGGCATGGGGTGGGCGACGATTTCGGTATCGATCTCACCTGCCAGCGGGTCGGCCTTGCCTTTCATGCCCTGATAGATGGACCAGCCCATAACCGCCGCAAACACTGCCAGCAATACCCAGCCGTCCAGCCGTGACAGTTCGCCGTTGAGCAATTGGGCGCCGGCAATCAGCGTCAGCACAACCAGCAAGGGCAACTCCTTGCGAATGACCTGAGAGTGTACCGCAATCGGTGCGATAACCGCCGTCAGGCCGACGATCAGGGCGATGTTGGTAATGTTGGAGCCGTAACCATTTCCCAGGGCCAGACCGGGATTGCCGTCCGCGGCGGCCATGGCGGAAACCGCCAGTTCCGGGGCTGAAGTTCCAAAACCGATGATCACCATGCCGATCAGCAGGGTTGGCATACCCAGGTGCCTGGCGGTCGCCGCAGCGCCCTCCACGAACTTGTCAGCACTCCAGACCAGCAGAATCAGGCCGGCGATGACAGTGCCCAATGCCATTAGCATAGAAAAACCTCAGTTGATGAAACGTCCAAGCATATAAACCCCGGAATAGCCTAGGGTGTAAGCTGCGAGAAGCTGTGCAAGATACCGCATATAGGCCGCAAAGGTCAGCCCCGGAATCTTGCTCATGGCAACAATCCCGGCGGCCGAACCGATCACCAGTAATGAGCCACCCACGCCGACCGCGTAGGTTAGCCCCATCCACTCGCCGGGGCTCATGTTAATGCCCGCCTTCAGCAATGCTGCAGTCAGCGGTACGTTATCGATAACCGCCGAGAAAATGCCCATCAGGTAGTTGGCGTACAGTGGTGGCAGAACGTCGTATATGGCCACCAGGGAATCGAGCGCATGAATCTCCTTGAGCATGCCCACCAGCAACAGGATTCCCAGGAAGAACAGCAGGGTCTCGAACTCAATGATACGGATGTATTCCAGAATCGGGTCCAGATCGGAGTCGTCGCTCATGAGCCGGGAGACCAGGAACATGATTGAGAGGCCGAACAGGAAGGTCAGAACCGGCGGGATGCTGAACAGGGCGTTGCCGGCAATGGTACACAGGATTGTTAACAAAAACAGGCCGCCGATGATGGCGTCTACGGGCCGGACCGGAGTGGTGTTGGCGCGAAGTGTGACCGTTCCTGTCAGTCCTCGCGAAAGGAACAGGGCTAGGATGAAAACCGTGATCGAGGCCGGGATGGCCAGAGTCAGCAAGGTCAGTATTTCCACCTTGTCCGCCAGGAAAATCATCAACGTAGTGACGTCTCCGGTGATCAGTGATACGCCTCCGGAGTTGACTGCAAAAACCACCAGGGTGACGAACTGGATTCGCTTTTTCAGCTCAAGATCCAGGGAAAGAATCAGTGAGCATGAGACTAAAGTGGCGGTGATATTGTCTGCCAAAGAGGAGAAAATGAAGCAGAAAAGGCCGGTCAGGAACAGTAGCCGCCGTTCGCTCACCTGCTTAGGCATGATCAGGTAAATCACGTTTTCGATCATACCCTTCTTGTTCAGGTAAGCGACGAACGTCATGGCTGCAACAAGAAACAGCCAGAGCCCCGCGATCTCGGCAATGCTCTCTGAGAGTCCTGCGGAGATGGCTGAGGTCTCTTCGACGTTATCGCTGAACAGAAACAGAACCACCCAGCTCATGGTGCCAAAGAACAGCGTAACCTTGGCCTTATTGATGTGAATGGCTTCTTCAAAGATGACGCCCAACAGCGCCAGAACTGCGAAAACAATCAGAATCGTTTCGAGGGCAGACATGGAAAATCCCGTTCTGGTTTTCAGAATAAAGGCCGGAGCCGGCCAGACAGATTGCGCGGCCGGATTTTAGACCTTTGAACCGTCGCAAGCCACTGTTCGTACCTGGAACACAGAGCCTCTGAACCATCGGCGGTAGTTGGAGAAGCGCATCGATTGGCAATCGCAATTTATTATTCCGGCGAAAATCGGGATAATCGCTCGTTCATTCAGACCGGAGGCAGACGGCGGCGATGCCTACCTTGCGCCCGGCCGGCTTCTGACAGGCCTTCTTGCTGATCGTGGGGGGGGCAAAAAGCTCAACACTAGCTAGGGTGAAAACCAATGGCCGTTAGACAGGCAGACGTAGTGCTGGTCGGCGGTGGCGTCATGAGCGCCACTCTCGGCATGATGCTCAGGCAGCTGGATCCGTCCCTGGACATCGTCATGGTGGAGCGTCTCGACCACGTTGCCCATGAAAGCACGGACGGATGGAACAACGCAGGCACCGGCCACGCCGGCTACTGCCAGCTCAACCACACGCCCGAAACCGACGATGGCGATGTGGCTATCGAGCGCGCCCTGCAGATTAATGCCCAGTTCGAGGTGTCGCTGCAGCTCTGGTCGTATCTGGTTGAGCAAGGCATTCTGCCCGAGCCCACCCGCTTTATTAACCGCACGCCGCACCAGAACTTTGTCTGGGGTGAGAAAGACGTTGCCTTCCTGAAACACTGGTTCGAGCGTCTGAGCGCTCACCACCAGTTCCGTGAAATGGAATACACTGAGTCCCGGAAGGATCTGGAAGAGTGGATGCCCCTGGTGGTCAAGAACCGGGACCCGATGCAGCGTGTGGCTGCCACCCGGATCAGGCACGGCTCGGACGTGGATTTCGGTTCACTCACCCGCAACATGGTCAAGTGGCTGGAAACCCAGCCGAACTTCGAGCTGATGACCGCCTGCCCGGTGCACTACATCGACCAGCGTGATAACGGCCGCTGGAAAGTGCGCGTCAAAAACCAGAAAACCGGAGAACTGATCAAGCTGGAAGCAGGCTTTGTGTTCCTGGGTGCCGGTGGTGGTGCACTGCCGCTGCTGCAGAAATCCGGTATTGATGAAGCCCGTGGCTACGGCGGTTTTCCGGTCAGTGGCCAGTGGCTGGTTTGTCGCAAGCCGGACATCGTTGAGCAGCACCACTCCAAGGTCTACGGCAAGGCACCGATCGGGGCTCTCCCGATGTCCGTGCCACACCTGGATGCCCGCATCATCAACGGTGAGCCGGTATTGCTGTTCGGACCGTTTGCGGGCTTTACCACCCGGTTTCTCAAGCAGGGCTCGGTCCTTGATCTGTTCGGTTCGTTGAAACCCACCAATCTGAAGCCAATGCTATCGGTCAGCAAGAGCAATATGGACCTTACCCGCTACCTCATTGGCGAAGTGTTCCAGTCGCACCCGGACCGGGTTGAATCGCTGCGCAATTTCTTTCCGGATGCGAGAGAGGAAGACTGGCAGCTTCGGATGGCCGGCCAGCGGGTGCAGATTATCAAGCAGCTTGACAATGGTGGCGGTAAGCTGGAGTTCGGCACCAAAATAGTGGCGGCCAAGGACGGAACCCTGGCGGCGTTGCTGGGTGCTTCACCCGGGGCATCCACGGCGGCCAATGCGATGATCAGCGTTATTGAGCGTTGTTTCCCGGAGAAGATCAGGACTCCGCAGTGGCAGGAGCGCATGAAAGAACTGGTGCCGTCCTACGGCCACTCCCTGGTGAACGACGAAGCGTTGCTGACGAACGTGCGGGAGCGGACCCTGTCTACCCTGAAACTGGGCTGATATTCCCAAACAATCTAAGAAACCGGAAAGCACTGTGATTACTGGATTCGCTCCAGGCAGCCACAGTGCTTTTTTGGGTTAAGTGAGTCACAAAATTTGCGATTTTGTGCTGTCCGCGTAGGGTTATAAGGTAAACCCTGAGTAAAGGAGTGAGCTTATGACCGAGCAAAACTACAATCCTGAGAAAGGGTACATCGCGCTGTTAGGCTGGAGCCTGAATGCGGTTGAAGCGGCCGACAAGTTCGACCGTCGGTATGTTGTCGTGGCACCGGACTGGGCTGAAGCCTACTGCGAAGAGCACGATATTCCCTATGTGCCCTGGAATTTTGAGCGCCTGAACGACCGCTCTGTGGAGATTGCGCAGACCCTCAAGGAGATGGGCGTGAATGTCGCCATCCCGTTATTTGAGGAGACGGTAGAATGGGCCGGTGCCATCAACTCGGTGTTGATGGACAAACCTCGTTTGTTTGGCCAGGCCATGCTGTTGCGAGACAAGGCCCTGATGAAGCGCCGTGCCCAGCTCGGTGGTATCCGGGTGGGTATTTTTGAGGAGGCGCACGACAAGGGCGACGTTATTCGGTTCCTTAAGCGAGTGAACCAGACCCTGCTGAAGCTGGACGGCGACCCCAATGACCCGATCCACCTCAAGGCGTTTGACAAGGCTGGATGCCTGGGCCACCGGGTCATCCGTACCCCGGACGAGGTCGATACCCTTCCGGAAGAAGAGTTTCCGGTGCTGATGGAGTCACATCTGGATGGCTGGGAGTTTGCGGTCGAGGCGTGGATTCACAACGGCAAGATTGCCTTCCTCAATATCTCTGAGTATGTGACCCTGGGTTATTCCGTGTTTGTTCCCGCGACACCGGATCTTGAGAAGTATCGGGAGCAGATCCGGAGTGAAATCGAGAAGCTCATCAAGACCTTCGATATTGAGTTCGGGTTTATTCACCCGGAGTACTTCGTGACCAGCGACCGGACCATGTACTTTGGCGAGGTGGCCTATCGTCCGCCGGGCTTCAAGGTATTTGAGCTGCTTGAACGTGCCTACGGTTTCAACGCCTACCAGGGCTTGATTCTGGCGTTCGATCCGAAAACCACCGAAGAGGAAATCAAGGCGTTCTTCCCGCGCGAGGTGGTGGACGCCAAGGGGTACGCCGGTTGCTTCGGTGTTTACCCGCGCCGCCGAGTGGTCAGCCGCCTCGAGATCCCGGAAGAAACCGAGAATCACGAGTACTTTGAATCTCATGAACTGACACCGCCGCTGGAGGAGACCGTCACCAAGCGCACCGCGTTCGGTACCCACTGGGGGCTGGTCTATTTCTTCGGTGAAGACCCCTACGTCATGCGGGATCTGCTCAAACATCAGGAAGAACTCGATTTCTATGTATAATCGAGGCATGCATTAATGCAAAGGGTTTGATGCAGGCCCTGAGGAATTTCGTTTGAGTGGAAATCAACCGGCCAGTCCCACACCAGTGGTCAACTTTGACAAGCTGGTGCAAAAACTGGATGAGTCCATTGTGGCGTTGGAAGGGAGCCGGTCTTTTGCAAAGGCCGGCAAACTTCCCAGACTGTTTGATGTTGCCCGGCGTGTACTTTTACAGCCAGGGGGGTGTCAGGCCATCGAAGCGCGAGCACAGCGGCTTGAAGAAGCTGGTGTGTTTGACGGGACCGACTGGGCTGATCCCGCCACCCTTCTACCTTCGCTCACCACCTCCTCTCTGCAGAGTCAGAATGCCGACACCGTGGTAATTGAAGCCTTCAGTGAGCTCCGTCTGTTATTGGTGGCCCGGGGCAGCTACCTGCATCCGAGCGTTTCGGCGGAGCAGGCCCATCATTACCTGACCCAGGTGTTGGCTATCAATCTGGGACTGCTGTTCGGGATGACCGGCGAGGCGGAGCGGGAGCAGGGTAAACTGGCGCTGATCAGCCAGTCCCTGGTTCAGTATGTGGCCAGTCATATCGGCTATGAACACGTCATCGATAGTCTGATTGAGGAGATCTGGCGCATTCTCGAGCAACGGCCGATCCGTGTGAGTGACGTGCGCCGGATGATCACCCAGATCGCAATCTGCCGGGCAGATCCGGATGCTGACCTGGGCAGTGCCGGCCGCGGTGCCGACCGGCTGATTTCCAGCCTGTACGGGCCGACACGGGCCTGTAGCGAGGACCCGGGCACGGCGGTATACCAGCAACGGCTGGAATCCATGGACAGCGCTGCGTTGCAGAACGAAGCCACCGGTTTTGCCCGATCCATGCACGATACCGGCCTGGTGTCGCCTTACCACGCCTGTTTTGTTCGCTTTATTCTCGAAGATCAGAATTCGCTTCTGAGTGATGCTCTGGGGCTTTCAAGCACCGGGCGGGACTGCCTGCTTTGCTATAGTGAACTGGTACACACCCTGGTTGAGGAATCCATTTTTCCCGAGACAGCTCAGGGCCTTTACGGCCTGGCCCTGCTTCTGGAGCGGGGTATTCTGTACCAGCCTCCGGTGGCGCCGGCGCTCTGGCGCCAGGTGCGGTTGTCGGTTTGCCCCGAGGCCCGGGAGCGCCTGCAGTTTGCCTATGGCTACCAGCCCCAGCCCGCCGCCTGGCTGATACAGGGCGTGCTGAACATGCTGGGGCAGCCTCTGGGCGTGGGGCAGGGTAATAACCCTACCTGCCAGTCTGCCCGTGCCCTGTCCATGTGGGCCTATAATGATCCGGATTATCTGTTGCAGATGGTCGCCTGGGCAGCCCGGGACAATGAAATCGTCATGCATTTTGAGGGGCAGCCGGTGTCCTCTGCCCGAAGTGCGGGCGGTGTGGCTTCGGCAGTAACTCTGGACCTTGATCCGGTCTCTCTTGTGGTGGTGCCACACCTGGACCGGATCTACGCTGAGATGGGCCGGTTATGCGTCGGCCGTGAAGGCGATCCCCATAAATGGGTGAACCCTGAATTCCACGGCTGGTCCGCCGGGCGCGGGTTTGCCATCAATGTGGATGTGGCAACCGGCAAGCTCACTGACCTGGAGGGGTTTATCCGGCATTTTTACGCCAGTTACCACCCCTACTACAATGGCAATCAGCCGCTGATACACCCGCAGCCAGCGGGCATTGCGGTTACCGACAGTGCCGCCCGGTTCATTGGCTGGCACGCCATTACCGTTCTTCGGGTGGCGCTGGACCCGGAAGGCGAGATGCGGGTATATTTCTTCAACCCCAACAACGACAGCGGTCAGAACTGGGGCGACGGAGTGCAGGTGAGTACCTCCGGTTGCGGCGAGCGCTTCGGTGAATCGTCACTGCCCTTTGAAATGTTCACTTCACGGCTTTACATCTTTCACTACGATCCCCTGGAACGGGGTGAGCCGGCAGGAGTGAGCGATGATGAGCTTCGCCGCGTAATAGAGGGCGTGTATCGCAGTTGGGGTGCAGACCGGGTGCCCGCGGATGCCCATGCCCTCCAGGCGGAGCCACCCAGAACCGAATGATCCCGAAATCTGCTGATCGCCTGGAACTTATGATCGAGAGGAAGTGCATGGTCAACGAGCAACATCCGGCCCGTAACGGAGCCGAGCTGTTTATCCGGGCGCTGGAAAATGAAGGCGTCAAATACATTTTCGCGGTGCCTGGTGAGGAAAACCTTGCGTTCCTCGAAGCCCTGAGGACCTCCAGTATCCAACTGGTGCTCAATCGCCATGAACAGGCGGCCGGTTTTATGGCGGCCACCTACGGGCGGCTGACGGGCCGGGTCGGTGTCTGCCTCTCTACGCTTGGGCCGGGTGCCACCAATCTCGTTACCGCCGCGGCCTACGCGCAGTTGGGCGCCATGCCGATGATGATGATCTCCGGCCAGAAGCCGATCAAGTCGTCGAAGCAGGGCCTGTTCCAGATTCTGGATGTGGTGGACCTGATGCGGCCGCTGACCAAATATACCCGGCAGATCAGCAACGCCAATACCATACCCGCCAAGGTGCGGGAGGCCTTTCGGCTGGCCTCGGAAGAGCGCCCGGGAGCCGTGCATCTTGAGTTGCCGGAAGATATCGCCGCCGAGAAGCCGGCACCCGATACCCACATTTTCCTGCCCAGCGATGCCCGCCGGCCCTCCGCCAGCAAGAAGAGCCTGGAGATGGCCTGCGACATGCTGCGCGAGGCCCGGCACCCGGTGATCATGATCGGCGCCGGTGCCAACCGGAAGCGAGTGTCCGAGGCACTGCTTCACCTGGTGAATGCAACCCGCATCCCGTTCTTTACCACGCAAATGGGTAAAGGTGTGATTGATGAGCGGCATCCCCGTTATCTCGGCAATGCCGCGCTCTCTGCCGGCGATTTTGTGCATTGCGCCATCGACCGCGCCGATCTGGTGATCAATGTGGGCCATGATGTGGTGGAAAAACCGCCGTTTTTCATGACCCCTGGTGGCAAAAAAGTGATTCATGTGAATTTCAGCGGCGCCGATGTGGACCCTGTCTATTTCCCTCATCATGAGGTGGTGGGCGATATCGCCAACAGCGTGGAATACATGGCCGGGAATTGTGGCCAGTGTGCCAATCACGATTTCACCTCCCTGATGGAAATAAAGCGGGCGGTGGATGCCCACGTGCAGGCGCGGGCCGAGGACGGTCGCTTCCCGGTGATTCCCCAGAGGATTGTGCATGATGTGCGGCAGGTAATGCCTGACAATGGCATCATTGCGCTGGACAATGGCATGTACAAACTCTGGTTTGCCCGCAATTATCCCGCCTACGACAACAACACCGTTTTGCTCGATAACGCCCTGGCCTCCATGGGCGCCGGCCTGCCCAGCGGCATGATGGCCTCCATGCTGTATCCGGACCTCAAGGTAATGGCCATTTGCGGAGATGGCGGATTCATGATGAACAGCCAGGAGCTGGAAACCGCCGTGCGCCTCAAGCTCAATCTGGTGGTGCTGATCATCAATGACGGCGCCTACGGCATGATCAAATGGAAGCAGGAGCAGGAAGGCTTCACCGGGTTTGGTCTGGACTATGGAAATCCGGACTTTGTCACCTACGCCCAATCCTACGGTGCTGAAGGGCATCGCATAACCCGGACAGAAGCGCTGCGGCCCACGCTGGAAGGCGCCCTTGCGGCAGGCGGCGTTCACCTGGTGGAAGTACCGGTGGATTACAGCGAAAACCGCCGGGTCTTTGACGAGGAGTTGGCGGAGATGACCTGCAGGCTGTAAGTGGTTGAGTTTTATTGCGGAGTTCAGGGCTCACCGGGCCCGCTCCGCTCCCCGCAACATCGCCTGAAGCAGCTCCTCTGCATCGAACTTGGTCAGCGCCTCGTTGGCGCCAACCTGATTGGCATAACTCAGGCTCATCTCACTGTTCAATGACGTGTGCAGGATGATATAGGGTTGCTTCAGGGCTGAATTGTCCCGGACATTGAACGCCAGCTCATAACCATCCAGCCCCGGCATCTCGATATCGCTCACCAGAATGTCCGTGGGCCGTCCCAGTTCGTGGTCCCGCAACAGGATCTGCAGGGCATCATCGCCATTGGACGTCACCTGATAGGGGATGTCCTTGCTGTCCAGCACATCCGAGAGCTGCTTACGGGCCACCTGGGAATCGTCCACCATGAGGATGTTCAGGGATTTGAGAGTCTCGCTCTGAACATCCGTCAGCATCACATCCTGGGTGTCCAGTGATTCCGGATACACCTTCGCCAGCAGCAATTCCACGTCCAGCAGTTGAATGATGTCGCCGTCCAGGTCCAGCAGGCCGGTGATAAAGGCCTTGCTGCCCAGGGCCCTGGGCGGCGGCATCACCGATTTCCAGTTGGTTTCGATAATCTGCTGAACGCTGCGCACCAGGAAACCGATCTCCTGGCGCTGGATATCCGTGACAATAATGGAGGCCTTTTGCTGCTCCTCCCGGTTCAGCGGCGGATAGCCCACCGCGGCTGCCATATCAATCACTGGAACGGCGGAACCCCGGAAGGTGGCAGTGCCGATCACCGCATGATGGCTGTGAGGCAGTTTGGTCAGCCGCATGAAAGGCAGAATTTCGCGGATCTTCAGGGTTCCGATTCCAAACAGACGTTCGCCGGAAAGCCGGAACAGCAGAAGTTTCTGGGGCTGTTTCGCTTTGCTGGACATAAAGCCGGATCCTTTCAAATACAAAAGCCCCCGGCGGCAGGAGCTTTTTCAGGGAGGTGGTTCAGTGTGGCGCTTGCCGAAGGCTGCGCAGCCCAGAGACTAGAAGTCTGTAGCAATAGTAGCAGCTTTAGGCTGAAACGGGATTCAGGAGGTTTGTTTCAAATGGTGACAGAATCCCTGCGCACCAGCTCACCGGGGCAGGTTGGCCAGTAGGAACCAGGCAGTTCCCCCGGTAACGTACCCGCCGACACGCTGTCCCGGTTTCCTGGAGTTTGTGAAACTCGGGTATCGACAGCCCCGGCTGGAATTGCACTACGTTCATGGTCATGAACTGCTCAGCTTGTGTGGGTATGCCTCAAGTGCCCACCACGCTCATTATCATCAAGGTATTTACAGAATATACAATCTGTTTTGGAGTGGAAGCCCGCCGGCCTCGTTGTGTTGATGCTCACTTACCATTTGGCCCTGAACTGGCTACTCTGTATGTATAAGGATCCATAGGACGCATGGCCCATGCCGCCAGGCGTCGCACAAACGGACCTGGAGTGCTCTATGAAACCTGGCCAGCGGCGCAGCCATTCCCTTTCCGTCCCTGTTTTCGAAAACCTTCAGGGTGTCTGGCGTTCCCAGGGTTACGGCAAGATATTGCGGATAGAAAGCGATGGGTACACCCTTTTTGAAGAAACCGCCATCAGTTGCCGGAAGCTTTACTCGGGCACCCTCGAGGAACTTAATCACTATTACGAAGACTTGCAGATATCCCCTGGCGGACAGGCGTTCAGTGCCCATCGCGTCAGCGGTGTGGCACGCATCCGCTTTCGTCGACTGAAAGCATTGCCTGCGAATGCCGCTGCAACCCGCAAGCATGACGCAAAGGATCCGGAATACAACTTCGAAATCTTTTGGCGAACCTTTCACGAACAGTATGCCTCGTTTGAACTCAAAGGCGTGGCCTGGGACCAGGCTTACCACACTTATCGTCCGCAGATTAACGCGGACAGCTCACGGGAAACCCTGTTTGCGACCATGGCAGCCATGCTGCGGCCTCTGAAGGACGGCCATATTCGTCTGCACACACCCTGGGGTCACTACAATGCCGGTGCTCACCCCGCTCTCTACCAGCGGCTGACACGGGAACTGGAAGACGCCAGCGATGACCGGGAACTCGCCAGCTATCTGGGCGATCTGAAGGAATGGCTGCACGACGTCATCCATCAGGACTATCTCGCCAATGATGTTAGCCATGGCGGCAACCGGCTGGTGGAGTGGGGGCGCCTGAATGATGCCATCGGCTACCTGAATATCCGGGCTATGGCCGGCCAGGGCGGCAAGACCGGCGAGCCAGCGGCTGACCTGAAGGCCGTTGACGGCGTGATGCAGAAGGTACTGGCCGATGTTGGCGAGCTCCCTAACCTGGTCGTGGATCTCCGCAGTAACGGTGGGGGCTATGATGGCGTGGCGCTGCGGCTTGCCGCCTACTTAACGGATCGCAAGCGGCTGGCATTTACAAAGTCCGCCCGCCACGGCAATGGGTTCACCGGCAAGCAGCCTGTTTACGTGGTCCCTGCCAGCCAGACCTACCGTGGCAACCTGTTTGTGCTGACCAGCGAACTGACCGCCAGTGCCGCAGAAATTTTCCTGCTCTCGCTACTGCAGCACCCCCGGCTCACGCTGATTGGTGAGCCCACCCAGGGCATTCTCTCCGACACCCTCGAGCGTCACCTGCCAAATGGCTGGCACCTGACCTTATCCAACGAAATCTACTTGGCTTACGATGGCCAGCTCTATGAGGGTGTCGGCATCCCGCCCCATATCCGTCTGCATTACCTTGGACGAAAAGGCCGCGAGGAAGGTAAAGATCCGATGCTGGAGCGGGTGCTCAAACTGGTCGGGGCGTGATGGAGGTGCTTTGTTTGCGGGCGGGAATTGAACCCGATGCCGCACCCTCTCAAAGCAATACAGAAAACCACAATTCCCGGAAAAACAGGAGTTTCCGGAAACCCCGCCCCACAGGAAACCAGACAAAAACACAATGCAGTGGACACTTTGTTGCCACCTGACCCGGTTGGTATTGGTCAATCTTCAGTATCAACGGCATTGGCTACCCACCAGCAGCCGGAAGGGTAAACAGCAGATTCGTTCTGTGTCTTCCGTGTAGGTGCCCAGTGGAGGCAGGCCACAAGTCGTTGGCTGGGTGCCTGATGGGTCAATAACGAGAGCACAACAACCAAAAAGCAATATTCATGTTGCTTTTTCATTCAGGCTTTATCAAACCGTCTAAAAGCAATGCATGAGTTGCCTTCGAGCAAAAAAGAAACTAATATGTTGCATGTTACTGTAAAAGCAACATATGTGATTACCAATATGAGCTCCATACTTCAACAGATAAAACGACGGCGACTGGCGCTTGGCCTCAAGCAGAACGACATGATGTTGCGTATAGGCGTGTCTCGCCAGCAGTATCAGCGCCTGGAATCCAAAGGAAACCCTAGGCTCGATACCTTGGAGTTGTTAGCGAAGGGCTTGAATAGCGAGCTCATGCTCATCCCCAGGGAAAAGCTCAGGGCTGTTATGGCGGTGCTAGAACAGGAGAGTTTAGAGCCAAATAAAGAGCATGTGGCCCTGGTGGAAAAATCGTCAAGATCGGCAAAAGAAGACATAAAAAAAAGTCTTTCGGACGATCCATGGCAGGGCTTACTGGGGGGTGATTAATGAGCGATAGCCGTGCAGATGAGATAAATGTGCTCAGGTTGAGTTTGCACGGCAGGCTGGTTGGCTATTTGGCTGGCTTTCAAGGCGGCAGAAATGTACTGAGCTTTGCCGAAGAATTTAAGAGCGATATAAACCGCCCTACCTTTAGTTTGATTACTCACCCAGCGTTTCCTCGTGCTGGAAAATTAATGGCGGAACCATGGGCGAGAAACCAAAGGCTACATCCCACATTGTCCAATTTGCTTCCGGAGGGATCGCTGAGGGAGTTGATAACACAAGGGCTTAAAGTTCATATCGACAACGAATTCCATATTCTCTCATATTTAGGAGCGGATCTGCCTGGTGCCTTGGTGGCTGAACCAATGGAGCCAGAAGATGTGCCAGAAACTGTTCTTAACACTCACGGAAAAGCTCGAGCAATAAAATTTGATAAAGTATCACCGGAAAACAAATTTTCGTTGGCCGGGGTTCAGATGAAATTTTCCATGAAGGAAAAGGACGGACGCTACAACCTTTCCAAAGGCGATGTCTTGGGCGATTGGATTATAAAAATACCTTCCACCAAGCATAAAGATGTACCGTTGAACGAATATACCGCAATGAAGCTTGCGGCACTGGTTGGGATAGACATTCCCGAAATCAAGCTGGTTGAATTGAATAAACTGGATAATCTTCCGCAAATAAATTTGCCCAATGAAAAGCTGGCCTTCGCAATTAAACGCTTTGATCGCGACGGTGATGTGCGTATCCACATGGAAGACTTTGCTCAGGTGCTGGTTAAATATCCCCATGAAAAATACAACTCGGCAAACTACGAGCAAATCGCCCGAATTATCTACGGGTTTTCTGGTGATGGTTTGGCTGATGCGCAACAGTTTGCCAGGCGATTGCTGGTTAACATTCTTCTCGCTAATGGCGATGCGCACCTCAAGAATTGGAGTTTGATTTATTCCGATCAAATCACTCCAAGGCTTTCACTTGCATACGATATTGTTACAACTAGCGTATATATCGATGATGAAAGGCATTTCGCACTAAATTTAGGCAAGACCAAAGAGTGGCACGATGTTTCCCTGGCAAACTTCCAGTCTTGGGCTGGTCGTGCCGAGATCCCATGGAGAGCAATTAAACCCCACCTGGATGATGTAATTGAGAGGGCTAGAAACCTTTGGCCAGACGCAATCAAAGACCTTCCAATGAATGAAGCGCATAAGCTGAAGCTAAAGGATCATTGGGGTAATTTACAAGAGGACTTTCGAATCAATAAGTAAGTGATTCCCCAAGCCTAAATAACTTCGGCGGGTAGCCTGGTGGTGGGGATGCGCAAGCTGTACCAGTGGGCGCTAACAGGCGCCGGACAGGTTCGAATGACCACGGATAAGATTCCGGGCATTGTTCGAACCTCCTGACATCATACAATCGAGGGTTTTCTTTACTCGGTGGTCAGTAAGAGATTTTATGGTACAGTATTAAAAGGTAGTACCTTTTAATACTGAGGTGGCAAAATGGCAACATCAGTAAAACTTGACGACGATCTGAAAAACCGTATCCAGCACTTGGCTGAAGTGCGACATCGTTCATCGCACTGGATTATGCGCGAAGCGATCCGTGATTATGTTGAGCGTGAAGAAAAGCGGGAATCTTTCAAACAGGATGCACTACGAGCTTGGGAAGCGTACCAGGAAAACGGGCTGCACCTGACGCTTGAAGAAGCTGACGCTTGGCTGGAGAAGCTTGAAGCGGGTGAAGATGCGGAGCTTCCTAGGTGCCACGTTTGATTTGGTCACCGCCAGCTATCGCTGACGTACAGCGACTCTATCGCTTCCTTGCCATGAAAGATGGAGATGCGGCCCGACGTGCCATCAAAACAATACGGGCGGGCGTAAAAATACTCGCACACCAGCCGGAGGCAGGACGTCCTGTTGAAGATATGGACTCAGTGTTTCGGGAGTGGTTGATTGATGTCGGAAGTAGCGGCTATATCGCTTTGTATCGCTTTGATGGCGAAACGGCAACCCTTCTTGCCGTGCGACATCAAAAAGAAGCCGGATACTAAGACTAGAAAGCACGAAGGCTTCCTGGTTGAAGTTGAGCAGCGACCCCGCGAACTGTGGGACAGCGTCCACGCGATCCTCGATACCAACGGCCGGGTGCGGGGCAACACGACGCGGGCCGGGATCATGACCGGCACCGGATGACGTGCCAGCCCCTTCATTACTCTCGGCGGTGCGGCTTCCGGATCGACACTGCCAACGGCGAGGCTGTAGAAGCCGACCACCACATCACCCAGGCAGCAGACATAGGTTTGCGCTTCTCTCAACGGCCCCCATTTTGTATCTGATCGAACGCTGAAAAGCGACCTCTGATCGCTCTGACCCGACGCCCCCTCTCAGCACGCAATCAAACGGAATCCTTCACTGGCTCGTTGGCACTATGATGCGTTATTCACCGAATATGCGCAGGTTCTGGCAGCCGCTTACAACAGTTCCGAAAACCAAGCCCCACAGGAAACCACACAAAAACACAATACCGTGGACACTTTGTTGACACCTGGCCCGGTTGGTTTTGGTCAATTTTCAGTATATACTTTGTATATACAAATTCAGTGAGGGATACGATGGCGCTGAAATGTTCATCTGCAGTGAAGCAGAAGCTGGCACAGAAGCACGGTGTCAGCCTTGAGGAGGTCCAGCAATGTTTCGCCAACCGGGAAGGTAACCTGTTGGAGGACATCAGGGAAGAGCACAAGACCGACCCACCAACCCAGTGGTTTATTGCTGAGACAGACTACGGGCGGCGCCTGAAGGTGGCGTTTATGCTTAAGGGTGATGACATCATTATTAAGACATCGTACGAACCGAACCAGACAGAAGATGGAATTTACCGGAAATTCGGGTAACCCATCGCAACAGTCGCAGTGACAGAAAACAGAAGAATGAACGCGACGGGAGGAAGAGCATGAGCAAGAAGAAGATTGAAAGCACACCAGAAGCCTGGGAAGACGGAAGACTGGGCCGGGATGAAGAGTATGTCCGCGTAGCCAAGAACGTGGACGACGCAGCCTTGAACGAGGCGGCTGGGCTGCAGCCTATCTCTATCCGGCTCCAGAAACCCCTGATTGAAGACTTCAAGATGATCGCGGAGATCAATGGCATTGGATATCAGCCCCTGATTCGCCAGGTGTTAAAGCGGTTTGCCGATGCAGAGAAAAAGCGAATTCTGCGGGAGAGAGCAGCCGAATTCCGTGAACTTGGTGATGATCCTGATGAGTCCAATGGCAAAGTTGCTTGAAGCCAGTTGGCGAGAGCTGCTTACTGGCTTGCGAGAAAGGGGCCTGGAACACGCCCCCAAGCTGGCCGTCGGTGACGGTGCTTTGGGCTCCTGGAACGCCCTGAGCAAGGTGTTTCCGGACACCCGCCACCAACGGTGCTGGGTCCACAAGACGGCTAACGTGCTGGATAAATTGCCCAAATCGGTACAGCCGAAGTTGAAGTCAGCACTGCATGAGATCTATTTAGTAAAGACCCGTGACAGCGCTCATAAGGCTTTTGACAGTACCCTGCGGCGGTTCCGGGACAAATACCCAAAAGCCATGGAAAACCTGGAG
>PAKW01000031.1 GCA_002707215.1 Halomonas sp.
ATTGTCGCAAGGCAAGGTACTTTGCCAGTGCCGGTGAGCGTGGCAAGGCCGTCGGCGCCATTGCCGGGGCACTCCGTTATGCGCCGCTGGATCCGGTTGTCTGGCGAGCGCTGTATCGCGTTGCGGTGCCCCGAAGATGACACGGGGTACGAAGCTAAGTGCGGTGCCTGCGGGTAGCAGGATGCCCCGATGTGTGCCCTGGCAGACGAAATACCGGGAAGGTGTGCTGAGGCTGTTCGGGGACGTGCCCTACAAGGCGGAACTGTGGCAGTGGCAGTTTGAGTCCAATCCTTTTGGTTTGCCCTTCACGCCGGTTGTGCTGGTTGACGACAAGGACGCAGTAGTCGGATTCAACGGCGTGATGGCCGCGCGCGTAACCGACCGGGGAGAAGCGATAAGGGTTTTATGGAGCTGTGATTTTTACCTCGCTGAGCAGTGGCGTGGGCAGGGGCTGGGCAGTGTCATCAAGCACGAGCTGCATGGCAAGGCGCCTGTGATTATGGCTTTTGGAATCAGTAATCAGGCCAGTAAAGTACTCCGTCACCTTGGCTGGGTGCCTGACGACTCGGTTAGAAGCTACAGGATGCTCCGCCAGCGCAACGGGCTTCGTAGCTGGTTGTTGAGCGGTCTCCAGTGGCTGAACAGATTGCGGATGGCCTTTTCCCCTGTATCCGGTGCCGCCGGGCTGCGCATTCATGTGCGCTCAAGGCTTCCTGAAAGCGCACGGGTTGATGCGCTCTGGGAGCTTTGTGCACCGGGCTATGGAAGGGTTGTTCAAAGAGACTTTGCCTACCTTGACTGGCGTTATCAGAGGCATCCGTTGGGCCGGTACGGGTTCGTTTGTGCCTGGCAGGATGATGAGCTGGTGGCAACACTGGTTACCCGCTTCAGCCGGGGCACTTTGCGTATTGTCGATTATTGCGGTCCGGCCCGGAACCAGCCACTGAAGCGTGCCCTTGTGGGGGCAGCGGTCCGGCACTGGCCCCATGCAAATCAGGTGTTTTCGGTTACCTCGGATCCGGAACTGGCGGAATCGTTTCTGGCTGAAGGGTTCGTTCAGCTCCGGGGCCGGCCACGTTTCTATATCTATGAACCGGGAGCGGAGCACTCTGCTGGATCGTCTGCCTGGTTTATTATGGCCGGTGACTCCGATGGCGAGTTCCTCCAGGCCGCCAGTGATTTTTATACCACGGAAACCGTGCAAGGTATGTCGTCCGTGGAGCGTGCACCATGCTGAGTGTCCAACCGGTTTCCGAAGCAGGCTTTGCCGCCATGGCGGAGGAATGGCGGATGTGCCTTGAAGCATCTGATGCCAACCCTCTGTTTATGAGCTGGCCCTGGCTGTATAGCTGGTGGGAAACCTGGTCCCAGGTTCTGGGTATGGAACTGGTGCTGCTGGGTGTGGTTGATCAGCAGGGCAAACTGGTTGGCATTGGGCCTTTCTGCCGCCGGGTTCTGGTGACGCCAGCGGGGATTCGTGTGGCCCGCCTTTATATGCTTGGGAACGCCTGGCGGCTTGCACCAACGGTGCGTACGGAGTATTGCGGAATCATTGCCCGCCGGGGTTATGAGAGTGATGTCACAGCGGCGATTATTCCGGCGCTGGAGGAACTGGGCTGGGATGAGCTGGTTTGTTCTGATGTGCCCGATGATCGGTTGGAAAACCTCAGAGCCGGGGGCTTTGATGAGCGAAGAGGTTACCGGACCATTCACCGCACCGATGATACAGGCATCCGAATCAATACTGTTGGCCGCTTTGGTGACTGGTTGGACGGGCTTGGAAAGCATACCCGGCTTAAAGCCTTTAACCGCAGGGCATATCTGAAAAAGCAGGGGGAGCTGGTTTTTCTTGGTTACGATGAGGGTCGTGACGAGGACTTTTTTGAGCGCCTGAATGGGTTTCACCGGAATCGCTGGGGGAAACCGGCGTTCGACAGGGAGGCGCTGAGATTTCATCGCCTGCTCCTGCAGAGGCTGCACCTGTGTGATGGTGAGCCGGCTATGAGCCTGGTCCTTTTCAACGGACGTTGTGTTTCTGTGCTGTACGATCTACTGGTTCGCGGCTGCCGGTATAATCTGCAGGCTGGGTATGACGAAGAGTTCAACACAAAGGTGTCCCTGGGTTATCTTCACCTGGGATTCGCCATTGAAGCTGCGTTCAGCCACCGGGCTACGAATGCTTATGACTTGCTGGCCGGAACCGGGAAAAAGCAGTTCTATAAGTCCCATTTTCATGGGGAAGCCGTGCACTTCTCCACCTTTCAGGTGGTTCGCAGCCCACTGCTCAAGGCTTTGTACGGCATCCAGGCGGCCAGTCCACCGTTTGTGGCGAGAGCCTTCATTCGTAGGGTAGGATTGTGACTGTCGTGGTGAAAACCACTGTGTGCAGGCACAATGCGGCCAGCGGGTAAGGGATGTAGGCGTATGACGATTGAAAGGATTCGTTTTCGCGGTTTGATCCGGGCGGTATCTCCGTTCCTTGTACTGTTCGGTGCCCTTTTCCTGCTTATCTGGCCCACCGTTGAGGGTATTGTCAGCCGCTGGTTCAAGTTTGACGAATCCTACTCCCACGGTTGGTTGCTTTTGCTGGTTTCCGTTGTACTGGTAGTAAGGACGATAAAACGGGAATCACCTGTTTCCGGTTTTTACCCGTTATGGCTGGTGCCGTTTGCCCTGGCGTTAATGGCGTATGGCCTGGGCGATATAATGCGCCTGCAGGCACTGCAGGAGATAACGGTTGTTCCCCTGTTACTGGGTGCGCTTGCCATCCTGCTGGGTTGGCGGCAGGTGAAGGCGTTCATTATTCCTGTCGGCGTGCTTATCTTCGCGGTGCCGGTCTGGGATTACCTGTCCTGGACGCTTCAACTGATTACGGTCGAGATCAATCAGTTGTTATTGGGCCTGTTCGACATTGAGTTTGAGGTTGAGGGAGTATTTGTTTATCTCATCGGTGTGGGTGCCTTTGAAGTGGCCCATGGGTGTTCTGGTTTGCGCTACCTGCTGGTAGGGCAGTCACTGGCGGCACTTTACGGTGAGCTGAACTTCCGGCGCCTGCGTTCCCGTGTCCTGTTTTTCCTGATAGCTGTCCTGTTTTCGCTGTTGGCCAACTGGATTCGTGTGTTCGTGATTATCTACATGGGTTATGAGACGAACATGCAAACCAGCCTGATTCGGAATCACGATAACTTCGGTTGGTGGGTGTTTGCGGCTGCTCTGGTGCCTTTATTTTTCATTGGGCGCAAGCTGGAGCTGAGCCAAGCAGAGCAGAGGTTGCCGGGCGAACCCGCACCGGATGCCACCGGTAAAAAAAGCCACCGGCGGCTTTGGACTGGCGTTCTGGTGGCTTCGGTGCTGCCTGTTATTATGTGGGTCCTGCTTCCATCGTCGGCAGGGCAGATAAAGCCGTCGCCGGATGCGTTTGACTTCAGCCTGAACGAAGAACGCTACGCTCCGCTATTCGGAAACCGGCTGAGCGGCTGGCGGCCGCAAATGCGGAACCCGGACCTGGTCTTCGCCCAGACCCTGTTTGATCGCAAGACCGTTACCGGTGAGGCGGGACCCGAGCAGCAGTTGTTTGTGGGTGTGTACAGTTACGAGAATCAGCGCCACAGGGCGGAGCTTGTGCAGTACTGGAACCGCATTTACGACCGTGATGACTGGATGCCAGAGCGGTTCTTCAAAGTAACGTCGCCTTCAGGTATTCCTCTTCAGGGTGTGACTCTGCGAAGCTTTTCTTCCGGCAAGCGAGTCCACCTGGCTTATGGATATTATGTTTCCGGTTTGTGGGAGACGGACCAGTTGCGCGCAAAGCTCGCCCAGGTTTTGAGCCTGTTCAGCGCGCGCACGGACGCGTCCCTGGTTATTTTCGGTGTGGCGTGCGAGGAATGTGATGGCGAAGTCGCAGTGGGTGGCCTGGTTAAAAATACCCTGCCGGTGATTGTTAGCCAGATTGATCGGCACTTTTACGACACTTTTACGAGTAGCCACGAGTAGCGCGATCAGGCAATACGCAATCGCGCAACCGCCATGTGAGCCAGGCTACCCCCGGTCACCATACTTCTCCAGCACCCGTTTTGCGTCCGCATCGCGACCATTGGCGCGATAGGCCTCAACCAGGTGCATCGCAATTTCCTCTGAATCAGGCTGTAGTTCGTGGGCTTTTTCAAGCACCGGCAGGCTTTCCTCTGTTTGCCCCGCCTCGAACAGGATCCAGCCGTAGGTGTCGGCAATGGCGGCGTTGTCGGAGTTCAGCTCGAAGGCTTTCCTGGCCAGTTCCATGGCGCGGTTGTCGCCTTGCTGGTGATAAATCCACGCCAGGTTGTTGAGGGCCACCACGTTTTGAGGGGTTACCTCAAGCAGTTCTTCATAGGGGGGTATCGCCTTGTCCGGTGCCTCGTTTTCTTGATACAGCACGGCCAGGCTCATAAGCACCTGAGGGTTGCGTGGAAACGCCTGGCGCGCATTTTCGAGGGATTTGATCGCCTTAGTGCTTTGTCCCGACCGGGCCAGAGAGCGGGCGTAGGCTAATTCAAGCTCGGCGGTTTGTTCCCGTTCAAGGGCAAGCTGATAGAGCTCGGCGGCTTCCTGGTACTTTTCCTGCCTTTCAAAATAGCGGGCTTCAATACGGAAAGGAGTCGCGGATTCGGGATGTTGTTGTTTAACGTCTCTCAGGATGTTCCGGGCTTCTTTGGCATTTCCCTGGGTGAACTCAACAACAGCCGCCTGGATACCGATCTCTTCGTTATCAGGGAAGAGTATGCGGCCCCGGCGGAGCACATCGGCGGCCTGTTCCAGGCGTTCACGCTGGGCCAGCTGAGTGGCAATACCGTGGTACACGGAGGCAACCAGTGATTCTGCCGGGGCGGGGCTGGATTCTTCTTTCCGTTCAAGCAGGCCCGCGGTCAGTTCATCGGCCCGTTGGGTGTCGTTGTCAATCAGCGCCGATTCCAGCAATATCAGCCTGGGGCCATACGCGCCCGGCTGTTTCTCCCGGACCCGCTCCATCAGCGCTTTCAGTTCTTCACGCGGCATAACCGAGGAGATCCCCTGCAGTGCCTGACGATTGTCCGGGAACCGTTCAATGGCACGGCGGTAGTAGTCTTTTGCCTGATCTGTCTCACCGCGCAACCGTGCGAGATTGCCAAGGGCGTTAAGCCCGGCAGGGTTCTCGCTATCCGTCTCTACCGCTCTCTGGTAATACCGCCTGGCTTCCTCGATATTCCCTGCGTTGGCGGCGATATTGCCGCGAGTAACCAGTGCGGCAACACTTTTGGGTTGCTCCTTTACCCAGTCGGAAGCCGCGGCGATGGCTGCATCGTTGTCGTTGGCGGAGACATGGGCCTGGACGACCAGCAACCTTGCCCGCTCCGATTCCGGATCCTTCTCCAGTACCCGGTTGGCCTGTTCAATGGCCCTGCCGGTCTTGCCGGTGCGCACCAGATAGGTTGCATATCGCAGCCGCAGGCTGTTGTTGTCGGGGGCCAGATCCAGGGATTTTTCGATGAACTGTTCACCGCTCTCGCTGTCGCCGCTGACCAGCGAGGCGATGCCCACCAGCGCCAGGGTTTCCGGGTCTGAATCCTGGTCTTTGAGATTGGCAAGAATTTCCCTGGCGCCTTCCGGGTTGCGCATTTGGAGGCGGGTGGCCGCAAGCAGTTTCCTTGCCTGTTCGGAGTCTTCCATAGTGGCAACCGGCGCCAGCAGGGCTTCTGCTTCTTCCGGACGCCCCTGGCGATAGCGAATAAGGCCCAGCATCAGTGCGGCCTGTTCCTGGCCCGGTGCCTGGGCCAGTACTTCCTCAAGATAGCGTGCGGCGTTATTCAATTCGCCATTGTTGAACGCTTCCTGTGCCGCTATCAGGTTACTCCTGATGGTGCCAGGCGCTGATTTGGCGAGAATTTCCTCGTAGACAAAGGCTTCAGCGGATTTTCCCTGCTCCCGCAGGACATCGATCAGCGCTGTCATGGTTTCGAACTTCTGGTAAGTCATAATGTCGTACTGGCCGATGGTTTCCAGTGCGTTGGCGTAAGCTTGCTCAGCGTCAGCCCATTGTCCGGCGGCGTGGGCGAGCCTCGCTTTCCAGAGCCAGAGCTCCACGTTGTCCGGGTTCCGCTCTTCAGCCTGGGTAATGTATTTGTCACCCTGCCCGGATTTATTCTGGGTATAGGCCACTTTCGACAGCCCGATCAGTGGCTCAGCTGCGTCGGGATCGATGTCCCGGGCGGTGGAATAGGCCTCCCTGGCGGCATCCGGCCGGCCTGCCGCCAGGTGGATGTCCCCCTTGATAAGGGCGGCTTTTAGCTGCTGGGCCCTGTCCGGGTCCTGCAAGTTCTCCAGGGCAACCAGTGCTTCTTCATGTTTCTGTTGCATCAGCCTGGCCTGGGCCCGGATCAGGGCTGCTTCGTTGAGATTCTGTTGGCTGATGGACTGTTCACCAACGTTCGAGAGAAGTTGATCCAGTTGCCGTTCGGCATTGCGGGCATCACCGGCGGTGAGCAGATTATTAATGATGACAAGGTAAGGCTCTATGCGATCTGGCTGCAATTCAATCGCGCTGCGCGCCTCCAGCGTACTGGCCTTGAGCTCACCCTGGCGCTGGAAAAAACGCGACTGGTCCAGGCGGCTGATATACTGGATCTCTTCCTGGCTCATTTCATTGTTGTTGTCATTGCTGCAACCGGTGAGGGCCAGCGAAATGGCAACTGAAAGAAGGGTGGCACGTACTGCTGACACTGGTTTCATGGCCCTGTTCCTTTCCCCTGTTGGGTTTGGTATTGGATTCCCTGTTTTCTGATCAGGCGCTTGACGATTCCGATGAGGCTTTTATCCGGTATTTGTCGGTCAGGTTGTAAAGNGTTGGCCGGGTGANGCCCANCAGGCGCGAGGCCTGTGCCATATTGAANCCGCAGGACTGAAGNGCCTGTAAAATGGCCGCCCGNTCGGCGTTTTCACGCACTTGNCGCAGGTTGAGCTGGCTCTCCGGGCCTTCCTCGTCGCAGCTGAGCTGCAAGTCGGCAGCGGTCACCCGTTTTCCATCCGCCATAATGATGGCCCGTTTCACCTTGTTGATCATCTCCCGAACATTGCCCGGCCAGGGGTGGCCCTTGATGGCCTTGATGGCGTCTTCAGTAAAGGCGAGGTTGGGGCGGTCCATTTGTTTGCCCAGGGATTGCAGCAACGACTGCGCGACCACAAGGGCATCTCCTTCCCGATCCCTCAGGGCAGGTACGTCCAGGGTGATTTCGCTGATGCGGTAGTATAGGTCCTCGCGGAAAGTGCCCTGCTTAATGAGCTCCTGAACGTCCTGGTGGGTGGCGCACACCACACGCACGTCCACCGATACCGGTTTTACCGAGCCAACCCGGTCGATCACCCGTTCCTGCAGGAACCGCAGCAGCTTTGCCTGCAGGGCCAGGGGCATGTCGCCAATCTCGTCCAGGAAAAGGGTGCCGCCGTTGGCACTTTCTATTTTACCTTTCTTGCTTTGGGTGGCACCTGTGAACGACCCTTTCTCGAACCCGAACAGTTCGCTCTCGAGCAGGTTTTCGGGGATGGCGGCACAGTTGATGGCGGCAAATGGTTTTTCCCCACGATGGCTCAGATCGTGAAGGGCGCGCGCCAGCAGTTCCTTACCGGTGCCGGTTTCGCCGGTGATCAGGGTGGTTACATCGGTAGGGGCGACTTTCTCAAGGGTCCGGCAAACGGCTAGCATCTGGGGGCTGGCGGCAACAATGCCCTTGATGTTGGTGCCATTACGCTGGAGCGCGAGCTCCCGGTTATCCCTTTCCAGCTCCGCCAGCCGGAACGCACGGTTCACTACAAAGGTAAGGATGTCGGCATCCAGAGGTTTCTGGTAGAAGTCGCTGGCGCCCATGCCAATGGCTTTCACGGCGTTTTCTTTGTCTTCACGACCGGTAACGACGATTACCTTGGTCATCGGCGCCAACTGGAGAATGTCCTCAAGCAGTCTGAAGCCTTCTGTGGCGCCACCCGGGTCCGGTGGAAGCCCCAGATCAAGGGTTACCACCTCCGGCTCCTCCCGCCGCAGGCAGGCCAGAGCCGTCTCCCGGTCCGACGCCAGGGATACTTCCAGGTCTCCGCTGAAACACCAACGCATCTGGCTCTGGAGACCGGGGTCATCTTCTACAATCAAGAGTCGTTTGATCACAACGGCAACAAGTCCCTTTAAAGATACTGCCTCACTACTGATTCTCGGCTGAATATTGGCACTTTGCAATGCTGGTTTCCGTTCCTGTTCAGTGACGACAATTAATTGGCGCTTTGCATGGGGTCCTGGGAAACGGAAACTGGCTGCGATGCCTTGACATCCTGTGTTGTGGGTTTTTCGTTCGCGAGCGGGATCCGGATGGAAAAACAAGTGCCGATATCCGGTTCACTGGTGACATCAATGTTGCCTCCGATTTTCCGGATGTATTCGCGGGCCTGATACGCGCCGATGCCCATGCCGGTCAGCCCCTTGGTGCTTTCGAATGGCTTGAATAACTGACTTGAGATAAATTCTTTGGTCATGCCTGTTCCCGTATCCTGAATGAACAGGACCGCGTTGCCTCTTGCGATTTTCAGGGCAATTGTGATTTCGCCATTCCGCGGGGTGGCGTCCTGGGCGTTTTGAATGAGGTGGCCGAGAACGCTACGGAGCTGCTCAAGGTCGGCCTTGATGATGACATCCGGACTTTCTCCTTCCAGATGCGGGGCTGGCGCCTGATGTTGATGATGCTCGATAAGCTCTGTTACCAGCTTCGTAAGATTTACCGGCTTTAACGGGTCCTCATTATCGCCGCCAGGTCTGCGAATGTGATCCACCAGGCTCGACATTTTCCGCACGGCATGGTCGGTGGTGTTGATCATGTCATCAATAAAGGCGGGGTTATTCCGGTGCTTTGGCGCGTTCTTCACCAGAAGCGACAGCTGGGCAATCACTGTTTTGAGGTCGTGAACCATAAAGGCGGAGGCCTTGCTTACCGCCTCGAACTGCATCGCCCGGGAGAGCCGGTTTTGCGCATCGGCCTGGGCGAGCAGGTTGCAGGTCTGGCGGGCAACCACCTTGATCAGGTCAAAGTTCTCCCAATTCAGGCCCACACGGGTATAAGGGATACCGATCAGTGCCATTCCGTAGAGATCGTTGCCCAGATACAGCGGAATGATCAGCCATCCGTCGGGGGTTTTTGCTATGGCATCCGGTATTTCCATGAGGTTGTAGGCGACCGGGTCTGATTGGTATTCATGCAAATCGACAATCCATTCGCGGTTTGAGAAAAAACGGACCAGCTCCGCATCACTGTCAATAAGGGTGTGCCTGGGGGTGGACAGGTTGACGACAGCTTGCAGGACATAGTCTTGCCCTTCTCCTTTCAGCCAGATTGCACCGCCATTGCTTTCGACCAGGCCCGCCAGAATTCGGATTACACGTTCAGGGAGTGGCGGATCGTTGCTAAGGTCTGCCAGCTCCCGGGTCATTTTCAGCCATTCTTCCCGGTAATCGTATTTGTAGCCGAAAAAGTTCTGGCTGATCCGCACCATCATGCTGGCGCGGATTCGTCGCGACAGCATGAGTGTTGTCAGGAAGACCAGCGAGATCGTGAAAAACAGGACCTGGAGTGCATCGCCCCATTCACCGCCGAGTGCCTGAACATAGTAACCACCCATGGCCAGGAACAACAGATAACCACCTGCGAATACCAGGGTTCCGGCGTGAAATACCGCTGAACGGGACAGCTGGAAATTGACAGGTTGTTTGCGTGTGTTGATGAGGTTGACCGCGAGCAGGGGGGTAAGCAGGGCATTAACGAACCCGCGGGCGTTCCAGAAGGAATCCGCTACCTGCCCAAACAGCAGGGCATCGGTATACATGAAGAAATCAAAACCGAGAATGCTGGCAACGCCAATGCAGACATATTTGATGCTGGAGCGGCCAAAGTTGGGGGAGTTTCTCCAGATCTGCTCCACAAGCGAAAGGCCCAGCAGGGAAAGGCCAATCTGGCCAAGCAGTTTGACTTTGCCGGTGGAGATGTCGACGCTTCCGAAATGCTCGATCACACCGGTGCCGATTAACAGAACAAGCAGAATGACAGCGCTGGCGCGGAGGATTTGTTTCACCTTGCCGGTGAGTCTGTTTTCCCGGAGCCCGTCTTTAAGCAGGGCAAACAGCAGGTAAACCCAGGCGGCGTCCCGGACCAGTTCGGTCAGGTAGCGGACGTTGAAGCCCGGGTGCCCCCAGAGACTCTGGCTAACGATGGCAAGCGCCCATAGGGCCGAGGTGGCCGCTGCGAAAGCAAGTGCCCTGTCCACGCCACGACGCAAGTGGTGCGCGGCTACCAATATTCCCAGTAGCCCGAAGGTAATTGCCGCCAGCGAGTAGCTGAGTACGTCCATGTTACTGAACATGCCCTATTGCCCCGAAAGGTTGCCGAAAAAGGTGCTGAGAAAGATGAACCCCAGTCCCAAAAGATGAACCCCTGTAAGAGCATAGCCGCGTTTCGCGCCCAGGGTAACCTCAACAAACCGCAGAGCGCACTAAACGGGCCTCTTGTTGTCCCGGTAGAACCGGAAAATCTCCTTCAGTGGCCGTTTGGGTTTGAAGCTGAATTCCCTGGCAAACGCCCGCCCGTCAATCACCACCGGGTATTTGAAGAAAGCCAGCAGATAGGACGGAAAGCTTTTCAGCTTCAGGGTACCGAGGATGAATTTCGGCAAAGCAGGTGGAATTGAAGGCACCGGGACGCGCTTGCAGCCACACAGTTTGAGTGCGTGCTGGTAAGCTACCCAGTCCTGTGGGGCAACGTTGTACACGCCCCGTGTCGGTTTTTTATAGGCCAGGACGATGGCGTCTGCCATATCGTCAATATGGATGAACTGCATCATCGGGGAGAAGCCGGCCAGCACCGGTGCCCGCTCACTCGCCAGCAGCGTGCTGATGGTATTGCGCACACCGGGGCCAACGATGTTGCAGGGCCGCAGAATGGTGATGTTCAGTTCCGGGTAACGCCAAAGGTAAATGTTGGCCAGATTTTCCAGCTCCACGGAATCCACCAGATCGGCACTCAGGCCGGCACTTTTCAGCGGTGCGGACTCATCAATAAGCGCAGGGTTGTAGGCCACCGCTCCGTAGACATGAAACGTAGACAGCACCACCACGCGCTTGATGCCGTATTTGTGGCTCAGGTCCAGCAGTTTCTGGGTGCCGAGCACATTCGCATTGTAGCGTCGCATACGGGTGAGCTGGCTGGACATGATGCGGCCCATGTGGATTACGCCGTCAAACCGGTAGCGCCGGAACAGGTCTTCGAAAACGCGTTTGTTAAGATCGATGCAGTAACTGGGGATGTCGTCGCCCAGGTAGACCTGTTCCCGGAAATCCACCGCCACCAGGTCGCAGGTGTGCCTTAGCTGTTTGATCACCTGCTGGGCGAGGGCGCCGGCGGCACCGGTTATCAGGATGTGGGGTCTGCGTTGTTCGGTCATCAGAAAAGCCTTTTCCGTTCGCTCAGTCCCTTGTCGATCAGCCGGCTGATCTCGGCCTTGACCTGTTCCACCCGTTCAGTGACCTGTTCTTCCGGAATTTCCAGGTCGCCAAAAACCATGGGTGCTCCAAAATTCAGGTGCACCTTGGCCGGAAATACCACGGGCAGGGCAACGGGGGCGTAGGGGATGCCGAGGGCTTTGGCCAGGGGCTTGATGTTGGCGATGGCCGGGATGGTTTCCTCGCAGCCCACCACACCTACCGGCACGATGGGCGCCTTGTACTTCATGGCCAGGTGCATGAAGCCGTTGCCGAAGCGTTTGAGCTGGTAGCGATCCTGGTAGAGCTTGCCGGAACCGCGCACGCCTTCGGGGAAAACGATGACGGCTTCGTCGTTGGCGAGCATCTTGGCGCAGTTGACCGGGTCTCCGAGTACCGCGCCCACTTCGTTGAGCAGATTGCCCAGCCAGGGCACGGTGGGGAAGAAGCGTTCGATCATGGCCCGGGGGATGCGGGGATTTTCCTTTCGGGTCGCGAGGGCGTAACCAACCAGCAGTCCGTCAATCGGTAGCTGGCCGCCGTGATTGGCAATGATGAGTACGGGGCCTTCCGCGGGTATATTTTCCACCCCATGAGCTTCTACCCGGAAGTACTTCTCATAAACCCGTTTGGTGATCGACAGGCCATACTTCATGGTTTCGTTATTGTAGCCCCAGGGGTCGTACCCGAGGGTTCCGATGGGTTTGCGGATTCGGTTGATGTGGTCGTCCAGTTCCGCTGGAACCAGTCTGGACTTCAGAAACGATGCCAGGCTCATGCTTTTCTTCCGATAAAAACGCCCAATGTGTGGCTTTGTCCTCTATTAAGCACCCGGTAATCCCCGCCGGCATTGGCGGTTTCGACGCACAGCATCGATTGCCAGGCCGTGGCCGGAAAGTCCGACAGCCTGGCGGCCTTGGCGGGGCCGGGGTTCCAGACCACCGTTGAGTCGCTGCCAACAGCGGAAAGCTTGCGGCCGGTTCTGGGTGTCACGATAGTCACCGGTTCACCGCTCTCATAGATCCGGTCGGTTTCGCCTTCGAAATAGACCGGGCCTTCCTGGTTCCGGTATTCCCAGTTATTCAGGGTGTCGATGTACTGGCTGCCGCCAAGCCCCAGCACCCGGGTGCGGGTAATGTCGCTGGTGGGGAAGTAGCTGTGCAGCGCCTGGCTGAAGGCGAGGGGATCGTTCCCGAGGTTTGTGGTGGTCAGTGCCAGCTGGCAGCCGCGGACCGAGAAACTGAACGTGATCAGGGCCAAGGCGTGACCGGTCCAGACAGCATTGAAATCTTCATTGGCATCCAGGGACAGGCTGATTTCCACCTCATGGGCGCTCTCGCGAACATCCTCCAGCTTCCATAGGGCTGTGCGGGCAAAACCATGGGCGCTTTCGGTATGAATCCGTTTGCGGACCTCCGGCGCGTTCTTGCCAGGATTGCCAAACCATGGCCAGCAAACCGGGATGCCGCCCCGGATGGCCCGGCCCGGTTCAAATCGGGTGTTGGGACTCATCCAAAGCCAGTCCGCTTCACCCTGGGGCGCAAAACCGGCCAGGTGCGCGCCCTGCAGGACAATGGTGGCCTGAAACAGGGGGTGGTGTACCTCAAGGGCTTCCAGTTGCCCGATGGTTTCCCAGCGCGTGAAGGACCACTGGCCCGGAGAGAGTGATATCGGTGGCCTGTTACTGCTTTCTGACATGGTTAGGTACTGATCAAACCCGGTTAAGTGTATTTGCCTACACAGAGAGTAAATTAAAACTGCCGCTCCGGCGAGAATTGCGCCTAAAATACGAGCAAATTCTGCATGAGGCTCGCCGATGGGAGCACCCGTTGTCACCCCCATTCATGACCCGCTGATCGCTCCTGCCAGCGCTGTGCAAGTCGCTGTTGGCGGTGGCGGTATTCAGCCAGTGGGTCCGTTGCATGATCGGCCAGGCGCGGTTTCTGAAATCTGGCTGGATGAGCTGGCGCTGGGGCTGAGCGATCAGGGCTGGATGGCACTGGATGTGCGGGCCCGGCTGGGCAGCGACCTGTTGGCGGCGTTACAGCAGGAAGTGGAAATTCTGGACCGCACGGATGCCATGAAAAAGGCGGGTATCGGCCGGGGCAACGATCTGGTGCGCGACCGGTCTGTTCGCCGTGACAGGATTGCCTGGTTGCAGGGGATCACTGTGCCCCAGGCCGCCCTGTTTGGCTTCTTTGATGCTATCCGCCAGGGATTGAATCAACGCCTGTTCCTCGGCCTGAAGCGGTTTGAAACCCACTACGCCACCTATCACCCCGGTGACTTCTATAAAAAGCACCTGGACAGTTTCCGGGGCCGGGCGTCCCGGGTGGTCAGCCTGGTGCTCTATCTTAACGAAGACTGGCAGGAGGCCGACGGTGGCGCGCTTCAGGTGTTCAGCGGGGATATTGAATACCAGGCATGCGGCACTGTGTTGCCCGAGGCCGGTCGCATGGCGCTGTTCATGAGTGAAGAGATTCCCCACGAGGTGCTTCCCGCGAATCGCACCCGATACAGCCTGGCCTGCTGGTTTCGCCAGGATGAGGTGCCATTGCCCTTGTGAAATCGGGTATGTGGCGCGGGTGCGGATTTCTCATTGTGGTCGGCAAACCCTTTTGCTAATATGCGCGCCGCGTTCAGGGAATTGTCCTGAAGCGCCGTTATGGTGGCTCCATTGGTGCCTCCGCAACATGAAACCGTGAACCCGGTCAGGCCCGGAAGGGAGCAGCCGAAGCGGTGGAATTGTGTGCCGGG
>PAKW01000032.1 GCA_002707215.1 Halomonas sp.
TGCCGGAATTGCAGCGGCTGCATCCCCAGCTGGATCTGGCGCTTGAGATGAGCAGCGCCAATCCTGTGTTGTCTGATCGGGTGGCTGACTGTTTCATTACGGTTGGCAGGGGTTCGTCGGCTTACAGCTATGAGTTGCTGTATGTGGAGCGTCTGTTTCCGGTGTGCAGTCAGGATTACTGGCAGAAAATCCGCCGGGAGCTGGGCCTGGAAGGGGTCGATGGTGATGATATCTCACTGACACCCGTGGACATTTCCCGCTTCCCGTTGTTATCGACCCACAGCATTTTCGACCGTGCCGCGGGTGACTGGGAGGTTTGGTACAAGGCCGTCGAACAGCTAATTCCGCGGCACGCCCGGGTTCAGCATTTCAGCCACATGTTGCTGGCGCTGGAAGCGGCCCGGTTCCATCAGGGTATCGCGCTCACCAACGACTACATGCTGAGCACGCGCAAGGATTCGGAGGATTTTGTCCGCTTGCCCTGCCATCCGGTGATGACTGGGGATCAGTTCTACTTTGCCTGGAAAACCAGCCGGCGCCAGGAGCGGGGTATTCAGTTGTTTCGACGCTGGCTGGTGAGTCAGGCCATCGAGGGTGGGCTTCGGGGTGAGGCGGACTAGCCGCGTTCCAGGGTTTCCCAGACTTCGATGGCGGCGGCCAGGTCTTCCAGCGAGGCGCCCACGGATTTGAACAGGGTGATGGCGTCATCACTCGTGCGTCCCGGTTTGTCGCCCCGCAGCAGTTCCGCCAGTTCGGCCCGCAGGTCGGTCTTGCGGAACGCGCCTTCGTCGATGGCCTGGAGAATGTCGCCGGCCTCGCTCAGGGCACCGGCGTAGGTGTCGACAAAGACCTGGCTGTGGGCCAGGCACTGACTGTCGGTTTCCCGCATGGTCGGCCGGAAGGCGCCCACCAGATCCAGATGGCTGCCGGGCTGCAGCCATTCACCCCGGATCAGCGCTTCGGTGGACAGGGTCGCGGAGCTGATGATGTCCGCCTCGGCGGTGGCGGCTTCCAGGTCCGTCACCGCCTCACAGTCAAACCGGTTGCGGAAATGCTCGGCCAGCGCCGCCGCCTTGTCCGGATTGCGTCCCCAGATCCGCACCTTACGGATAGGCCGTACCGCGGCATGGGCTTCAATCAGCATCGGCGCCAGCTTGCCGGTGCCCACCACCAACAGCGCTGTGGCATCCTCGCGGGCCAGCTCCCGCGCCGCCAGGGCCGAGGCGGCCGCCGTCCGCCGGCTGGTCAGGGCGCTGCCGTCAATACAGGCGAGCGGAGTGCCATGCTCGCCCTCGCACAGGATATACAGACCCGAGATGGCGGGCAGG
Organism: Halomonas sp.; assembly: GCA_002707215.1. Taxonomy (GTDB): domain Bacteria; phylum Pseudomonadota; class Gammaproteobacteria; order Pseudomonadales; family Oleiphilaceae; genus Marinobacter. Next base: position 1,329 of record PAKW01000032.1, read on the forward strand.
CCGGCACTGGCGTTCTGGGGAAACACGTTGACCATCTTCATGCCGATATAACCCGCCGGTTCCCAGGCCGGCATCAGCAGCATGGTGGCCTCACCGTCCGGGCGGTGCATGGTGTGATGATGTCGTGGCGGCGCTTCCACGCCCTCGCGAAACGCGGTGGCAAGACGTTCGATCAGTGCCGGCCATGCCAGTGCGCCGGCCACCTCCTGTGCAGAAATAACTCGCATAGGCCTCAACCCTGTTTACGACTGGCCAGCCGCTGGATTTCACCGATGATGCCGCGGCGGAATACCATGACACAGACCACGAATATGGTACCGAGTATGACCTGTACCCAGGAGCCAAAGGCGGACAGCTCGTGGCTGAGGGCTCCCACGGTGATGGCACCAACCACCGGGCCGAAGACTGTGCCCAGCCCGCCGACCAGAGTCATCAGAATGACTTCGCCGGAGGTTTGCCAATGGGCGTTGGTGAGAGCGGCGAACTGGAAAATGATCGCCTTGGTGGCACCGGCCAGCCCGGCCAGGGTGGCGGATATCACGAAGGCCAGCAGTTTGAAGTGATCCACGTCGTAGCCCAGGGACAGGGCCCGGGATTCGTTTTCCCGGATTGCCTGCAGCACTTCGCCGAACGGCGAATGGATGGTGCGGTAGATGATGCCGAAGCCAACGAGGAAGATGGCGAACACGAAGTAATACATGGCGAGGGAGTTGTTCAGGTCNATCAGGCCGAACAGGTGCCCCCGGGGAATGCCCTGCAGNCCGTTCTCGCCACCGGTGAAGGGCATCTGCAGGGCCAGGAAGTANATGATCTGGGCCAGTGCCAGGGTCACCATGGCGAAGTAAATGCCCTGGCGGCGTATGGCCAGGAACCCGAAGGCCGCGCCGAGCACCATGGCAAACCCCGCGCCGGCGAGTATGCCAAGCAGCGGGGTAAAGCCCCATTCCTTGGTGACGTAGCCGGTAATGTAGGCGGCGCCGCCAAAGAACGCGGCGTGGCCGAACGAGAGCAGGCCGGCGTACCCCAGCAACAGGTTGAAGGCACTGGCGAACAGGGCAAAACACAGCAGGTCCATGACGAACACCGGATAGGCGAACAGGGGCGCTGTCAGGCCGGCCACCAGCATGAGGATAAAGAGGATGCGATTGGTCATGGCGCTTACTTCTCCTTACCAAACAGGCCGGCGGGGCGGAACAGCAGCACCAGCACCATGAGGAAGAAAATCACGGTACTGGCGGCGGGCGGGTAAAACACCTTGGTCAGCCCTTCAATCAGGCCCAGGGCCAGGCCGGAGAGGATGGCGCCCATGATCGAGCCCATGCCGCCGATAACCACCACGGCAAACACCACGATGATCAGGTCGGCCCCCATCAGCGGGCTGACGGAGTAGATGGGTGCGGCCAGAACTCCGGCCAGGCCAGCCAGGCCGGCACCGAAGGCGAAGGTCAGGGTGACCATGAGGGGAACATTCAGGCCGAAGGCCTGGGTCAGGTCGGGGTTTTCCACGCCGGCCCTCAGGCGGGAGCCCAGTTTGGTGTGTTCGATGACCCACCAGGTGGCGAAACAGACCACCAGGGAAAACACGATGGCAAACAGGCGGTAGGTGGGGAAGTACATAAATCCGAGGTTTACCACACCGCTGAGTGCTTCCGGCTGGCCCGGGTAGGGCGTGCCGGAAACATTAAAATAGTTGGCGAACAGGCCCTGAAGGATGAGCGTGATGCCGAAGGTGAGCAGCAATCCGTAGATGTGATCAAGGTCGTACAGCCGTTTGAGCAGCAGGCGTTCAATCAGCACACCGAGAATGCCGACGATTACGGGCGCCACCAGCAGCGACGCCCAGAAACCGACCTGAAGGCTGATTCCGAACCATTGCTCCAGGAGAGAGTAGCCGATCAGGGCAATGAACGCCCCCAGCATGTACATGGCGCCATGGGCAAAGTTGATGATATTCAGCAAGCCGAATATCACCGCCAGCCCCAGGCTCAATATGGCGTAAAACACACCCACATTCAGCCCAAGCAGCGCCTGGGCCAGTATGACCTGCATCGACACCTTGGCTCTCTCCCCTTTAAGTGGTGGTCTAGTTAACCAGCGAACATTTGGTGTCTGCCATCGAGATGTAGGCCTGGTCCGCGGGAATCTTTGAGATCACGTTCAGCAGGTCCCACTCGCTTTTCGATTCCGAGGGCTTTTTCACTTCCACCAGGTACATGTCGTGCAGCATGGAGCCGTTGGGGGCAATTTTTCCACCCTTGACGAACATGTCGTTAAGGGTCATTTCTCCCAGCTTGGCGCGAACCGTATCGCTGTCGTCGGTACCGGTCTCCTCGACCGCTTTCAGGTAGTTGGTCACTGCCGAATAGACACCCGCCTGGACCATCGTTGGCATGGCACCATGGCGCTCATTGAACCGATTGGACCAGGCTTTGGTTTCTTCATTCTGGTTCCAGACAAAGGCGGTGGTAAATTGCAGGCCCTGGGCAATGTCCAGACCCATACTGTGCACATCCGTTAGAAACACCAGCATGCCCGCCAGTTTCTGACCACTCTGGACGATACGGAACTGATTAGCCTGCTTGATGGCATTGACCGTATCCTGGCCGGCATTGGCCAGCCCGATCACGTCTGCGCCGGAGGATTGGGCCTGCAGCAGATAGGATGAGAAGTCATTGGTGGAGAGCGGCGCGTTGACGTTGCCAACTACCTCGCCACCCAGGCTCTTCACCACCGCGCCGGTGTTGTCCCGCAGGGAGTGGCCAAAGGCATAATCGGCGGTGATAAAGAACCAGCTCTTGCCGCCATTCTTGACCATCGCGGTGGCCGTGCCCACGGGCAATGCGTGGGTGTCGTAGACGTAGTGAATGCCATAGGGCGTGCACTGTTCCTCGGTGAGGGCGGTGGTGCCGGCCCCGGTGTTCATGGTGATGATTTTCTTGTCCTTGGCGAGGCCCTGCACCGAGAGCGCGACCGAGGAGTTATCCAGGGCGGTGATCATGTCCACGTCTTTGGCATCGATCCACTCCCGGGCAGTACTGGCGCCAATATCCGGTTTGTTCTGGTGATCCGCAGAGATGATTTCAATGGGTTTGCCCATAACCGAGCCACCGAAGTCTTCGATGGCCATTTGGGCCGCGATAACGGCACCGGGGCCCTCCAGGGACTTGTAGACCCCGGACATGTCACTGAGTACACCGATTTTGATCTTGTCGTCAGACAAAGCTCCGGCAGCGGTTAGCGGCAAAGTAAGTGTCGCTGTAGCCACAGCGCCGACCAGTCCTTGTTTCCAGTTCGTGAACATAGTGGGTTTCCTTTTGTTATTAGGTTCCGGGCCGGACCGGCGAAGGCGGTCCAGGCCCACGGGCTCAGACACTCAGGTGTCTGTTCAACTGCTCCTTTTTGGCCTCGAGATCGGCCGCATTAATCTGCTCTACCACCTGGCCATGCTCGATCACATAGTGGCGATCCGCCAGGGGCGCGGCAAAGCGGAAATTCTGCTCCACCAAAATGATCGTGAAGCCCTTTTCCCTCAGTTTGCGGATCACCTGATCCAGGGATTTCAGGATTACCGGGGCCAGCCCTTCAGTGATTTCGTCCAGCAACAGCAGGTTGGCACCGGTGCGCAGAATGCGGGCAATGGCCAGCATCTGCTGTTCACCGCCGGAGAGTTTGGAACCCTGGCTTTTCCGCCGTTCCCTGAGGTTCGGGAACATGGTGTAAATTTCGTCTGCTGACAGACCACCCTCGGCGACCATCGGGGGCAGTTCCAAGTTTTCATCGACATTGAGGGAGGCAAAGATGCCACGTTCTTCCGGGCAATAGCCGAGCTTGCCGACATGGGCAATCCGGTGTGTGGGCATGTCGATGATTTCGGTGCCGTGGACCCTGATAGAACCGGTGCGCCGGCCCACCAGGCCCAGAATGGCCTTCAGGGTGGTGGTGCGCCCGGAGCCGTTACGGCCCAGCAGTGTAATCACCTCGCCTTCGTGCAGCGCCAGGTTCATGCCATGGAGAATGTGAGACTCGCCGTACCAGGCGTGCAGGTTCTCGATCCGGAGCAACTCCGGGCGTTGATCAGGCGGCATCGGTGGTTCCCATGTAGGCTTCCATCACGGCGGGATTGGTGGATACGGTGTCGTAATCGCCCTCCGCCAGTACCTCGCCCCGGTTGAGCACGGTGATGGTGTCGGCCAGGCTGGCGACCACATTCAGGTTGTGCTCCACCATCACAATGGTCCGGCCCTCAACCACTCGTCTGATCAGATCGGTGACTGTACCCACATCCTCGGAACTCATGCCCTGGGTGGGTTCGTCCAGCAGCATCAGCCGGGGCTTCAGGGCGATGGTGGTGGCGATTTCCAGGGCCCGCTTCTGGCCGTAAGGCAGCTCGACCGCCTTGGTGTCGGCAAAGGCACCAAGCTCCACCAGTTCCAGGGTTGCCTGGGCTTCCTCATTCAGCTGGTCCAGCACCCGCTTGGAGCGCCAGAACTGGTAGGACACCCCCAGTGTGCGCTGCAGGGCAATGCGCACATTTTCCCGGGCGGACAGGTGCGGAAACACCGCCGAGATCTGGAACGAGCGAATCATGCCTTGCTGGGCAATGCCGGCGGGCCGGGAGTGGGTGATGTCTTTACCGTCGTAGATGATCTGGCCGGCGCTGGGCTTGAGAAACTGGGTCAGCAGGTTGAAAAAAGTGGTTTTGCCGGCACCATTGGGGCCAATGAGGGCATGGATGCTCCCCGTCTCCACTTTCACGCTGACGTTGTTAATAGCGGTAAAGCCCTTGAAATCCTTTTGCAGATTCCGGGTTTCGAGGATGATCGGGGGAGGCGTTGTCTGTTCGCCCGCAGCTTGGTCGTTCACGGAAATACACCCCTTTCGGTTCAAGTCGGCGACGGCTGCGCCGCAGGTTCGTTATTATTTGTTATTCAAAATTTTTCTGAAAAGGTTGCAGATACTGCCAATTGAACTGACATTCAGTAATAGTCGGGGAGTGTGGAGTCTGTCAAGAAAAGAGGGGAGGCAGGATGCCTCCCGGAAAGCGGAAACCGGCTTTACAGATACTGGTAACGCAGCAGCCGGTGCTTGATGCGTTCAAGGACCACCTGGTCGATCACCGCAGCCAGCACCGCGATTACCAGAATGTTGGTCATTACACCGGTCATATCGGCAATTTCGCCGGAGTAGGCCAGGGATTTGCCCAGGCCGGCACTGAAACCTACGATCATTTCGGCGGAAATCAATGCCCGCCAGGCGTTGCCGAAGGCCAGTTGAGCGCCGGTGATCAGTTCCGGCGTCACTGCCGGGAAATAGACCCGCTTGAGCATCTGCAGCTTCGAAGCGCCCATCACCCGGGCGGCGGCGATATGCACTTTTTCCACGCTCTCGGTGGCGTTCATCACGCTCAGGGCGGTGGGGAAAAAGGCACCAATGGCTACCACCACGATGATCGGCAGGTTGCCGAAGCCCATCAGGATCAGGAACAGCGGCACCCAGGCAATGGAGGGAATTGACTGCAGAATGATGATGGCGGCTTTCAGAGGGCTGCGAACCGCGTTCAGGGTGCCGCCCACCAGTCCGATCAGGATGCCGAGCACGATTGCGGAGCCGTAACCGGCACCCAGGCGGGTCATGCTGTTGCCCAGCCCTTCCCAGAAGGTCGGGCTGTTGAACTCTTCCCACAGACGGACAAAGGCGGCGGGAACGTCCGGCATCAGGAAGTCCGGCAGGAACCAGGCCGCCACCTGCCAGAAGAACAGAATGAAGGCGATGGCGACCACATAGGCCCGTTTGCTGGCGACGCCGGCGGTTTGATTAGTACTCATGCCTAGAGCTCACGGGCCTTCTGCCAGGACAGATCGAGCAGTGCGTCCACGTCGAAATCGCTCTCTGCCGAGAGAATACCCTGGGTCTGCATGATGCCGGCCAGTTCCTTCATCCGGTTGATGTCATCGTCCGTCAGTTTCGCGCTGAAATCATTGGTCTGGATGGCCTGGGTAATGACGTCCACCGCGGGAACCCTGCCCTGGTTACGTGATTCGACGAACTCACCCTTGATGAAATACTCGGTGATCAGCGGGGCCGCCTTCGCAGGTTCGCTTTCAAGCATGTCGATGGCCTCACGCTGGGCGTCCAGTGCTGCCCAGAGAACGTCTTTCCGGTTCTTCAGGGTGTCCGCGGAGGTGATGACCACCATGCACGGAAACGGCCAGACTTCGCCGATTTCATAGATCTGTCTGACCGGCGCCACCAGCCGGGCGATACGGTCGTAGGGTTCGAACAGGAAGGCCGCATCCATCCGGCCGCCGACCAGGGACTGAACGGCGACAGCCGGTGCCATACCCATGATGTTCAGATCGCCGGGCTGAAGGCCGGCGTTGTCGAGCATCACGCCTTTGAGCACGATGTCGGCAGTGCTGCCCTGCTTCTGGGAAGCCAGGCTTTTGCCTTTCAGGTCCGCCACCGACTCGATGCCGGAATCGTCACGCACCAGCAGGGAGTGATAACCGCGCTGGGCGCCGCCGACAATTTTCAGGTCCGCCCCGCGGGAGGCCCAGGTAAAGGCGTTGGAGAAGCCAAGCACACCGATATCGAGCTGGCCGCCCACGATGCCCTTGATCAGGTCGGTGCCGGAGCTGAATTCGATCAGCCTGGCGTCCAGGCCGTATTTTTCATACAGCCCCGCCTCGTAGGCCAGCATGGCCTGGGCGTCGTCCATGACCCGGACGTAACCCACCCGGAATTCTTCTGCCGCGGTCACAGGATTGGTGATCACCAGGGCGAGCACCGCCATCAATATTGAGCGAATCATATAGCTTCTCCTTTCTCAACGCCGGTTGAGAGCGTGTCGGTGTCGATACCGAGCAGGTTCAGAACGTTGCGACGGATGTCAGCGAACGCCGACAGGTCGTGGGTTTTTGGAATATGCTCAAGGGCGATTTCCTTGAGTACAACGGCCGGGCGGTTGCTGAACACCAGCACCCGGTCCGCCAGGTACAGGGCTTCGTCGACATCGTGGGTGACGAGAACCACCGTTGGCCGCTCCTCTTCGATGAGATCTTTCAGAACGCTTTGCAGGGTCATCCGAGTGAGCGCATCCAGGGCGCCAAACGGCTCATCCAGCAACAGCACCTGGGGCCGGGCGATAAAGGCCCGGGCCAGGGCACAACGCTGGCGCATGCCGCCGGACACCTGGTGCGGGTAATACGCCTCAAAACCCGTAAGCTTTACCCGGCCCAGCCATTTGTGGGCTTCCTTGCGGGCGGCCTGCTTTGGCTGGTTCTGGAATTCCAGGGCCAGGGCCACATTCTCGATCAGTGTCATCCAGGGGTAAAGCGCATGCTCCTGAAACACCAGGGTTCGCTTTGGTGAGGGATTCGAGACGCTTTTGCCATCGGCCGTCAGCGTGCCGGAAGAGGCACTCTGCAAGCCAGCGACCATATGCAGCACCGTGGACTTGCCACAGCCGGAGGGGCCGACGAGGGCAACGATTTCTCCGGTTTTAATGGTGGTGTCGAACCGCTTGATGACATCCAGATCACCAAAGCTTTTGGTCACCTGGTTGAATTGGAGTTCCATATAGCCTGCCTGAATATGCTTATATTCTAAAAAAGAATAAACATTTACTATTTTATAACTACGAAGCGCCGTATAAAAGTGGATTATGCACTTGTACCTATTCGGAGACATTGGCGGAGAAGTGCACCAGCTCCACAAGGAGACAGGATCAGAGTGAAGTGGCCGTGCCGTGGGGGCGGCCCGGCCACACGGATTGATATCAGTCCCTGGCTGGCCTCTCAACGACCTTGCGTTTGCCCTTGGCGCAGCGGGACAGCGCCTTGAGGCCATCACCCTCGAAGGCATCCACACGGATAACGTCATAGAGTGCCGTCAACGCCTCCTGCAACTTGTCGCACTCGTCTGCCCTGACGACGCCCTCGGCGCAGGCCCAGTCCACCAGTTCCTTGCGTTCGTGGCCCATCAGCAGGGCAATGCCATCCAGTTCGTCTTCGTCCCGGTTGCGGATTGCTTCATGCAACCGGCTGCGCATTCCGGCCGTCTCGTTTGCCAGTTTGTACGCATTGAGTACCCGCCCCAGGGGATCTTCCGGGTCCATGGTGGTGTAGGCGCCACGGCTGATCCGCTGACGCACCGGGGTGTCCTTTACAATACTTTCAGCCACTCTGGCGCCGAGTTTGTCGTCCGGGCCATTGAGCCCGGTGGCGCCCAACGGGAATACCAGCAGGCGCAGTGGCCAGCGCAGGGCCGGAACCGGGAAGTTGATGATGGCGTCGCGCAGGGAACCCTGAAGGTCCCGCAGACAGGTTTTCAGGCACCATTCCACCAGTGGCCGCTGGTCATCCGGGTAGCCTTCCTCGTGCCACTGCTTGATCACGGCGGTGGCGTAGTACAACTGCACCAGGCAGTCCGCCATGCGGCCGGAGAGCCGCTGCCGGGCTTTGAGGCCACCACCGACCGTCAGCAGGGTCACGTCGGTCATCAGTGCGAACGCGGCCGAGAACCGGGCCAGTTGACGGTAGCAGGGCTTGATATCACCCTGGCGCGGCACCGATTCGATCCAGCCCCGGGTCAGGCCCAGCAGCAGGGCACGCAGGGCGTTGCGGGTGGTGTGAGCCAGATGGCGGTAGAAAATGCCATCGAATTTCTTCGCCGCCCTGTCTTCGTCCTCCATGCCGGCCGCTTCGATTTCCTCCACGATAAAGGGGTGGCAGCGGATGGAGCCCTGGCCGAAGATCATCAGGCTGCGGGTGAGGATGTTGGCGCCCTCCACGGTGATGCCGATGGGCACCGCCTGGTAGGCCCGGGCGAGGAAGTTGCGGGGGCCGGTGATCACGCCCCGGCCGGCGACAACGTCCATGGCATGGTTGATCACCTCCCGCATCAGGTCGGTGTTGCGGTATTTCAGCACGGCGGACGGCACCGAAGGTCTTACTCCCCGGTCCAGCATGCCTGAGGTGAGCAACCGGGCCGCGTCCATCATGTAGGTGTAGCCGGCAATGGGTTCCAGGGCTTCCTGCACGCCCTCAAACTGGCTGATGGAATGGCCGAACTGCTCCCGGGTGTAGGCGTAGGAGCCGGTGGCAAGGCTGGCCACCTTGCCGGCGCCAGTACCCAGGGCGGGCAGGGAGATGGAACGGCCGATGGAGAGGCATTCCAGCAGCATGGTCCAGCCCTTGCCAAGCATGTCCTGGCCGCCGATGACCTGGTCCATGGGGATAAACACATCGTTGCCCCAGGTCGGCCCGTTCATGAACACGGTGTTCATGGGCAGGTGGCGGGCGCCGGCATTGACGCCCTCGGTCTCCCGCGGGACCAGGACGCAGGTCACGCCAATCTCGTCGTTATCGCCGAGCAGTTTGTCCGGGTCATAGACCTTGATGGCCAGGCCAATCAGTGTGGCCACCGGTGCCAGGGTGATGTAGCGCTTGTTCCAGGTCACCTTCAGGCCCAGTACTTCCTTGCCGTTCCATTCACCCTTGCCAACGATGCCCTTGTCCGGAATGGCACCGGCATCGGAGCCGGCCACCGGGGAGGTCAGGGCAAAGCACGGAATCTCGTCGCCGCCGGCCAGTCTCGGCAGGTAGTGCTTTTTCTGCTCATCGGTGCCGTAGTGCATCAGCAGCTCGCCGGGGCCGAGGGAGTTGGGCACCATGACGGTGACGGCGGCGGACACACTGCGGGTGGAGATTTTCATCACGATTTCCGAGTGGGCGGTGTTGGAGAACCCCAGGCCACCGTCCTCTTTCGGAATCACCAGGCCGAAAAAGCCCTTTTCCCGAATGAATTTCCAGACCTTGTCCGGCAGGTCGTACTGTTCGTGGGTGATCTTCCAGTTGTCCAGCATGGCGCAGAGTTTTTCCACCGGGCCATCCAGAAAGGCCTGCTCTTCGCTGGTGAGGTGTGCCGGTTTGGCGTCCAGCAGCTTGTTCCATTTGGGGTTGCCGGAGAAGAGTTCGCCGTCCCAGTCCACTGAGCCGGATTTCAGGGCTTCGGCTTCGGTATCCGAGAGCTTCGGCAGGCGGCTTCGAACCCAGCCAAGCAGCGGCCGGCTGAGTTTGTCCAGCCGTAAATCGCCGGGAACCGTCAGAATCAGGGCCAGGGCCAGTAAAACGCCGCCAAACAGAATGCTGACAAAATGCCAGTCGTCCTGAAACAGACCGATAACCGTGGCAATGGACATCACCAAAGCAGCTGTGGTGCCGCCGATACCCAGATAAATCAGTATCAGCGCACTGATCAGCAGGAAAAGAACACTCATGGGGCAGACCTCCGTATCGTGAATGTAATCAGCCGGATTGTGCTTCTAACCATCGGTCAAAGTTCCTGCGGTTGCAAGAGGAGCCGGCGGGTTGCGTGGCCTGGTTCCTAGGATCGGCCCTAAAGGCTGAGGCCAAAGATCAGTAACGCCAGTGTGGCCAGCAGCACCGCCACGTTTATTCCAAGCACAGAGTTAAGCCGCGGAGGGTCCGTCAGGGCTCCCGGCAGCCTGAGGCTGATCCACACAGCCGCCGGCGCCGGAGCAAGCGCGATGGAGGTCCATGCCGGCAACCAGCCTGCCAGTATGCCGGCCCCCAGGACACCGTAACTTCCCAGCAACAGACTGCCAGCGAGCCGGGCTGCCGCGGGTTGGCCCAGAGTTATTACCAGGTGTCGCCGCCCGACTTTCCGGTCTGCTTCGGCATCCGGTATCTGATTGATCAGCAGTAGCTCGCTGACCAGCAGCAGGCTTATTACCGAGACCGCGATAGCTGCAGCATCCAGCCGGGCGCCCAGGGCAATCAGGCTGCCCAGTATCATCACCGGCCCGAAGCCCAGCCCCGGGGCCAGCAGGCAGATGATGGGCGAACGGGTAATCCAGCGGGTGTAAGTCAGTACCAGCACCACGCCCGCCGCCCCGAGCACCAGCATGGGCACCCCACGGAGCCAGATAAAGTACAGGCCGATGGCCACCACCACGGCCAGCGTGCCGAGAGCCGCCAGCAACACGCCTTTTGCGGCAACGGGAACCTCCGGAAGCGCCCCGCTGCCGCCGGAAAAGGGCGTGCGCCGGGTGATCAGATCCAGCCCGGAAACAAAGTCCTCGTATTCATTGAGCAGGTTGACCGCCGCGTGGGCGAGCAGTGCGCCGACCAGAACCAGAAAGGTATCCAGTAACGCCGGTGGCTCCCCCTGTTGCCAGGCCAGTGCCACACCGAGGCCCGCACACAGGGGGGCGAGCACCAGAAAATTGGGGCGGGTGGCGCGCACGACCGCAGCGGTTTCAGACATGGGGTCCTTCCTCAACGAAACAGGGCTGACTTGATCCGGTGGTCAGATGTAACCGGCAGCGAATACCAGCCCGAGCACCACGGGCATCACAACAAGACTACCAAGATTGCTCAATAATACCAGTGAGGCCACCTTATGTGGCTCCTGGCAATACTGTTCAGCCACTATGTAGTTCAGTACCGCCGGCGGCAGGGCGGCGAATACCCACAGCGCCGCAACCTGCATCCCCGGCAGGTCGAGGATGGCGATCATGGGCCAGGCCAGCAGCAGGCCACTGGCCGGGCAGGCGATTGCACCGAGCATGCCCAGTTTCCAGTCGCTGAAGTCCACATCCAGCATGCGGACGCCCAGAGCAAACAGCATCAGCGGAATGCTGACACCACCCAGCATGTTCAGTGTCTCCAGCAGCCACTCCGGTAGAGGAACGCCGCCAAGGTTCACCGAAAGCCCGGCAACACTGGCGAGCACAATCGGCAGTTTCAGGCGTTTCACAATGGAGGCATGGTGGTCCAGTATGTACAGGCCGACAGAGAAGTGCAGCAGCATTTCCACGATAAACAGCACAATCGCCGCTGGCAGGGCCGCGTCACCGAAGGCCAGCACCAGTAGGGGAATACCCATGTTGCCGGAATTGTTGAACATCATGGGCGGCAGGAAGGTTTTCAGGTTCAGCTTCAGAATCCTGGCCAGCGGATACAGCACGATACCCGAACCAAGCACCACCACCGTGGCCGCCAGCGCCAACTGGGCATAGTCCTGCAGGGGGGCCTTCTGGTCCGCCAGCACCGCAAACACCAGCATGGGGACGAACAGTTCCATGTTGAGAACGTTGAGTCCCTGGATATCCGGGGTGCGGTAACGGCCATAAAGGGCACCGCAACCGGCGATCAGGAAAACCGGCAACAGGGTGGACAGAATCTGGCCGATCATTGAACAGGCTCCGACAGGCGTAAGAGAGATAGCGAATGAATAATCCGTTAGGTTCGCAAGTATCGAGCCGGTTGGGCAAGTATTATTCGCAAACGTTCGACCAAAGCCGGAGGCAACTGGGTGTGAACGGACCAGGTTGCGGTGGCCGGCCAGGCCCACCAAAATACTGGCCTGAGGTTTTAAATTGCTGCGGAGAGTCCCTGTGTCCAGTCCCTTTGATCAGCCTGTTTCCCGGGAAAACACCTGTTCGGTCAAGTTTGATGCCCGTAGGGCCGTGTTTGGCCGCGATGACGTTATTCCGGTGTGGGTTGCCGACATGGATTTTGCCGCCCCTGAGGCGGTTACCCGGGCGCTGAGCGAGCGGGCTGCACATCCGGTGTATGGCTACACCCTGTTTCCGGACAGTCTTTACCAGTCCATGATCGACTGGTTCGCCGACCGACATGGCTGGGAGATCCAGCGGCAATGGATCCTGATGGCACCCGGTGTGGTCCCGTCCCTGAACGCGGCCTGCATAGCCTATGCCGGGCCGGGCGAGGGTGTCATCATCCAGCCACCGGTGTATCCGCCGTTTTTCAGTTCGGTCCGGCACAGTGGCCGGAAGGTGATCGAGAACCCCCTGGTGCCGGAAGACCCTGACACCGGCGAGCCCGGCCACTACCGGATGGATCTGGATCACCTTGAGCAGTGCGCCGCTCGGCCGGATGCCCGTATCCTGTTGCTGTGCTCACCCCACAACCCGGTCGGGCGGGTATGGTCTGATGAAGAACTCAGGGCCGTGCTCGCCATTGCCCGCCGGCATCAACTGGTGGTGGTCTCGGATGAGATTCACTGCGACCTGACCTATCGGGACAAACCCCGCCACACCCTGTTGGCCAATCTGGCCGGGCCGGAGGATGCCCTGGTGATGGCCGTGGCACCCAGCAAGACTTTCAATATGCCCGGCCTGGGGCTATCCGCGCTGGTGATCCCCGATTCGGACCGGCGTAGGGCCATAAAAGCCGTGTTCGCGTCCATGCATCTGCCCCAGTGCAACCCGTTCAGCATCGCCGGCTTCGAAGCCGGTTATCGCCACGGCGGTCCCTGGCTGGATGATCTGATGGCCTACCTTCAGGCAAACCGGGATTATGTGGTGGAGGCAGTCAGCCAACGGCTGCCGGGCATTCGGGTATCGGCACCGGAAGGCACCTATCTGATGTGGCTGGATTGCCGCGGGCTGGACCTTGACGATGCCGGCCTGAAGCGGTTTTTTGTCCGGGACGCCGGTGTTGGCATGAATCCCGGGGTATCGTTTGGTGACCAGGGCAGCGGCTTCATGCGGCTGAACATCGGCTGCCCCAGAGCCGTGCTTGGAGAGGTTCTGGGCCGGATAGAAACCGCGCTTGGGAACTTCAGCCCGGATCATAGGGCTTAGCGGCGGCCGGAAGTGAGAGACCAGGTATCAGCAGCACCAGAAAGAGGAAGCTGCGAAAGCGTCGGATGAGTTCAGTCATGGCTGTCTCCCTTTGCTTGCTGTTCTTTGATCCGGTAGTGCGCACGTTTGCCGGTCTGGGTTGCCAGTAACAGTCCGGCGAGAATCAGCAGACCACCGATGATATGAAACACTCCAAGGGACTCCCCCAGAAAGACACCCGCCAGCACGGAGGCGAAGACCGGTGTCAGGTACATGAAGATGGCCGCCCGGGCCGGGCCGATTTTATGCACACCGTGATTCCAGAAAGCGTAGGCCAGAATGCCCGGGAAAATGGCGAAATACAGCAGGGGCAGAGCTGTGCTCCGCGACAGATCAAAACCACCTGCGAAGAAAAGCAGATCGGTGAGGTAAAAAGGCAGTATCACCAGGGTACCCAGAAGTATCTGGGTGGTCAGGAAGGTCAGGGCCGGCAGCGGCACCGCCTGGCGTCGCAGCAGGACCGAAAACAGCCCCCAGCTGAAGACCGCCGCCACCATGATCAGGTCCCCTGGCTGTGTCTGCAGGCCGGTGAGTACCGCAATGTCGCCCCGCGCCACGACGGTGACAATCCCGATGATGGCCAGGGCGATACCGAGGGCCTGGATGGGCCGGGTCCGGTCGCCGAGCAGAATCCAGGCCAGCAGTGCCACGAAGATCGGAATGGTGGCGTTGATCAGGGCGATGTTGGTGGCCGTGGTGGTGGTTGCCGCGAAGTAGAGTAACGAGTTGAAGGCCGCCACGCTGAAGGTCGCCAGGGCAAGCATGGACCCGAAACGCTGGCGAATAACCTGGCGGTGGCGCCAGACACCCGGAAACCCGAAGGGCAACAGAATGGCGAGTGCAATGATCCAGCGCCAGAAGGACATGGAGAGGGGCGGGATATTCTCAACCGTGCCCCGGGCGACAACGGCATTGCCGGCCCAGAACAGGGGTGTCAGAACCAGGCCAGCGTAGGCCAGCCCGGGAGTTCGGGGCAAGATTCCGGCGTTTTCCGCAGACACGCGCGCTCCTGTTGGTTGGGGGGGTGGCCAATAAAACGCATAGGATACTACTCTCCCGGAACTTCTGCCTCCGTACCAATGTGGTAGGCCGCGAAACCAGCCATTCCGGCAGGTTGACGATGGGAATGCCTACGACCCGGCCAGAGAGTTTTTCCGGGTTCAGGTCATACACGGTCTGGCGAATAATCTCGATCCTGTTGACCCTCCTGGGATATATTCCGGGGATTGTGCATGCCGTGTACATCATTGCGAAAAAGTAGTGGCTTACCGGCTAGTTGTCTGGTCTGAGGTGCCAAAGATCGCCGTCTCTGAAGGCTCTGTGCTCGGCCTCCAGCTTCAGCAGGTGCGCCAGTGCTGACCGTTCGGCCACCCCGTGAATCGCCGCCGGTACATCATCGTATGCCTTTGCTGTCAGCGTTTTAAGATTCACCGGGGTCAGCGCTTTCAGAGTACGAGCGATCTTGTGCTCCCGTGACAGCCGGTGGGTAATCAGGAAATCAATGACCGCTTCCGGTTGCCCCATCAAGAATCCATGGGCCGGGGCAATGTGGCGGATGGACTCGGCCAACAGGTCGTACAGGGACTCAATATAGGCCTTCATGTCCCCGTCCGGCGGATTAATCACCACCGTGGACCCCTGCATGATGTGATCGCCGGAAAACAGCAGCTCCTGATCGGTCAGCAGATAACACAGATGATTCGAGGCATGGCCCGGGGTGTGCAGTACTTTCAGAATCCCGGCTTCGGTAACAATCAGATCACCGTGCCCGGGTTTGTCATCCGCCCGGAACGTCTGGTCCTGACTCGCGCCCTTGGGCGCCGGCCAGCCGTAAACACGGCAACCGGTTCGCTCCTTGAGAGCCGCAACCGCCGGCGAGTGATCCTTATGGGTGTGGGTAACCAACACCTGATCAATCACCCCACCGGTCACCTCCAGAATCCGCTCAATATGGTTGTCGCTCGCGGGGCCGGGGTCAATCACGGTAAACCGCTCATGACCCAGCAAATAGGTGTTGGTGCCCGGCCCGGTCATCATCCCGGGGTTGGGTGCCGTCAGCCGGATCACCCCGGCCGCCACTTCCACCGGCTCACCGGGAATAATCTCTGCCCGGGTTGATCCCTCCCCTTCCGGATCCAGCTTGACCGCCTCGTCATAGGCCGGCGCCCCCGGTTCCAGCGTCACCGGCTTGCCCTTCTTCAGTCCCGGCCAGGGTTGACTTGGGTGAGGCCCAGGTGGATTGGCGTGGGCATAGCGCATGAGCGCATCGGTGGTTTCGAAATCACTGAGCACCCGCAGCGTCCGGATTGTGGGAAGCCCCAGCAACCGCTGGCCATTCCGATGATCCTCAAGCGCCTGCTCCGGGCGAATCCAGACATGATCAATGGTCTCCACCCCATCATGGCTGGCCAGTTGCCCCTCTGGAGCGGTAGCCACAAAAAACCGCGTATCGAACCGCCGTGGCGGCCCCGGCGGCGTAACCCAGCGGCCCAGGTAGGCCAGCCTGTCCAGCGGAATCGACAACCCATGGTTATCGCACAGGCTGGCCAACGACAAGTCGCCCCTGAACAAAGCTTCCCGGTCGCCATGGGCCGGATGGTCCCCGGAAACCGGATGCCCCTGCGCATCCACCGCAACCAGAATCCCGGCTTCCTCAAAACACTCCCGAACCGCCGCCAGCATGTAATCCGCGCCACCCTCGTCGACACTCATGGTCTGACTGACCTCGGCATCTCCGGGACCGAGAGCGTGTTCCCGCCCGCCGGGCTCGTGCTCTTCGACTCTTCCTCCCGGGAACACAAAATACCCGGGCATGAACACCGCATCCCAGGTACGTTGCAGCAGCAGGACTTCAAGGCCTTCGGCAGTGTCGCGAATTAAAACCAATGTGGCGGCAGGGCGGATATCCATAAAACTCCAAATGCGATCTTTATTATTCGGTGCGCGAAGAGAGTACGAACGACATCGGGAAAGAGCCTTCCAAAACTGTGTGGAGCCAGGGATGGCGGAACTCAAGCGTCACAGGGACGTGCCGCAAGGAGCGTGTTTTGGAAGGCTCTTTCCTGATGTCGTTCGTACTCTCTTCGCGCACCGAATAATAAAGATCGCATTTGGA
>PAKW01000033.1 GCA_002707215.1 Halomonas sp.
TGAGCTTCATCGTCAACTGTTCTTAAAAACAGAATGAACTGATCAGTATAAACCATTTTTTACATCAGTCGAGCAGGTGCACAGTACTCCCGAAAGGTTCCGCCAAACAGAAGGTTTGTCCCTATGAATCCCATCGCTGAATTTTCTTCGTTATTGGTAATGGCCATCTGGCTGATGCTGCCGGTGGCTCTTTTTGCCCTGGCCGGATTGAGCGGTTGGCTGAAAAGCCCCCTGAAGCTGAATCACTGCTGGCGCATTGCCGGCTGGCTGATGGTGCTCTCAATGGCTTCGTCTTTACTGGTTGCAACCTTGCTTGTCGTCCAGTCCGTGGTCGTTGGCGACAGCAACACCCTGGCCACCCTCGGCAGTCGCTTTGGCCTGTACCCGGATGGCATCGCCGTCTGGATGGCCCTGATGGTGGCGTTCGTTGGGTGGGTGATTCTGCGGTATGCGAACAACTATCTCAGCCAGGATCCCGGCCGTGATCGCTTCCTCCCCTGGTTCCTGGTGACCATCGCCTCGGTTCTGGTTCTGGTCTTCACCAATAACCTGCTGGTTCTGGCGGGCGCCTGGATGGGTGTCAGCCTGGCCCTGCACCACCTCCTTACACTTTACCAGGACCGGCCACAGGCTCGAATGGCAGCCGTTCAGAAGTTTATCGTCAGTCGCGCCGGTGATGTTCTGGTGATGTCCGGCGTGGTGTTGCTGTATCTGCACTACGGCACCTTCTACCTGCCAGAAATGGTGGCGAGTGAGACGGCCCGTGCAGGCGGTTCGCTGGCGCTGACCATGGCCTCGGTGGCCCTGGCCCTGGCGGCCATTCTCAAGTGTGCCCAGGTTCCCTTCCATGGCTGGCTTATCCGGGTGATGGAGGCACCGACCCCGGTTTCCGCACTGTTGCATGCCGGCGTGATCAACCTCGGCGGATTTCTGTGGCTGCGGCTGTTCCCGGTCTTCGACGGATTCACCGCCGGACACCTGATACTGCTGGTGATTGGCGGCCTCACAGCGGTCGTTGCGGTTCTCACCATGATGACCCAGTACTCGGTGAAGCATGCTCTGGCCTGGTCCACCTGTGCGCAGATGGGGTTCATGCTGTTTGAAATCGGCATGGGAGCCTACACGCTGGCGCTGCTGCATCTGTTGGCTCACTCGCTTTATAAGGCCCACTCCTTCCTGGCCTCCGGGCGGACGGTCGTGGTGTCGGCGGCGGGTGGTTTTGCCGAGTCTTCAGTGACCAACCGGCTGTTCTGGGCAGGCTCTACCGGCCTGGTTGCAACCCTGATTCTGTTCCAGGCTCCCTGGATTGTGGAGCACAACGCGATTTTCGGAGCACTGCTTGTGCTGGCGGTGGCGGCTGCGGCGATGGGTATACCGGCCGGCGCAACGGCTGCAGTCAAATTCTGGCTGGCAGGTATGGCAGTGTTGCTGGTTCCGGTCTATTCACTGCTCCATAGGTTGGTAGGGCCTGCTGTACCCGTGCATGAGGGGTTTGCCGTTCCTGCGGTCGGGTACGCACTGGGGGCAGCAATGATCGCGTTGCTGGCCGCGTGTTCGCTGTTGATTGTTCTGGGCGCCCGTTTCCGGGTAACCCGGGTGCTCGGCGCCCACTTCCGGCAAGGGCTCTACCTCGACCTGCCGTTTGACCGGCTGACCCGCAGGCTGGCGGCAGACGCGCTGAGAGTGCCGTCAATGTTTCGTAGACTTCCCCATCATCCGTTCAGACTGGAGGAAAGATCATGACCAATTTACCGGTGCCGCAGTTGCAGGTAATGGAGGATGGTTGGCGCGAGTCTTTCCGCAAGGCCTGTAATCTGATTGCGCCAGTGTGGCCGCTGGATCAGTGGATTGCGGTCAACCCTTTCTGGGGCCTGAGGCACAGTACGGCGGCGGAAGCAGACCGGCTCCTGCACGAGCGGGGCGGGATCAGTTTGCTGATGCCCCTGGAGTATTACCGAGAGGCCTGGGAGGGTGGCCGGATTCGGGAAGAGGATCTCAGGGCGAGTATCGAGGAGTTTGGCAACGAGCGGTGTCTTTCGGATTATCTGGCCTGGCCTGGCCATCCGAACACCTCTGCTCCCGCGCAGGGCTCGATTCCTGGCACGTTTCCTGGAGGCTCGGAAAATTTCGCAGACAATAGTGAGGAGAGCCTGGCTGAAGTTGTTTGTGATCAGGTTTCGAAAACCTGTGGCGCTTTTTTTGACCAGCGCCAGGGCCGTTGGCCTGCGACCCGAGGCGAATGCGACACGGGTTTGTTCGGATTCTGGCTCGAGTCGGTTCGTGAGGATCGTTCCCTCGATTTCAGAACCGGTCTGGCCGGTGCCCGGGCGTTTTTCAACACCGTACCGGACACCATGGATGAGGCCATTGAAGAATCAATCAAGGCCATCAGGGTTTCGGGTCAGGAGCTGGAGGCCCTGTTCCACAGTCTGTTACTACGGGTGAACGGCTGGGCGTCCTGGTGCCGTGGAGAGGACTGGCGTGCCGGCCTGGAAGGGGCATCGTCTGATCGCTGCGCAGAACTGCTGGCCATCATGTTGGTCTGGGAGTCGCTCGGCGCTGGCTTTGCCTCGCCCACCCAGAAAGCCCAATGGCAGGAACACAGAGCCTGGGCACGGCGTGCAGGCGACCGGAACAGACTCTGGGTGTGGCAGCGTGCGTTTGAGCTTGGTTATCAGCGCGCTCTTTGGCAGGCGCTTGGGTTCGGGCAACCGGCCGAGCCGGTTGCGGTTCCAAGCGACGAGACGCCGCAAGCCCAGGCCGTCTTCTGTATCGATGTGCGGTCTGAAGTAATGCGCCGGCACCTGGAAGAGGTCTACCCCGGCGTTCAGACGCTCGGTTTTGCGGGCTTTTTCGGAATGCCCATTGCGCACCAGCAGCACGGGCCTTTCGCGCCGGTCCGACGCCTGCCGGGGCTGTTGTCAGCGCCATACCGGTTAATCGATACCAAAGGCAGCTTACGGGAAGACTTTGCTGAAAACAGGGCATCGGATCAGAAAGAAATTGTCCGGGAATCGGTGAGAAAGGCGAAATACAGCAGCCTCTCCACATTCACCATGGTGGAAACAACCGGGCTCGCCTGGGCCTGGAAACTGCTTAAGGACAGCTTGAAGCGTGGCCAGCACAGCAATGATGAGCATTGTGTTGAAGGGCGACTGGTTCATAGCCATGGCGGCGATCCTCTTTCCGATGCGGAAAAGGTAACCCTGGTAGAAAACATGCTCCGGGGCATGTCCTTAACCGGCGGCTTTGCGCCCTTGCTGGTGTTTGTTGGCCATGGCAGTCATACCGATAACAACCCGAACCAGGCCGGACTGGATTGCGGCGCCTGCGGCGGCCAGAGTGGCGGCGTCAATGCGCGCCTTGCCGCCCGCCTGGTCAACGAACCCCAAATCCGGGCAGGGCTGGCCGCCCGGGGTATAAGAATCCCCGACTATACCTGGGCCGTGGCTGCCGAACATTGCACGGCCACCGACAAGGTAACCATTGCTGACCGCCACCTGATTCCGGATTCCCACGTTCACAAGCTGGCGGATCTGGAGGCGGGGTTTGAGAAGGCGGGCGTTCGGGTTCGCAAGGAGCGGGCAACGCCACTGAAACTGAATGGGCTGGGGGATGACCAGTTGAAAGAAGCCATGGAGACAAGGACCAGAGACTGGTCGGAGGTGCGTCCGGAGTGGGGGTTGGCCAACAATGCCGCCATCATCTTTGCCAGGCGGACAAGAACCCGCGGCAGGAATCTTTCCGGCCGGGTATTCCTGCACGACTATGATCCCGCCCTGGATGCCGATGGCAGCCTGCTGGAAGGGCTGCTCGCCGCACCGATGATCGTAGCCAACTGGATTAACCTTCAGTACTTTGCTTCGGTAACGGTTCCGGACGTCTACGGCTCAGGGAACAAACTGCTTCATTCGGTCGTTGGTGGCAATGTGGGGGTGGTAGAGGGCAATGGGTCGCACCTGAGAATCGGCCTGCCCCTGCAATCGGTGCACGACGGAACCTTCTGGCGCCACGAACCGGTTCGGCTGACGGTGCTGATTGATGCTCCGGCACAGCGGATAGAGTCGGTGATTCATTGCCAGCCAGACGTGGCGGCCCTGGTGCAGAACCAGTGGGTCTGCCTGTGCCGGATGTCTGAGAATGGGGTAGAGCAATACGAGAAGGGGGTGTGGAGAAGCGTAGCGTGAGTCAGGGCGGCCTTTACCGGCCGCCCTGACTCTTATTCCTGCTCCGCGTTAAGAAGGTCAGGCTTTTTGAGCGATTTCTGAAACAGATCCTTCTGTTCAGCGATAGCCATGGCGCAGCGTTCGGCCAGGTCATCGCCAAGGCCTTCAACCTTGCGTCTGAGAAATACCTGAATTTCCTCAGCCAGCTCCAGGACCTTGTCCCGGGCATCGGCTTCGGCTTTTGAGGTGAACAGCATTGTGTCAGGATTTTTCAGTGCCATATCCAGGCCGTCCCTATCGGAAAAGTAGACTGCTTGTACTGCCATGGTCATTCCTCGCAGTGAGCGTTAGTGGTACTGTATAAAAACACAGTCTATCCGACCGGGGGCTGCCAACACAATGGCAATTGGGCTTCAGCGATAGCCGAAGCCCGGAAAGACAGGGTACGGGAAGGGAAAATCAGTATCTCAGCAGTGCGGAACCCCAGGTGAATCCGCCACCGAAAGCCTCCAGCAGGATCACCTCATCGCGCTTGATTCGCCCGTCGCGCACAGCGACATCCAGGGCAAGGGGGATCGAAGCCGCAGAGGTGTTGCCATGCTGATCGACGGTAACCACAACCTGGTCCATGGACATATTCAGTTTTCGGGCAGTCGCCGAGATGATTCGAAGATTGGCCTGGTGGGGCACCAGCCAGTCAATATCCGATTTCTGCATTTGATTGGCTTCGAGGGTTTCGTCGACAATCTTGCCGAGCGTGTTCACCGCCACCTTGAACACTTCGTTACCCTTCATCTCCACAAACGCGCGCCCGGCTTTTACCTGGTCATAACCATCCGCAATACCGCAGGGCACATGAAGCAATTCTTCATACTGGCCATCGGCGTGGATGTGCGTGGAGAGAATGCCGGTTTCGTCATCGGCTTCCAGGATCACCGCACCGGCACCGTCCCCGAAGAGTACACAGGTGCCGCGGTCTTCCCAGTTGATGATGCGGGAAAACACCTCAGCCCCGATGACGAGCGTCTTCTTGCTGCTGCCGGTTTTGATGAATTTTTCCGCCGTTGCCAATGCATAGACAAAACCGCTGCAGACTGCCTGAATATCGAAAGCGGGGCAGCCATGGATTCCCAGCCGGGCCTGTAGAATGCAGGCGGAGCTCGGGAAGATCTTGTCCGGGGTGGAGGTGGCGAACACAATCAGATCAATGTCTTCAGCGTTAATGCCAGCGGCGTCAATGGCGTTCCTCGCAGCTTGCTCGGCCAGGTCGACCGTGGTCTGCCCCTCAATGGCAATATGCCGTTGTTCGATTCCTGTGCGCTCGCGAATCCACTGGTCTGTGGTGTCGACCATTTTCTCAAGGTCTTTATTGGTAACGATATTGTCTGGCAGGTAAGAGCCGGTGCCGGTAATTCGTGCAAAGGTCATTCGCGAGTGTCCCGAAACATAACTGGTTTAACGTTCGTCCATGCTATACCCATGCAACCTCGTGGGTAATTAGCGATTTGTCAAAGAAGCCCAGAAACTGGCAGGCTCGTCTATGCTGAAGGTGATCACCTTTGATCGACACGATGCATAACTCTGCACAGAAGAGGAGGACAAGACGATGGGCATTTCCAGCCATGAGCTTCACAAAGAATTTCCCCAGTACAGCGATCTTATTGATGAACTCAAGAGCAACGATCCGAGGTTCGATGAAAAATTCCGGGAATACGCGGAGCTGGATCAGGAAATAGAGGGGTTGGAAAAGAGGGGTTCGCCCATTGGTGACGACAAACTGCATCGCATGAAACAGAAGCGTGCACAGCTTAAAGATAATCTTTACCAGGCGTTGCTTTCAAACGACAAGGCATCATGAAAACGTAATGAATGTGTAACCGGAATTTAACGAGAAAGCGCTCAGAGCCCTTGTTGCAACTTCGTCCACCTGGTTATGACAAGGGATCGCCGGTTGCTGAACGATGTCGGGTTTTCACCCGAACTGATTGAACAGAAACTGAGCACGCCTTCCTGGAAATTCTGATCCGGAAGAACTGACCGGCAATTGCACCGCTAACCTTCTGAGCTGGCGAGAAAATCATCAGTTCAGCGTTTTCGGAACTCAGTGTCCGGGCGCAGGGCTGACGTTCACACCAGCCAGCCAAAGAAGAAATCAAACAACGCACGGAAGAATCCGCCCCCGGTGCTACGCCGGGGCTCCTTCGCAGGCTGATTCGTTGCAGCAGGGTTGTCAGTGCCGGCAGTCTGTTCTGCGACTGTAACGTCGATTTCAGGCTCGATTTCAGGCTCAAGGGAGGCTGTACCTGTTGGCTCTGCTGGCAGTTGCTGTGCTGGTGAATCGTCTGCCTCCACGGCAACCACTGCAACAGCCGTTACAGGTTTTTTATTTGCTGGTGGTACGGAGTCGACGACTTTGGTCTCGGGTTCGGGGGCTGGCGCAGTTTTACTGGCCGACTCGGATACGACTGCCAAAATGGCCGTGGGGGCCGATAATGGAACTTCAGAAGGAGTTGAGGTTGCCTTTTTAACTAAATGACTATCAAAGTTGTCATCAGAATCGTCGATAGGTTCTGGTGGCTTGCTTGCAGGCGCCTCAGCGGTGGCAGGAGGTTCTTCCGTTCCCGTTTCCTGGGGGGCTGAGACCAATTGTGCAGATGGTTCGGGCTTTGCCTCCCTTCGCGGCACCATTTTCACCACAGCTTGAGGCCGTGGCCGCAGGTTGAGTTCCGATAAGCCCAGTGCAGCCATAGCGTCTTCACGGCTGGCGACAGCATTGCTGTTGACTGTTGTCTTGGCGGTGGTGTGTATACCCAACGCCTTCAGGGTTTGCGAATCCAAGTCACCGTTGGTGGGAAGGCCGGTTTTGTCCTGATAGTTCCGAACAGCGGCCCGCAACTTGTTGTCATACCAGCCGTCCGCACGCCCGATGTCATAGCCGGCGCCGTAAAGGGCATTTTCTGCTGAAAAAATAACATTCACCGGGTTCGCCGCATGGGCAACACTGAAGCCCGTGGCCGCCGTTAACAGGACAACGGCCTGAGTGCGAAAACCAGGAAACTGGCAATGGCGTGAGCGTTTCATGGCGGAATCCCTCCGGGCTGCCCGTATACGTTTACATTTCGTAACGTGAGCCCTGAAAGTATCAGCAATAACCGGGGCCGCCTATGACGCAGTTAACAACCGGAGTAATTAGTTGACCTGGAACCGGCGAACAAGGCTGTCCATTTCTTCGGCCATGCCTGCAAGCGCCTTGCTGGAATCGTTTACGTGAGAAATGTCTCCAGTCAGTTCGTCGATGGCGCCACTGCTGGCCTCGACATTCCGGGTCATTTCCGCGGCGGTCGCCCGTTGTTGTTCGGTGGCACTCGCAATCTGTGTGGTCATGTCCACAATCCGGTTCACTGCCGCCAGAATGTCCGACAGCGCTTCGCCGGACCTGCCAGCCTCGTCGCTGGCTTCCTCCGCCATCTGTCTGGCCTTGCTCATATCAACCACGGCCCCCGCGGCGCCACTCTGGAGGTTCGAAACAATCCGCTCAATATCAACCGTTGAATCCTGAACCCGCTTGGCGAGCCCCCGGACTTCATCCGCAACCACAGCGAATCCCCGGCCGGCTTCACCCGCCCGGGCCGCTTCAATGGCCGCGTTCAGGGCCAGGAGGTTGGTTTGCCCGGCGATGCTCTGTATCACTTCGAGGACGCCACCGATTTCACCGGATTCCTGTTCCAGGCGCTGAATACGCAGGGAACCTTCCTGCACCTGTTCCGCAAGCCGGGTTACTGACTGGATTGCATTGGTCACGGTTGCCTGTCCCGAATCGGCCAGCCGTGCGGCCTGCCGGGCAGATTCGTCCGTGTCGTTGGTGTTTGAGGCAATCTCATCGGAGGTGGAAACCATTTCCTGCATCGCCGCCGATACCTGGGTAATCTGGTCTCTCTGCTGCTCGGAGTTTTTTGTCGTCCTGTCTGTAATGTCGGACAGGGACTCGGATTCGCTGGTCAAGCCCCGGGATGCGGTGGCAATCCTTGAGATTATGTCCTCAAGGGTTTCGAGAAACGAATTGACGGCTGATATGAAGTCCCCGATTTCATCCGGGCGTCCTTTGGTGAGTCGGGTTGAGACATTGCCACGATTGTTGCCAATGTCTTCCAGGTATCCGAGGATTTCTGCGCGGGCACGTTTCACACTGACGGCCATCATCCGACTAAGGAGGTAGGCAACCACCAGCCCCAGCACGACAGAGGTTGCGAAGGCGGCCATAATGAAGCGCAGAGCAGTGTCGGTTTTTGATTCCGCCTCGTCCGCCACGGCCTCCATCGCAACGAAAACCTTTTGTTCGAGCTCCCTCGCCAGTTGCGTAATTTCCGGGCCCAGAACATCGAGTTGTTCTGTTTTGGTTCGGTTCATGGCGCCTTGATGAAGCAAAAGACTGTTCACCGAGGCCTGATATTTCTCCAGTGCCTCAATGGCCGTATCGAGGTATTGGCGTATGAAACCGGGCACGGCATCCATATCGAGAAAGGAAAGCGCATCCGATACATCCTCCATGGCGTAACCCAGTGCTTTCTCGGAGGTTTCAGTGCCATCCGAAAAATATCGCTGGGTTGCCATTCTCATCAGGAGTGTGTCGTGGATCAGCTGCTCAAGCGTGACCCGGAGTGGGCTGCCCGGTTCCCGGTTGGTGATGCCGTCCATAGCCCTGCGCAATGCTTTGGAAGCAGCAGGGCCATACTGGTCCAGTTCTTCGGCAACAATTCGCTGGACTTGCTGTTTGGCGGGGACCAATTCCTCTTCGAAGAAACCAACGTACCGGGAGGTGGCCTGCTCGATTTCCCTGACCAGGCGGATGCGTTCCGGTGCCTGGATATTTGCCTGAGCATTTGCCAGGTCGTTGAAAAATTCAGACTCCAGATGCTTGAGACGGGACAGGATTTCCTCGTTACCCGTGGCGTAATAGTCGAAAACCCAAAGTCTCAACCGGTAAAGGTTGATGAGAACACCCGTTGCAACCGCCGTCTCGGGAGCAAGGTCTCTGGCGACAGTGCCCATTCGATCATCCAGGCTCCGGAATTCGCGAACACTGTAAAAAGTGACGAGCGCAAACAGCAGCAGGATAAACACCGGTGCAATCAGCAGCTTGCCGCGCACGCCGAGGCGACGCTCAATGGGTTCAACAAGGGTGGAAGTCACTGTACAACCTCTTCGAAAATGCCGATACCTCAGTTAACGACCAAACAGAGATTATCTGGAGTGGAACGTGACAATTTAGTCAACAAAGTTCACCTGCCTCCGTCGTTATTGAAACGGGGACGGATGTTAATTTTGGCGTCCTGACGGAGCAAGTGGCCGAGTATGCCGTCAACCACCTGGGCGGGAAATCCAATACGACACCCATGTAAAGCGTGTACATCGTAGGCCCGTCCGGAACCTGGCTTGTCGAAACAAAAAGCAGCGGAGTTGCAAGCCGGTACAAGTCGGATGTGCGGTTTGAAGGCGCTGGCGGCGGTGCATTTCCGATCCTGAAAAAGAGTCACTTGCCTTTTCGCATTGTTCAATAACCCTGGTCGTTACCGGGAGATTCGGGATGCAGTTAACAGGCAGCTGGGAATAACCCAGTCCAAGGCGTAATGAGATCGGCCCACGCTGCCAATACTGCGAACTTACCGGGCGCCTGCTACATTAAGCTCCGCTTCAAAACCGTCCTGGCGTCCTGTTGCCGGCGAACGCAAATACAATATCAGACCCGCACCCGTGGCAATAGCATCCGCAATGGCCAGGCCCAGGCCGGAACCGGCAGCATCCGTTTTTGAGCGTGCAAACCGGTTCCGTAAGAGGGCGAGCTGTTCCGGGGGTACGATGTTTCCACCATTACATACCCTCAGCGTACCGTCGCTTGCCATGCTGACCTCCACAGGCTGTTTATGGGCGCCATGCCTGAGGGCATTCTCAATCAGGTTACGGACGAGGATGGCAAAGGCATCGGGATCCAGCAAGGAGTTCACTTCATTGCCGGGCAGGTCGAGGATAATTCTCCCCGGCATCTGCCCCTCAAAATCACTGACAATCATTTCCAGTATTGGCACAAGGTTGTGCCGACCTTGCGATATTGCGCCCCCTCCTTCGGCTTTCGCCAGTTCGAGCAGTTTTCCGGACAGCATTGACAGGCTGCGCAGAGCTTCCTCAATCTCGGCAATATTATTCTTCAGTTGATGACTCTGTACCTGGGTTTTCAGTCGCTGTACTTTGGCCAGTGCTGTTGCCAGTGGTGTTCGCAATTCATGGGCGCTGTTGGCCGTAAAACTCCGTTCTGCCTCAAGAGCGCGGTGTAACCGTTCCAGCAACCGGTTGACGGCAACGGCGATCAGCTCAAATTCTTTTGGCAATCGATCCCCCGCAACGGGGGACAGATCTCCAGCGCCACGGGATTCTATCGATTGCTGAAATTCGACCACCTTGCGCAGGGAAAGCCGGACAATCCACCAGACACCCAGCAGGCTGACCGGAATCAGCAACATCAGAGGCAACAGCAATGCCAGACCCGCCTCCAATGCTGCTTCACGCCGGTGAGCCAGGGGTTCAGCCACCTCAATGTAGATGGTGTCACTGACGGCAGATGCTCCGTAGATCCGGTGTGTTGACGTGTTTGAAAACCCTTCCCCGGGTAATGTGCCAAAAACCCGGGAATCGGCTTCGTGGGACTGGAGCAGGAGGTTGCCTTGCCTGTCTCTGACCAGGTAAGTGAGGTATTCGTCATGGTCTTTCAGGGCAGGGGCCCGTTGGCTTCCGGTGCCAGTTTCCCGGTTCAGGATGTCGGTAACGGCCAGCGGCAGAATGCGTTGGGCCGTTTCTTCCAGGGCACTGTCGAAAACCTCGTTCATTTCGTGCTGTGCCACGAGTCCGGAAGCGGCAACGCCGAACAGCCAGAGAAGGGTGACGCCGAGTGTGAGGCCGATGGCCAGGTTTTTCTGTAAGCTGGCTCTATTGGTCATGTGTTTCCAGGCGATAGCCCATCCCCCTGACCGTTATAATGGCGTCCCGCCCCAGTTTTTTACGCAAACGGCTGACATAAACCTCGATGGTGTTGCTTTCGATTTCTGCCCCGAAGGCGTAAAGGCGATCCTCCAGCTGTGATCGCGACAATAACATTCCGGGTCGCTGGATGAAGCCCTCGAACAGCGCCCACTCCCGAGCGGTAAGCTCCACCGGTTTGCCGTCGCGACTGATGCGGTGATCACCAAGATCCACCTCCAGATGACCCACCCGTATCCGTGGGCTCGGATTACCCCGGTAACGACGGGCTACCGCGGCCACGCGGGCCGACAGCTCGGAAAGATCAAAGGGTTTTACCAGATAGTCATCGGCGCCGGCGTTCAACCCTTCAATCCGGTCAGACACCTGATCCCTGGCAGTAAGGATGATTACGGGAGTCGTGTTTCCCGTTGCCCTTAGCTCCCTCAGGAAACCGAAGCCATGGCCGTCCGGCAGCATCAGGTCGAGCAGAATCAGGTCGTAAGCCGTGGTCTGAACACTGGCTTCGGCAAAGGCCAGGGTTTGCACCCAATCCACTGCGTGGCCGTCATCCGCGATCTGATCCCGCACGGCCTCGCCAAGCCCTGCAGTATCCTCAACCAACAGTACCCGCATAGTCCACCTCTAATCCCACCCAGTGAGAAAGATACTACAGCCAGGACCTGACAGCAGCCTGAATGGCTCCGGACGTTATGAATCGCCCTCCATCGACCTTCAGCTGGCTGTCAGGTTTGGACGATAGCCTTATTCCAACTATTCCAGGTGTCGATCAGAGGAGATGTCATGATCCGGATAATTTTACCTTTCATTGCGCTGGTTTTCGGTCTCTGGGCCTGGAACCTGCCTGCGGCCCCGGGTGCCGCATCCTCTTGGGCGGTCTATGACCAGAGTCTGCTGCTCAGCGGGTTGTTATCCATTGCATTGATGTCGCTGGCCATGATGCTGGCGCTGCGTCCGGCCTGGCTGGAACGACCGCTAGGCGGACTGGACCAAATCTATCGCAGCCATAAATGGGCTGGCATTCTGGCGGTGGTATTCGCCGCCGCCCACTGGCTGATTGAAATGGGGGATGACGTAATAGAGTCGATTTTTGGCGAAGCTGGCAAGCTGCACGACCCGGATTATTCCGGGTTTATAGACGCCATGCGTGATGTCGCTGAAGACGTCGGCGAGTTCGCCATTTACCTATTGTTCGCCATGTTGCTGATTACCCTGTGGCGAAAGTTCCCCTACAAATACTGGCGTTATCTGCACCGGGTTATGCCCGCGCTTTACCTGCTGCTTGCCTTCCATGCTGCGTGGCTCACACCGCTTCAGTGGTGGCAGCAACCGGTTGGCATGCTGATGGCCGTCCTGCTTTTGTCAGGCAGCATCGCCAGCGGGCTTTCCCTGGCTGGCAGAGTTGGCCGTCGTCGCCAGGTCCGGGGCACGGTCACCGGGGTTAAAACTCCGGCCCGGTATGTCACCGAGGTTACCTGCGATCTGGGTCCGGCATGGCGGGGTCACCGTGCGGGACAGTTTGCGTTGGTGACCTTTAACACAATGGAAGGTGCCCACCCGTTCACCATTGCCAGTGCTGACCAGGAAAATGGCACAGTCACATTCCTCATTAAATCTCTCGGGGACTTCACGCGCGATCTCAGCCACAAAATCAGGGTAGGGCAAACGGTGAAGATTGAAGGCCCCTATGGCTGCTTTGACTTCAACCGAAGAAACCGCAAGTCCCACCAGATCTGGATTGCCGGCGGCATCGGTGTGACTCCGTTCCTGGCGTGGCTTGAGGCCCTTGGCACGAACAAGACCACGGTGCCAGAGGCGGACCTTCACTACTGCACCCGAAATGCCGGCCAGGACCCCATGGTGGCGCGATTACAGCAGCTTTGCCAGGACTTTCCCGGCATTAATCTCCAGATTCATGACAGCAGTAAGGGTGAGTCGCTTTCGGCAGAGAAGCTGTCTACCGGTGGGCCCTCGACTGCAGGCGAAGAAGTATGGTTCTGTGGCCCTGCAGGACTGGGGCGGGTAATCCAACAGGGGTTGCGGGCTGCGCCCTTCCGTCTGACGCGATTCCATAAAGAGGCTTTCCAGTTCCGCTGATCTTCGCCGATCAGGGGCGGGCGCGTTCAGGCCATTGTCAGGTAATCAGCATAGAGTGATTGTTGTGGATTCAACAGGAGACATCCCATGAAGACCAAGCCCATGATTTTAAGCCTCGCTTTTTTGTTTCTGAGTCCTCCTTTGCTGGCCGATGATGACTGTGATGATCCGGTAGCCAATTGGCAGCCCAGGGAAAACCTGCGCCAGAAACTGGAAGCTGAGGGCTGGACGGTATACCGCATCAAGGTGGATGACGGTTGTTATGAGGTAAAAGGCCGTGACCCAGAGGGTAACCGGGCCGAGGCCTCTTTCAGACCCGCCTCCCTGATATTGATGGACATGGAGCGAGAGGAAGAGGACGACGATGACGATGATGACAGCGATGGAGACTACCGGACAAAGGTACGTGACGGCGGCCAGGGCACTGGCGAGACACCGGTTCCGCGAAATGGTGTCGTCAAGGGTCGCCCGAGTGTGACGGTCGAATGATCCGCCAATCCTGACCGTTCTTGTTTAACGCGTTGTACGTTTCTATCGGAGAGACTGTATGAAAAAGATCTTTTTTGCTCTGGCCCTGGCTATAGCGGTTGCTTTACCCGCTCTTGCACAGGCTCGTGAAGTGACCTTTACGACCGAGTTACTCAACTACGGTGGCGATGGCGCCTACCTGGCGCTTTACCTTACGGATGCTTCCGGCAAATATCAGGGGACTCTCTGGGTTGCGGGGAAAAAATCAAAATACTACAAGCACCTGAGTGGCTGGGCCCGAGGCAGCGGGCTTAATCCGGCGGAGTACGATGGCCTGACCGGAGCCAGTATAACGAGCGGGCGCACCCTGAAAGTAACCCTGAACCTGGACGATGCGCTGATCGACAAGGGCCATGAGATCCGTATCGACACCGCCGTTGAAGATATGCGGGACAACCGGGCGGATGTCGCCGTACCACTGACCACTGAAGGTTCCGGCAAGCCGGTCACCGGGCGTGGCTATGTTCGTTCATTCCGCTACGATTTTTGATGGACTGGGAGGAGCTAAGGCTATGTTGCGACAATTGCACGGTTTACCGGGCCTGCTAGTGGCGTTGTTCCTGGTGACGCTTGCCGTCACCGGGGCGGTACTGGCCCTGGCACCCGCCATGGACAGGGCAACAGCCGTGATCCCGGCTGTTGGCGAGGTAAGCGTGGCGGAGCTGGCAGGACGGGTCTTGGTCCATTACCCGGGAACTGAACAGATTGTGCGTGGCCCTTCCGGTGGAGTAGTCGTTTATTACAGCCGTGACGGCCAGCCCGGGGCGGATATCGTTAATCCCTTGACTGGCGAAGGCATTGCACCCTATGAGCCATCGGTTTTTTTTACCTGGATCAGGGATCTGCATCGCTCGTTTCTGCTGGATGACGCAGGCCGGGGGCTGGCCGGGGTGATGGCCGCCGTGATGCTACTTCTCTGCATCTCCGGAATTCTGCTGCTGGTCCGTCGGACCGGCGGCTGGAAGGCATTGTTACGGCCATTCGCCGGTTCCGGCAGCAAACGGATTCATTCCGAACTGGCCCGGTTTGCCGTTCTCGGGTTGCTGCTGTCGGCATTGACCGGCAGTTATATGTCGGCACAGCGCTTTGGTTTGCTGCCGGAAACTCCCGAAACCGGGCCGACTTTTCCTGCTGAGGTCTCTGGTGGACAACCGGCTCCGGTGGCAACGCTGGGCGCCCTCTCGGATGTGGACCTCAGCGAATTTCGGGAACTGGTGTTTCCCTATCCTGATGACCCACAGGATGTCTATTCACTGACCACCAGCGACGGTTCCGGATTTGTTGATCAGGCGACCGGTGAGCTGCTGAAGTACCAGCCCCGCTCTGATGGTAGCGTGTTCCAGCAGTGGATGGTCAGTTTGCATACCGGTGAGGGCCTGTGGTGGCTGGGTTTGATTCTCGGAGCTGCGGCTCTGACCGTGCCGGTGCTCTCGGTGACAGGGATAAGCATCTGGTGGCGACGCCGCCGGTCGTCAGGGCAGGTTCCGGACAATGCCGATGTCTCTCAGGCTGATGCTATTATCCTCGTCGGTTCGGAAGGTAATACTACCTGGGGGTTTGCCCGAGAGCTCCATGGCAGCCTGAACAAAGCAGGTTTTCGCGTGCATTGCAGCGAGATGAACGCATTGGCTGACCATTATCNGCANGCNTCCCTNCTNTTTGTACTGACCTCAACCTATGGCGACGGCGACGCGCCAGCGTCAGCTCGCCGGTTCATGGCCAGACTCAGTGATTTCAGGGGCGAGAAGACCCTGAAATATGCCGTTCTGGGCTTTGGTGACAGCCAGTTTCCGAATTTCTGTCAGTTTGCCCTGGACGTGGATGGGGCGCTCGCCAGTAAAGGCCTGAGCCAATTACAGACTATTGAGCTGATTGATCGGTGTTGCGCCACGCAATTCAGCGAATGGGGAGATAAGGTCGGTGAGCTTATTGGAACTCCGCTTTCGCTGACCCACGATCCGTTGCCGCCGCCTACGGTAAAGCTGGAACTTGTAGAGCGGGCAGATTACGGG
Organism: Halomonas sp.; assembly: GCA_002707215.1. Classification (GTDB taxonomy): domain Bacteria; phylum Pseudomonadota; class Gammaproteobacteria; order Pseudomonadales; family Oleiphilaceae; genus Marinobacter. Next base: position 15,833 of record PAKW01000033.1, read on the forward strand.
CTTGCCGTGCAGGCACCGACCAGCATCCTGCGTTTCAGGGTGACAGGGCCAGGCCGCGGCCGGTGGTCGAAGTTTCTCTCCCGGGCCCGCAGAGTTCTGCCACCATTTGAAGCGGGCGATCTGCTTGGTATCATGCCTCCGCATGGGCAGGTCGCGCGATTTTACTCTTTGGCATCCTCTGCCAGTGACGGGATTCTGGAGATATGCGTACGTAAACAGCCTGGTGGTCTTTGCTCCGGATATTTACACGAGCTCAGGCCTGGGCAATGTATTGATGGCTTTATCCGCCATAACCCTGGCTTTCGGCCAGCGACTGGTAACACTCCGATTATTCTGATTGGTGCCGGTGCAGGAATTGGCCCGCTGACCGGTTTTATCCGGAAAAATACCGAACGTCATCCTATGTATCTTTATTGGGGTGGGCGCAGTTCGCAGTCGGATTTTCTGTATCAACCCGAGCTGGGGCGCTACCTTGAAGATCATCGGCTGACGGCACTGAATACGGCGTTCTCCCGATCTGACGAGCGTGTCTATGTTCAGGATAAGCTCAGGCAGGATCAGATCGCCGTGCGTCAGATGGTTGAAAAGGGGGCTCAGATTCTGGTCTGTGGTGGCCGGGATATGGCAGCGGGGGTCATGCAGGTCATTGAAGACATTCTTGAGCCATTGCGCACCGATGTGGAAACTCTCAGGGCCGAGGGGCGGTATCTGGAGGATGTCTACTGAGGGCCACTGATCGTGTGGTCCGTCAACATATCCGGTTCACTTGATGTATTCTTGCCATGGCAGAGTCCGAACTGCGGTTTTCTTCCTCACCTTGAGGGGGGCAAAGCCAACGACTTCGGACTCTCTATCAGACCTGCCAGTTCCAGGCGCCGCTCGGGATAATGATGTTGAACAGCCGATTGCCAAGCCGTTTTTTGAACCTCTCCATAGCAATGATCCTCCTGCCGGGCATTGTGGGCTGTTCCGCCTTCCAGCAGCGTGACCGGATGGCGACCTTTAATAATGCATATGATCGGGGCAATTACCAGTCTGCCGCCAACGCCATGGCGCTGCCTCCGAAAAAGGAAGGCAGCGGGCAGAACGGCCGTTCCGGCGATGGGGTACTGGAACTGCTGCACCTGGGTGAGGCCTACCGCCTGGCGGGCGATTACGATGCCGCCATCAGCGCCTTTGACCGGGCAGAGTCTGGCATGAAGTACCTGGATACCCAAACGGTGGCTTCTTCTGCGATGGGAAAGGTCGTCTCGGTACTGGTAAACGAATCATCGCGGGATTACCGCGCGCTGATGTCTGAGGCCATTCTGGTGAATACCTACAAGGGGCTGTCTTTTCTGGCGAAGGGCAACAGCGACTTTGCCCGGATTGAATTCAACCGCGCCGATGACCGCACCCGGCGTGCGGTGGATTATTTTGCCGAAGACATTCGGACCCAGCGCGAGGCGGCACAGTCCGGGCCCGCCAATGTCGCCTCAGTGCGCCGCAACGCAGAAAGCAGGGAATTCCGCGCAGTGCTGGAGGACCGCTACGGTGATCCGGCGGGTTGGGCCGTGTATGCCGATTATATCGTGCCCGCCAGTACCTACCTGCACGGCCTGTATTTTCTCGCCGCGGGTAACGGCCAGTCGGATATTGATCGTGCAGTCAGTTCCTTCGAACGGGTTGCCCGTATGACGCCGGGCAACCCAACGCTGGCCACCGACGCCGAGTTGGCCCAGTCACTGGCTGCTGGCAGACTCCGGCGGGAAGAGTTGCCGTCCATGGTTTGGGTGCTCTACGAAAACGGCCTGGGGCCGGTACTCGAGGAAGTTCGCTTTGACGTACCGCTCATTGTGACTCTTCGGGATCGACCATCACTGATTTTCGCCACCATCGCGCTCCCGCGCTACAAAGACCGCCGCGCTGTACCCGGCAACCTGATTGTCAGCCCCGGTGACGGCCCGTCAGCGACCACGGGCACTATGGCCCGGATGGGCTGGGTCATTCGTACGGAAATGCAGGCGCGCTTCCCAGGCATCCTGACTCGCGCAATTTCAGCGGCGGTGGTCAAGGGGGTCATGCAGTATCAGGCCACCGAACAACTGGGCGCTGTTGGTCAGATTGGCTCAATCATCTACACCCTGGCCACCACCCAGGCCGACCTGCGGAGCTGGCAGGCCCTGCCAGATCACTGGGAGGTTGCCCGGCTGGAGCGACCGGCCGACGGCAACCTCACTCTGGAAGACAGCCAGCAGGGGTTGCTGGGCCAGATAAAGGTGCCGGATCAGCCGTTCACGCTGATTTACGTCAAACGGCCTACCACGGCCAGCCCGGCTACGGTAATGTTACTGGATCTGCAAGGCAGCAATCCCGGACAATACCTGGTGCTGCCAGCCTCCTCAAACCAGACGTCCGCATCTTTATAGGAGAGACGCTATGTCCAGAATGATGCAGTTAGCCGTTCTGATACTCGTAACCAGTTTGCTGGGCGCCTGCGCGCCCCTGCAGCCGGAAAGGGAAGTCGTGCAACGCGACGATCTCCGGGTCGATCCCGAGATCGGAGGCTTTGTGACGGTAACCGAATTACTCGAAAAGCGGATCGACATGCCGGGCGGCGGCGACCTGCTCAAAATCCAGTTCGCGGTGCAGGCGTATCAGGATACGCTGATGGAATGGGCTGTCACCTGGTTCGATGCAGAGGGCATGGTCGTGCCCGGTGTCGGTGAAGGATACCGTCCGGCCCGCGTGCTCCCGAACCAGACCCGTTTCTTCACGGCGACTGCGCCACATGAAAAGGTTGTCAGCTATCAACTTCACCTGCGTGAGGACCGCGAACCCTGAGCCGGATGATATTGCCGTCTGTAAAACTGTCATTGTGCGTTATGCAAAAAGGAATGAGTTATGAATAAATGGGTGCCCGTCGTTTTGTGTTCAACACTCCTGGCCGCCTGCGCGACCCCAACACGTTACATCGACCCGGCAGCCGATGATGGCGAGGTCACCATGACTATGGACTACCGCGACTTTGAACGGGCCGCCGACGCCGCGTTGCAGGATCTGCTTTCCAGCGGTGCCGTGGACAACCCCGGTGGAGATCGCTACGTGATGGCCGTAAGCCGGATCGTCAATGACACCATGCAGCGCATCGATACGGATCAACTGGTGAAAAAAATCCGTGTGGGGCTGCTGCGCTCCGGCAAGGTCATCACAACCACCGCCGTTGGCGTTGATGGCGCCGAAGACGCCATGAATGAAACCGCCCGTGAACTGCGCAATTCCGAGGAATTCGATCAGTCCGGCGTGCAGAAAAAAGGCACATTAAAAGCACCGGACCTGAGCCTGTCCGGCAAGATCATCCAGCGTAACCATAAAGTAAAAGACGAACAACAGGTGGAATACTACTTCCAGCTCAGCCTCACCGACCTCCAAAACGGCCTGGCCATCTGGGAAAACGAAACCCCGATTATCAAGCGGGGGTCGGATAAGGGTGTGGCCTGGTGACCGGGAAGGAAATTCCGGACTACGCCAATGCGTCGAATACTTGCTGTGCTTTTTGACAAAAATGGCGGGCCGGCGGACCAGAGTGCACTAGGCTTTTACCAGCACCGTGCATGGATCAGGAGAATAAAATGGCTAACACAGACAAGCCAATCGCTTTGGTGATCGGGGCAGGAGACTATCTGGGGTCGGCCATAGCCCGGCGCTTTGCGCGGGAAGGGTTTCACCTTGTGATCACCCGTCGCCGCGGCGATCTGGGTGCACTGAGCGCCGAAATCACTGCGCTGGGATCGAGTGCGACGGCGATTCACTCCGATGCCCGTGACGAGGCACAGGTCAGCGAGCTGATCGACCGGGTGGAAGCCGAGCTGGGCCCCCTTCGGGTGGCCGTGTTCAATGTGGGAGGCAATGTCCGGTTCGACATCTGCGAGACCACCACCCGGGTTTATCGAAAAGTCTGGGAAATGTGCGCGCTGGCAGGATTTCTGGTCGGGCGGGAAGTGGCAAGGAAGATGCTGCCTCGCAACGAAGGCACCATCCTGTTCACCGGAGCATCGGCCAGCCTCAGAGGCGGGCGTGGTTTTGCGGCCTTTGCCGGTGGCAAACATGCCTTGAGGGCATTGGCCCAAAGCATGGCCCGGGAACTGAGCCCCCAGGGTATCCATGTCGCCCACGTGATTGTTGACGGCCTCATTCGCAACGAGGCAACCGCTGAATTTCTGCCTGATCTTTATGCCAGCAAGGGCGATGGGGGCATCATTGAGCCCGACGACCTCGCGGAAATCTACTGGCAGCTCCATAAGCAGCCCTGTTCTGCCTGGACATTCGAGCAAGATGCGCGGCCATTCGCAGAGTCCTGGTAGACCATTACACACAACAGGTATTGGATATGAGCAAACGTATCGACTTCTATTACGATTTCATAAGCCCTGCGTCTTACTTTGCATTTATGCGGTTGTTGCAGCTTACTGAAGGCGGGTCTGTGCGTATAAATTACAAGCCGATCGTGCTTGGAGGCATATTCAAAGGCTCAGGCAACACCTCTCCAGTCACAATCCCTGCGAAATGGGATTGGATCAAAGCCGATTTCCAGCGCCAAGCCGATTACTATGGCATTCCATTTCAACTGAATCCGCACTTTATTTTCAGCACAGTCAACGCAATGCGTGGAGCACTTTGGGCACTATCCGAGGACCGGATTGAAGAATACAACCGCGCTATGTTCTCGGCTGCCTGGGAGAAGGGCCAGGATCTCTCATCACATGAAGTGCTCAGGAATACGCTGACCGGAGCGGGATTTGATGCAGATGAAGTGATGGCGGCAATTGGCCGGCCCGCAATAAAAACTGCACTCGTGGAAGTGACGGACGACGCAGTCCAACGAGGCGTATTCGGAGCCCCAACCTTTTTCGTCAAGGATGAAATGCACTTTGGACAGGAGAGGAGGCTTTACAGCGCCATGGAACGCCGGAGATCTTCAACACCGATCAGGGTGTCCAGTTCACCAGTGATGCCTTCACAAGCGTTCTCAAAGATCATGGCATCCGGATCAGCATGGACGGAAAGGGCTGCTACCATGACAACATCTTCGTGGAACGGCTCTGGCGCAGCGTCAAATATGAGTGCGTCTACCTCACAGCCTTCGAGGATGGACACCACTTGAAGCAGGCGCTCCACCGGTACTTCCGGCATTACAATC
>PAKW01000034.1 GCA_002707215.1 Halomonas sp.
AGCTACCAGACTGCTCCACCCCGCATCAAACTTTTCATCATTCTGGTCTTCAGAGCCCGCCTGTTGGTTGGGCTCATAAGCCGAAGGTCGATGACTCCCTTCAGCTTTCTCGGGATTGGGAGCCCGACGAGCTACCAGACTGCTCCACCCCGCATTAAAACTGGCTGTTTACCGGGTTAGCCCCGATCAACGTGCGCGTATACTAAGGATTCGATCTGGCGTTGTCAACCGATATCTTCAAAAAGATCAGTGCGGTATTGGAGTTCTTCCGATTCGGTCGGCACGCCTGGCTGGTAGAGACCCACGTCGTCAATAACCTCCTGAACCGGTCGGAAGGAACGACGGTGTTCGGGGGTTGCGCCGAGGCGGCGCAGTGCTTCCAGGTGGGCCGGGGTTGGGTAGCCCTTGTGCTGTGCCAGGCCGAAGCCGGGAAATCGGGTTTCCAGCGCTTCCATCTCGCGGTCACGGGTTACCTTGGCAATGATGGAGGCAGCGCTGATTGCCTCTACGCGGCTATCGCCCTTGATCACGGGCTCCGAGGGCCAGTGCCACTGGGGGCAGCGATTGCCGTCTACCAGCACATACTCCGGCGCAATGACGAGGCTGGAAACGGCCCGCTCCATCGCCAGCATGGTGGCCTGGTAGATGTTCAACCTATCAATCTCACGGGCCTCACACCGGCCGACGCCCCAGGCTTGAGCATGCTTGAGGATTTCCTCGTAGAGGGCATTTCGGCGCTTTTCAGTGAGTTTCTTGGAGTCGGCCAGGCCAGCAATGGGCCGTTCCGGGTCCAGAATTACGGCAGCAGTGACGACTGCGCCGATCAGCGGGCCTCGACCTACTTCGTCTACACCGGCCAGGAGCGAGCCGGTGTAGCGACATACAAATGGCGGCAAGGGTGCCTTGGGCATCAGCTTGCCCCTCTTTCCACCAGTTCCGAGATGGCCTGGGCAGCTTTCTCGTCTGCGCCCCGCTTCAGGGTGTGGTGCAATTTAGTGAACGCTTCCTTGAGCCGGGCCCGTTCTTCGCTGTTCTCCAGGCTCCGGAGCACAGCGGCACCAAGGCTTTCGGCAGTAGCGTCGCCCTGGAGCAGCTCAGGCACCAGTTGGCGCCTGGCCAGCAGGTTGGGCAGCGCCACGTAGGGTACCTTGACCAGCCTGGAGAGCAAGGCGTAGCTGAGTCCGCTCAGGCGGTAACCCACTACCATGGGTTTTTTCAGCAGCATGGCTTCCAGGGTAGCGGTGCCGGATGCGAGCAGAACCACATCGGAAGCGGCCATCACATCCCGGGAGCGACCCCGGACAATGGTGACCGGAAGTTTCACATCCAGCGCATCCACCAGATCCCGGACCTGCTTCTCGCGATCCCGGTTCACACAGGGAATCACCAGTTGAAGATCCGGACGCTTTTCCTGAATCCAGCGGGAAGCCTCCAGAAACAGGGTGCCAAGGCGCCCCACCTCCCCTGCCCGACTGCCGGGCAGAACCGCCAGAACCGGCGCATTCGCATCAAGACCAAGGGACCTCCTCATCTTCAGAGTATCCGGCTCCATGGGAATGCGATCAGCCAGGGGATGGCCCACGAAAGCGACCGGAACCTGGCGCTCTTCGTAGAACCGGGCTTCGAAGGGAAACAGGGTGAGCATGAGATTAACGGATTTGGCGATCTTTAAGATCCGCTTCTGGCGCCAGGCCCACACCGAGGGACTCACATAATGCACGGAGAGTATGCCCGCTTCCCGGCAGCGTCGTTCGATGGCCAGGGTGAAATCCGGGGAATCAATGCCGATGACCACATCCGGTGGAGTGGTAAAAAAATAATCGAGCAACCGAGTGCGGATGCTGAACAGCTCGCGGATTCTGCCCAGCACTTCCACCAGGCCCATCACCGACAGGCGCTCCATTGGCACCAGGGAATGGAAGCCTTCGGCAACCATTTCTTCACCGCCGATCCCCACAAAACGAGCATTGGGGTAACGATACCGGAGAGAACGGACCAGGCCGGCACCGAGAATGTCTCCCGACGCCTCGCCGGCAATGATCCCGAAGGTAATATTACGCTCGCTGATGATCACGCTTGAAGGATGGTCCGTCACCGACTGGCTCCCGCCGGGTTAGCGGATGATGCCGCGGTCTGCTCCACGCAGGGAGTCTATGAGAGGCCGCACTTCGGCCACATCGGAATAGGCTTTTTCCAGCTCTGCCACGGCCTGCTCGGTAGTCAGGCCCTGGCGGTAAATAATCTTGTAGGCCCGGCGCAGCATCAGCAACACTTCCTTGCTGAACCCGCGGCGTTTCAGGCCTTCGAAGTTCATGCCATGGGGCCGGGCGGACTGGCCGCTGGCCATCACGTATGCGGGCATGTCTTTCAGTACGATACTGCCGCCCGCAGCCATGCTGTGAATGCCAATGTGGCAGAACTGGTGCACCATGGTGCCACCACCCAGAATCGCATAATCGCCTATTGATACATGGCCCGCAAGGGTCGCGCAATTAGCCAGGATGGTGTTGTCACCCACGACGCAGTCGTGGGCCACATGCACATAAGCCATCAGCAGGTTGCCGCTGCCAATCCGGGTTTCGCCACGGTCCTGGACGGTGCCCCGGTGGATGGTACAGTTCTCGCGGATGACATTGTTGTCACCGATCACCAGAGTTGTAGGCTCGCCCGCGTACTTCTTGTCCTGGCACTCTTCGCCAATGCTCGAAAACTGGAAAATACGGTTGTTGCGACCGATAACGGCAGGGCCCTTGACCACCACATGGGAAAGGATCTCGGTACCGTCTCCGATTTCCACGTCCGGGCCAATGTAGCTCCAGGGGCCAACAGTAACGTTATCCCCGAGCCTGGCTGACGGATCTACAATCGCCTGCGGATGGACACCCGACCAGTCATTTGTCGCCATCAAACTTCTCTCTCAGCGGTCAGAATCTCGGCCACGCACACGACTTCACCGTTGACCAGCGCGCGACACTCGAATTTGTAGATACCCCGTTTACCGGAGATGAGTTCCGACTCCATACAGAGTTGGTCTCCCGGCAAAACGGGGCGTTTCCAGCGCGCCTTGCTGGACCCAGCCAAGTATTGTACCACGCCATCAGAGGGTTTCCGGCCCACGGTCACAAAACCGAGAATGCCTGAAAGCTGGGCCATGGCTTCAATGATCAGAACACCCGGCATGATCGGGTTGTTCGGGAAATGGCCCTGGAAAAACTCCTCGTTAAACGAAAGATTCTTGTAGCCCTTGATCGACTTTCCCTTTTCGACCTCCGTTACCCGATCAACCAGCAAAAACGGGTATCGGTGCGGCAGGTATTCCAGTATTTCTTTGGTGTTCATCATGTTGATTGGCCTCGGCCCTCTGATTTTTTTTCCAGTTCTTTTACCCGTCGCGCCAAGGCATCAAGCTGGCGAAAACGTACAGCGTTCTTGCGCCACTGACGGTTGCTGTCCGCGCTGGTTCCGGAAGAGTACACGCCCGGCTCCCGGATATCACCGGTCACCAGTGTCATGCCCGTCAGGTGAACCTGATCACCAATCTCAAGGTGGCCCGCCACTCCGGACGCGCCGCCAAACACACAATGCCTGCCAATTCGGGTACTACCGGCAATCCCCACCATAGCGGCCATGGCGCTGTGATCACCAATGCAGACGTTGTGGGCAATCTGAATCAGGTTGTCGAGTTTCACACCATTACCAATGACGGTGTCGTCGAGGGCACCCCGGTCAATGGTGGTGTTGGCACCCACCTCCACGTCATCGCCGAGAACAACACGGCCGAGTTGCGCAATTCGATGCCACACGCCCTTTTCATTGGCGAAACCAAAACCGTCGGAGCCGATAACGGCACCACTGAGGATGTGGCAGCGCCTTCCAATCAGCACATCATGGGCCAGAGTCACCCTGGGCCGTATCACCGTCTGCGCCCCGATTGTGGTTCGGGCGCCAATAACCGAGCCGGCGCCAACAACCACTTTCCCACCAATCTCGACGCCGGCCTCCACAACGACATTGGGGCCGATACAGACATCGTCAGCGAGGGTGACGGACGGATCTACAACAGCGGTCGGATGAATGCCAGGCGAAGCAATCGGAGCGGGGTCAAACCAATGACTCAGACGAGCGTATCCGAGGTAGGGGTTGTCCAGTAACAGGACGTTGGTCGGAGCATCCGCTGCCGAGGCCGGCGAAGCAATAACGGCCGAAGCTCGTGTATCCGTCAGGTATTTTCCGTAACACGGATTTGCCAGAAAGCTGATCTGGCCAGGCCCGGCTGCCTGCAATGTTGCCAAACCCGAAACCCGCACATCAGGATCGCCCCGCAGCTCTGCACCCAGGGCGCTGGCAATCTCCCCCAGGCAGTAAGACCTATCTGTCATTGCGTGCTCCCAAGCAACTTTCAGGGCACCCGGGTGCCCGCCACGGATTAACGATTCAGTTTTTCCAGAAGCTGAGATGTCAGGTTCATTTCCGGCTTCACATAAATGACCGCTTCGCTCGGCAGAATCAGGTCGAGCTCATTTTCCTCAAGAAGTTCTTTGACCGCCGCGTCCACTTCCGGGCGAGCCCCTTCCAGGAACGCCTGCTTGCGCTGATTGACAGCGGTATCAAGCCGCTGCTTGAGGAAATTGAATTCTTTCACTTTTTCCTGGAACTCACCGGCAAGCTGGTTACGTTCGGTCTCGTTCATCATGGCACCGTCTTTTTCGAGGCGATCCTTGAGCTGGTGCGCCTCTTCCTGTGCCTCGCGGACCTTGGCTTCATCGGCGGCAAAATCCTTCTGGAGCGATTCGCTGAAGGCCTTGGCATCATTTGAGGAGAACATTGCCTGCCTCAGATCGACCACACCGATGCGGCTTTCCGCCATGGCCGGGAATGAAAATGCCATAATCACGGCAGTGAATATCAACATGAATCGGGACATTGGTTTTCTCCTGGTTTTCGTTCGACAGTTATTATTCATGCGTCAGAAGGTCTGCCCCAGTGAGAACTGGAAGACCTGAGTATAATCCTCCGGCTGGGCATTGATCGGTTGCGCCAGGCTGAAGGCCAGCGGGCCGACAGCAGTGATCCATTGAAAACCAATACCGGCTGACATCCTGAGCTCTCCCAGTGAAGGGCCAAAGCCGCGATCAGTATCAAACACCTGGCCGGCATCAAAGAACAATGACGTTCTCATGGAGCGGGAGTCGGTGGCAAAGGGTGTCGGGAAAATAAGCTCAACACTACCTTCAGTTAGCAGGTTGCCACCAAAAGGATCGGGGCGTGTCGTGTCGTTGACGTTATTCGTCGCCCTCAGGCCGAGGGAATTTATCCGATACCCGCGAACAGAACCGTAGCCCCCTGTATAGAAATTCTCATAAAAGGGCATCCTGGTACGATTTCCATAACCATCACCATACCCAAGCTCCAGCCTGGTACGGAATACCCAGCGATTGTTATCCGTTATTGGGTAGTAAAAATCGGTCTTTTGGGACAGTTTGTAGAAGGTCAGGTCACTGCCCGGAACCGCCAGGTCAAGTGAGAGCGACTGGCTGTAGCCATCACTGGGCAACACTCCCCGGTTCAGGGTACTTCTGCGCCAGTTGCCAAATACAAAGAGGTTATTGAATGTGGCCCCCTCTTCATCAATAAACTGGCTGACTTCTTTGGAAGTATAACGACCCTCTTTCAGATTTGACTGAGTAATGCCAGTTCCGAAGTTCAGCCGAGTAATGTTGTCTATGGGGTAGCCAAAGTTGACTCGTCCGCTGTATTCGTCCAGAAGGAAAGCGGATATATATTGATCCTCATAGTTCGTTTGGCGCGCGGACAGACTGAAACCGCGACTCACGCCGTCAACTGTGAAATACGGATCCAGGTAAGAAAAGTTTGCGCTTTTGACATAGTTGCTCACGTTGACACCAAATGAGACTCGTTTGCCGGTACCGAAAAAGTTGTTCTCAGACACATTGGCACCAAGAATGATACCGGTATTCTGGGAAAAACCGACGGAGGCAGAAAGGCTGCCCGTTGCCTGCTCTTCCACCGAGTAATTTACGTCAACCAGGTCGTCGGCGCCCGGAACCGGCACCGTGTCAACGTTCACCGCCTGGAAAAAGCCGAGACGCTCCAGTCTGGTCCTGGAAAACTCGATACGATCCGAAGAAGCCACGCCCCCTTCCATCTGTGTCATTTCCTGGCGGAGAACGTCGTCACGAGTCGATACGTTACCCTCGAAATTGACCCGTCGCACATAGGCTCGCTTGCCTGGTTCAACAAAGAAGGTGACGGCGGCTGTGTTGTCTTCACCCGGCTCGGGAATGGCATTGACGTTGGCGAAGGCGTAGCCCTCCCTGCCGAGCCGGAATGCCAGGGCTTCGGATATGGCTGTCATGCGGGAGCGGGAGAACACATCGCCCTCCGTGACCGGAATCAGCGAGCGCAACTCTTCCTCGTCCACAATGAGCTCTCCGCGCAGGTTTATCTCTGAGATGGTGTACTGGGGCCCCTCGTTCAGAGCGATGGCGATGAAAACCTTCTGCTTGTCCGGCGAGATGGAAACCTGACTGGATTCCACATTGAAATCCAGGTAACCGCGGTCCAGATAGAATGAGCGCAGGGATTCCAGGTCACCGCTGAGCCGCTCTCGCGCATACTTGTCGGAATTGGTGATTGAGTTCCACCAGCTTGTGGTCTGCAACTCAAACAGCTCACGCAACTCATCGTCGCTGAAGTCTTCGTTGCCGATCAGATTGATGTGGCGTATCGCCGCCACAGAGCCTTCATTTATATCCAGGCGAATTGCAACACGATTCTGTGGAAGTTCTTCCGCCGTTGCCTTCACCCGGGCGTTGTAACGCCCCTGGGCGATGTAAGACCGCAGAATCTCCAGCTCAAGACGCTCGAGGGTCGCGCGCCGGAAAACCTGGCCTTCCTGGAGACCGGCACCTGCCAGGGCATCCATCAACATCTCTGTTTCAATGTTCTTGTTGCCTTCGATCTCGATATTGCTGATGGAAGGTCGTTCGCGAACCGTCACGATGAGAACACCACCATCGCGGCTAGCCTCAATGTCCGTAAACAACCCGGTCCGGAACAGTGACCTGATGGCATCGGCCAGCTCGGTCTCGTCAACCCGCTCACCGATGTTCACAGGGAACGCAGAAAAAACGGTACCCGCAGAAACCCTCTGCAGACCCTCTACCTCGATATCCGCAACTGTGAACTGGTCTGCAAGTGCTGGCTTCAAGCCAGACAGGGCCACAGCGAGGCCAACGGCTACACCTAGAAGAGAACGTCTCATTCAAATATTTCGCCTGGTTAATGCGCGTAAGAAGTTCGCAATTCTCACAACCGCATCAGGTCGTTGTAAAGAGCAAACACCATTAATGTGAGAATCATTGCCATACCAATTCGTAATCCGACCGCCTGGGCCTGCTCGGAGAGCGGCTTTCCGCGGAGAACTTCGATGGTGTAGTAGACAATATGACCACCATCAAGCACCGGCACCGGCAGAAGGTTCAGGATGCCGAGACTCACGCTGAGATAGGCGAGAAAACGCACGAAATCTTCAAATCCGGAGCTGACACTGGCTTCAGCAACCCTGGCAATCGTAATTGGCCCGCTGAGGTTGGTGGGCGACAGCAGGCCGGTGATCATTTTCTTTATGGCCACGAGGGTCAGCCGGGTGTCGGCCCAGGTTTCACTGAAAGCAACGGGAACCGCGGCAAACGGACCATAGCTGACTTCGCGCAGCACGTCATCAGGCCAGGAGATGGCTTCAACGCCGGCGCCAATAAAGCCAATTGTTCCACCGCCCTCTTCGCTTTTCGCTTCCGGCGTAACGCGGATTGGGCGTTCCGTGCCATTGCGTTTCACGGTTACCTGTAACGTCTGTTCAGGGGCGTTGCGGATGAACTCGACCAAATCAAACCAGCTACTGACGGGCTCTCCGTTAACGGCAACCACGCGATCCCCGGTTAGCAGGCCGGCCACCTGGGCCCGGCCACCCTCGGAAATCTGGCCCAGCACTGCCGGAACCGCAGGGCGCCAGGGTGTGATGCCAAATTCCGCCAGCGGATTCGGAGTATCGTCGCTCAGGCCCCAGCCAGCAAGCTCTCCGCTGACCGTGCCCCGGGCACCGCCGTCAGACACCTCCATGGAAATCAGGCCCTGCTCACCGGTTCGCTCCAGGATACGCATGTTGACATCCCGCCAGGAGTTGACCCGATGGCCATCCACGGAATGAATTTCCATGCCTTCCTGCAAGCCAACGCGCGCTGCCGCACTCCCATCGGCCACCTGCCCGACAATGGGGGCAACGTAGGTAACTCCGACCACGCTCAGCAGCCAGTAGGCGAAAATCGCAAAAATAAAGTTAGCCAGCGGACCCGCCGCTGCAATGGCAATACGCTGCGACGGCGGCTTGGAAGTAAAGGCCTGGTGTTTCAGTTCCTCGGGTACCGGCCCTTCCCGTTCATCCAGCATTTTGACATAACCGCCAAGTGGAATGGCGGCTATGGCGAATTCGGTGCCGTGCCTGTCGTACCAGGAATACAGCGGCTTTCCGAAACCAACGGAGAAACGGAGCACTTTCACGCCGCAACGGCGGGCAACCCAGAAATGACCGTATTCATGCAGGGTCACAAGGATGCCCAGGGTCAGCGCAAGTGCGAGGACGGATTCAATAATCTGCATAGCGTTCCTGATTGATGGCTTCAGCCTGGCAGCAAACCGCTGCGAGTGTCAGACAGTTAACAGCTTAATCTGTTCCCATGCCCGGGCCCGTGCTTCGGTGTCCTTGGCGAAGATAACCTCAAAACTGTCAGCTGGTTCAACCGCGGTAGCAACCAGCGTGCGCTCTATAATAACGGGGATATCGGCAAAACAAAGGTTACCTTCAAGAAACGCGGCAACCGCCACTTCATTTGCTGCGTTCAATACCGCCGGAGCTGTGCCTCCGGCCTCGAAGGCTTCCGCAGCCAGGCGAAGGCAGGGGAAGCGAACCAGGTCCGGACGCTCGAAATGAAAACGGCCGATGGCAAACAGATCCAGCTGCGCGACGCCCGCATCAATACGCTCCGGCCAGGCCAGGCCATTGGCAATGGGGGTTCTCATATCCGGGCTGCCAAGCTGGGCGAGCACAGAACCATCTGCATACTCTACCATGGAGTGAATAATGCTCTCGGGGTGAACGTGCACCTCCACCTTCTGGGGCGTTGTATTGAACAGCCAGCAGGCTTCTATCAGCTCCAGGCCCTTGTTCATCAATGTCGCGGAATCAACGGAAATCTTCTGCCCCATGGACCAGTTCGGGTGGGCACAGGCCTGGGCCGGTGTCACCGCCCGAAGATCGCCAGCGGAATGCTCCCGAAAAGGGCCACCGGACGCCGTCAGCAGGATCCGGGTGATGCCGGCACCGGCAGGGTCCCGGATCTTGTCCGCCGGCATACACTGAAAAATAGCGTTGTGTTCAGAGTCAATGGGCAGGAGTTCCGCCCCTGCCCCTGCCACGGCATCCATAAACAGCTTGCCGGACATCACCAGGGCTTCTTTGTTGGCGAGCAATACCCGCTTGCCTGCCCGCACCGCCGAGAGTGTCGGCGACAGCCCCGCAGCGCCGACAATCGCAGCCATCACAGTATCAACGGCCGGGGCCGAAGCCACCTCGCAAAGCCCGCCGAGGCCAGCGAGCACCTCAGTGCCTGGCAAATCGGCCAGTAACTCCGAGAGCGTAGCGGCAGCTTCGGGATCGGCCATAACGGCAACCCTGGGGTGGAATTCGCGGCACAACACGGCGAGTTCGTCGGCACGGGTACTGGCGGTTAACGCATAGACCGAGAACCGGTCAGGGTGCCGGCGAATGACATCCAGGGTGCTCAGACCAATGGAGCCCGTAGCCCCCAATACACTGATATGACGGGTTAGCATAGTCACCAGTGCCCGGCTGTCAGCCAACCAAGTTGGGTAATAATCAGCGCAAATACCGGAATAGCGGCCGTCAGGCTGTCAATCCGGTCCATGATGCCTCCATGGCCGGGCAGCAACTGGCTACTGTCCTTGATGCCGCGGTGCCGCTTGAACATGCTTTCCAGCAGGTCGCCTAACACCGAAACCAGACCTGTGGCCAGACTGGCAATCATAAGAAGCAATGTCTGGCCCGCCCCTGCCGAGGCCAGGAAGCTGACTACCAGAGCGAAAGCCCCCACCGCGACCAGGCCGCCCCAAACACCCGCCCAGGACTTCCCCGGACTGACCCGGGGCGCCAGCTTGGCCTTGCCAAATGCCCGCCCGGCGAAGTAGGCACCGATATCCGCAACCCAGACCACACACAACACATACAGGATAAGGAGAAGGTTATTGGTACTGTCACCAAACTGGAAGCCGCCGATACGTAAATGGTTCAATCCGACCCACGCGGGCACCAGAACAAACAACCCCATAACCGCTCGTGCAGGCAGGCTGCCCCATTTTTCTGAGCCACCAGGGTAGCTGCGAACCAGCAGGAAACAGATAAACCACCAGGCGAGCGCCAGCCAGAGCACCGCAACAACAGGAGCGTTCAGCAAACCATAAAGAATGGCAGCAGTCACCAAAGCGTACGCCACACGGCCCGGAGGATTCTCAATGCCGGACATATTCGCCCACTCCCAGGCACCCACGGTAATGATGGCCCCGGTAAAGAGCGCGAAACCCAGGGGCGGGAGGAAGAAAATCCCGCCAATGGCAATGGGGGCGAGGATCAGTGCGGGGATAATTCGGGTTTTTAACACAGTTAACGTCGCTATCGTTCGTTATTGTTGTGGGGTCTTGGCCGTGATCTGATCATCCGTCTGGCCAAAACGACGCTGGCGACCGGCATAGGCCTGAAGGGCCTTGCGCATTTCCTCTTCCCGGAAATCAGGCCAGTACACCGGTGAGAAGTAAAGCTCTGTGTAAGCCAGCTGCCACAACATGAAATTACTGATCCGCTGTTCACCCGCTGTCCGGATCATCAGATCCGGCATCGGCAGATCACCAATACTGAGGTGCTGCTGAACAAGGTCATCGGTGATATCCGAAGGCGCCAGCTGTCCTGCCCGCACCCGCTCGGCAACCTGGCGCGTCGCCTGCGTGATATCCCAGTGGCCACCGTAATTGGCGGCTATCACCAGTGTCATACGGGAATTATAGCGGGTCAGTTCTTCTGCCGCCGCCATGTGCTTATGCAAGGCCGGACTGAAGGCGGAACGGTCGCCGATGATTCTGAGGCGAATGTCATTGCGATGGAGCTTGCGGACTTCCCGTTCCAGGGCAAACAGGAACAGCTTCATCAGTGCGGAAACTTCATCCCTGGGACGACGCCAGTTTTCACTGGAGAAGGCGAACAGGGTGAGCACTTCCACACCTTCGCGTGCGCAGGCTCCCACCACCGCCCTGACTGCATCCACCCCGGCCTTATGGCCGGCTACCCCCTTGAGCCGGCGGGCCTTGGCCCACCGGTTGTTACCATCCATGATAATGGCCACATGCCGGGGCCGGCTGTCTGCCGACACCGGAATCTCCGCGGATACAGTTCCCGTCATGAAAACCCCTGTGCGGCCGGCGCGCAAGGTTGCACCAGCCTTTCAATTCGCTTGCAAGTGAACCCGGGCGGTTAAACCGCCATCAGGTCCTCTTCTTTGGCCTTGAGCATTTTCTCGACTTCGGCAATATAGCGATCAGTCAGCTTCTGGATCTCTTCCTCGCCCTTGCGCTCGTCGTCTTCGGTGATTTCCTTTTCCTTCAACAGCTCCTTGATCATGCTGTTGGCGTCACGGCGAGCGTTGCGCACAGACACACGACCGTGCTCGGCGTCGGCTTTCGCCTGCTTGACCATTTCCTTGCGGGTTTCTTCGGTCAGCATAGGCATCGGAATGCGAATGATGTCGCCGCTGGTGGCCGGGTTGAGGCCAAGATCAGAGCTCATGATGGCCTTCTCGATGGTCGGCATCAGGTTTTTCTCCCAGGGGGAGACGGTCAGGGTCCGGTTATCCTCGACATTGACACTTGCCACCTGCTTGAGCGGCGTCTCCTGGCCATAGTAATTCACCATGACGCTGTCCAGGATGGACGGGTGGGCCCGGCCGGTACGGATCTTGTTAAACGCCGAGTGCAGAGACTCCAGGCTCTTCTTCATTTTCTTTTCGGCTTCTGCTTTGATGTCGTTAATCACTTCAGCATCCTCACTTCGTTCGTCATGTCATTCAGTAACCTGGTCCCTTTGGAAGGCGCGGATCGAAGAGACCCGGACAGTCAGGTTATTCGATCAGTGTACCTTCTCTTTCGCCGGTTACGATGCGAATCAGCGCGCCTGAACGGTTCATGTCGAATACCCGTAGCGGCATGCCGTGATCCCGTGCAAGGCAGATGGCCGTCAGATCCATCACGCCCAGTTTTTTGTCCAGCACCTCATCGTAGGTGAGGTGGTCGTATTTCTCAGCACTGCTATCCAGATGCGGATCAGCGGAGTATACGCCATCCACCTTGGTGGCCTTGAGTACCGCATCGGCCTCAATTTCGATACCACGCAGGCAGGCGGCGGAATCCGTGGTGAAGAAGGGGTTGCCGGTGCCGGCGCAGAAGATCACCACATCTCCGTCCTTCAGGTCCCGCACCGCCCGACGGCGGTCATAGTGCTCGACAATCCCGCTCATGGGGATTGCGGACATTACGCGGGTCCGGATATTGGAACGCTCTAGGGCATCACGCATGGCGAGGCCATTCATGACGGTGGCCAGCATACCCATGTGGTCACCGGTGACCCGATCCATGCCGGCGGCATTCAGGGCTGCACCGCGGAACAGGTTGCCACCGCCAATCACGAGACCAACCTGGACGCCAATGCCAATCAGCGCGCCGATTTCCAGGGCCATGCGATCAAGAACTTTGGGATCAATACCGAAATCATGCTCCCCCATCAGGGCCTCGCCACTGAGCTTGAGCAGAACACGCTTGTATCTGGGCTGGGTTTTCGATGATGTCGGCATGAGGATCCCCTTTTCGTCTGTTGGCTGCTATCCGGCGTGATACCCGTTGCAGGCTTGTATCTGACATACTCCTCACAAAAAGGGGTATCTCAGATACAAGCCCGCCACGTTAGCCGGGAATACCCGGCTAACGTGGCAGACTCAGGTGATACAGCGGCGGAATGCCTGCTGCACCAAACGAAGGATCAGGCCTTGCCTGTGCCGGCTGCGGCAGCAACCTCGGCAGCAAAGTCCACCTCTTCCTTCTCAATGCCTTCACCCACTTCCAGGCGAACAAAGCCGACCAGTTCGCCACCGGCGGACTTGATCAGTTCACCCACGGTCTGGTCCGGGTTTTTAACGAAAGGCTGCTCAACAAGGCTGTTTTCCTTGAGGAACTTCTTGATGCGGCCTCCCATCATCTTCTCGACGATTTCGGCAGGCTTGCCTTCCATATCCGGCTGGGCCTTTATGACGTCTTTCTCTTTCTCGAGCTCATCGGCAGGCATGTCTTCCGGTTTGCCAACGCGCGGGTTAACGGCCGCAGCGTGCATGGCGACGTCGCGGGCCACTTCCGGATCACCGGCCGTCAGCGCAACAACGGAAGCAATCTTGTTGTTGCTGTGGACATAGCCACCAACAACCGGACCTTCAACCTTAACGATGCGACGCACGGTGATGTTCTCACCGATCTTCTGAACCAGCGCTTCACGCTTGGCTTCCAGATCGCCATCCATCAGCCTGGCAACGTCAGTTTCGCCTTTTTCGAAAGCGACATTCAGAACATCGTTGGCGAAGTTGACGAAGTTGTCGTCACGGGCAACGAAGTCTGTTTCTGAGTTAACTTCCAGAATGCAAGCAACGGTGTTGTCGTCAGAGATCTTGATCAGAGACACGCCTTCAGCGGCAGTGCGGCCGGCTTTCTTGGCAGCCTTCAGGCCGGAAGACTTACGCAGCTCTTCGATTGCAGCGTCAACACTGCCTTCAGCTTCCACGAGTGCTTTCTTGCACTCCATCATGCCAAGGCCGGTACGCTCACGCAGCTCTTTGACCATTGCAGCGGTAATTGCAGCCATGTTCAAT
>PAKW01000035.1 GCA_002707215.1 Halomonas sp.
CGGGAAGCTGCCCTTGTTCACGATGCCGTCGATGGCTTCGCGGGCATAGGGGAAAAGGATAGTCGGGCAGTAGGCACCGAGCATCTGACCCAACTGTTGGCCTTCAATGCCCTGAACCAGGAACACGCCACCCTGCTGGATCTCGACGATGTAGGCAACTTTCTCACCCACTTTGGCTGTCACGGTCAGGGAAAGCACAACCTCGTACTGGTTGTCGCTCACCTTGTTGTGGGACGTATTGAGGTCCAGGTTAACCTGCGGTTTCCACTGCTCCTGAAACACCACCGGAGAATTGGGTGATTCAAAAGACAGGTCCTTCACGTAAATACGCTGAAGGGCAAACTGGGGTTGGTTCTGGTTGTCACTGCCTGCTGCGGCTTGCTGATTCTCAGCCATGTTCAGTCCTTTTGTTCTCGGTCATGGGCCCGGGGCCCGTTGTTATGGAATGTTATGGAGTGTTATGAAGTTTGCTGCCGGAACAGTTTACGTCGAGGCTACGCCGGCTTAATGTGAAACAGTGCGGCAGATTGATCTGCAGATCAAGAGCGGCCTTATTTCTTTACCAGCGGAAGATTGCTGGCCTTCCAGTCAGAAACGCCACCGTTGAGACGCACAACATTGCTGAAGCCTTCGGCGTTCAGCTGCTTGACCGCCATTGCTGAATGCTGGCCCATCTTGTCAGCAACAATAATCTGTTTGTCCTTGAATTTGTTCAGCTCGGCAACCCGGCTCTTGAGGCTGTTCAACGGAATATTGATGGAACCGGTAATGCGCCCTTCGCCGAATTCCTTCCGGTCCCGTATGTCCACCACGATAGCCTCATCCCTGTTGATGAGGTTAACTGCCCCCTGGGCCGAGATCTTGGCCCCGCCACGGCGGGACTCCAGAATAAGAATCGCGACCAGAAATGCCACAAACAGCGACACAAGAATGTAGTGATTAACGACAAATTCAAACAACCGGCCCATGAATTTACCCTGGTAATGAGTTTGGCGGGATTATACACAGCCTGCTCCCCGGACAGAAGGTGACGAAACTGGCCTGTAAATGCGAGAATAGACAAACTGAATTTTTGTTTTAGTAAATTTACTAACATTTTACTTCCGGACTGAATAATGACTGCAATGCGCAAGCCGACTGCCCTAATTATCCTGGACGGCTGGGGCCACCGCGACCCGGCTGAAGACAACGCCATCAGCAACGCCAACACCCCGTTCTGGGACAAGCTCTGGCAGGATCAGCCAAAGACCCTGCTCAACACGTCGGGCATGTTTGTTGGTTTGCCCCAGGGGCAAATGGGTAACTCGGAAGTCGGTCACATGAACCTCGGCGCAGGGCGCGTGGTCTATCAGAGCCTGACCCGGATCGACAAGGATCTGGAAGAAGGCACCTTCCAGAGCAACGAAGTGCTTTGCTCGGCCATCGATAAAGCCGTTCAGAGTGGTCGCGCGGTTCACCTGATGGGGCTGATGTCTCCGGGTGGCGTGCATAGCCATGAAGATCATATTCTGGCCGCTGCCGAACTGGCTGCCGCTCGTGGTGCGAAGGAAGTTTACATACATGCCTTCCTGGACGGTCGGGACATGCCGCCCCGCAGTGCCAGGCCCTCTCTGGAGAAGGCAGCCGCCAAACTGAAGAGCCTCGGCGTTGGCCGTGTCGCCTCCATCGTCGGGCGTTACTACGCCATGGATCGCGACAACCGCTGGGATCGTGTTGAAGCCGCGTACAACCTGATGACCCAGGGCACATCCGAATTCACCGCAACCGATCCGGTATCAGGCCTTGAGCAGGCCTACGAGCGCGGCGAGAATGACGAATTCGTGATGCCCACTCGTATTCACGCACCGGGGGAGCCGGAAGGCATCATTAACGACGGCGACACGGTTCTGTTCATGAATTTCCGGGCCGACCGCGCCCGGGAAATGACCCGCACCTTCGTGGAGAAGGATTTCGACGGTTTCAAGCGCAAGAAACACCCCGAACTGGCGGATTTCGTGACGCTGACCGAGTACGCGGCGGATATCAAAGCATCCTGCGCCTACCCCCCGGAGCAGTTGACCAACGGTCTCGGCGAATATGTGGCAAATCAGGGCAAGACCCAGCTCCGCATTGCTGAAACGGAGAAATACGCCCATGTTACGTTCTTTTTTAACGGCGGCCTGGAAACACCGTTCGAAGGCGAAGACCGGATTCTGGTTCCCTCCCCGAAAGTCGCCACCTACGACCTGCAACCGGAAATGAGCGCGCCGGAAGTAACGGACAAACTCGTGGAAGCCATCAAGAGCGGCAAATACGACCTGGTTGTCTGCAACTACGCCAACGGCGACATGGTTGGCCACACCGGCAAGCTGGCTGCCGCCATCAAGGCCGCCGAGTGTCTCGATGAGTGTGTAAAGCGAGTGGTTGAAGCACTGGATGAAGTGGGCGGCGAAGCCCTGATCACGGCGGACCATGGGAACTGCGAGCAGATGACCGACCCCAATTCAGGGCAGGCCCATACCGCGCACACCACTGGCCCGGTTCCGCTGGTCTACACCGGCCACCGCAAGGTGGCGCTGAAAAACGACGGCAACCTGAGCGACGTGGCGCCCTCGCTGCTGACCCTGATGGGACTGGATCAGCCGAAAGAAATGACCGGGCACAGCCTGGTTCAGATCGGTTGACCCCGGCGCAGACCCAACCCTTGCGACTGCCTGCAATGCTGGCGCTGGCCCTTGTTCTGGGTGCAGCGCCGGCGCTCCCACAGCAAGAGGTCACACCGACCCAGATCGAAGAACTCAAGGAACGTATTGAGGACATCGATGACTGGCTGGCGGATGCTGAAGAAGACCGATCCTCCCTGGAGCAACAGCTCGCTTCGACTGAACGCACCATCAGCCGCCTGACTCGGGAACGCCGCTCCCTGCGCCAGCAGGTGGAACAGCAGCAACAGCGACTCAAGGAACTGCAGAAAGAGGAACAGGAGCTCACGCGCACGCTGGACCGGCAACGGGAGAGCCTGAAGAAACAGATCCGGGCTGCCTGGATGGAGGGCGACGCGCCGGCGGTAAAGGTCCTGCTGAATGAGATCGATCCTGACAGGATCGCCCGGACCATGACTTACTACGAGTATCTGAGCAAGGATACGGTCACCCGCCTTGACGCGTTCAGGAAAAGCCTGCGGGAACTCAAGAGCACCCGCGCCGCAGCGCAGGCGACACGAGTGGAGCTGGCCCGAACAGAAGATAATGTAGCCAGGCGCCAGCAGGAATTGGCGGTATCCAGAAAGCAACGACAGCAGACCCTCGCATCGCTTAATGCCGACATCAAGAGCCGGCTCGGCGAACGGGAAGAACTGGTATCCGACCGCAAACGGCTGGAAAAACTGCTTGAGGAAGTTCAGCAGGCGATCAATAACATTCCTTCACCCAACGAATCCCGGCCCTTCGCTTCACTGCGGGGCAAGCTGCCCTGGCCTGCACAGGGGAAGGTTCTCAGCGGCTACGGAGACAGGTACGCCGATGGCAAATTGCGACGCAATGGCCTTCTCATCCGCACCGAAGAAGAAGCGGAGATACGGGCAATTCATTATGGCCGGGTGGTCTTTGCCAATTGGCTTCGGGGCTTTGGCCTGCTCACCATTATTGATCACGGCGGCGGCCACATGACACTCTATGGCCACAGCAGCAGCCTGTTTACCAGCCCCGGAGACTGGGTGGCAGCCGGCGAGCCCATCGCCCTGGCCGGGCGTACCGGCGGCACGGATTCTCCGGCCCTGTATTTTGAGGTCAGGCACAACGGCAAACCTGACAATCCGGGCCTGTGGCTGGCAAACTGACAGGCTGCGGGAGGGCTGACAAACGCCCCGGGTAACGCCATACTGTCGGGTGTCAGGGAAACCAGTCCAACTATCGGAATAAAAACGGGATATGTGAATGAAACGGGTCAGAAGTACACTCCATGCCTTTCCATTACGCAGCATTGCACTCGCTACCTGTTTCGCCACCGCATCCGGTCTGGCCTGGGCCCAGGAGAAAAACTCCTCCACCGAACTACTGCTCGAAGGCATCCAGAACGTCGAACGGGTTGAAATCCGCCTCCCTGACCCGGAAAAGCAGCTGCCTCTGGAAGATCTCCGGAAGTTTACCGAGGTATTCAGTCGGATAAAGGACGCCTATGTAGAGGAGGTGGATGATCGACAGCTGCTTGAAAGCGCCATCAAGGGCATGCTGTCGGATCTGGACCCTCACTCCACTTATCTTGCCCCCAGGGATTATGAGGATCTGGAAGAAAGTACCTCGGGAGAATTTGGCGGGCTCGGCATTGAAGTGGGCATGGAGAATGGCTTCGTAAAGGTAATCGCACCGATTGATGACACCCCCGCACAAAAGGCCGGGGTTCAGGCCGGAGACCTGATTATCAAGCTCGATGAGAAGCCGGTGAAAGGCATGGGCCTTGAAGAAGCAGTCCAAATGATGCGAGGCAAACCCGGCACCATCCTCACGTTGACCATCATGCGTGAGGGCGAGACGGGGCCCATTGAGATCAAAGTCGAGCGTGACATCATCAAGGTCACCAGCGTGAAGTCCCGGATGCTGGAAAACGGCTACGGGTATGTGCGGATTACCCAGTTCCAGGCGGATACCGGCTCGCAGTTCAGAAATGCCCTCGGCAAACTCGAGGACGAACTGGGCCGCGATCTCGATGGTCTGATCATCGATCTGCGCAACAATCCGGGGGGTGTTCTTCAGGCGGCCGTGGAATCCGCGGACGTGCTCCTTGACGAGGGGCTGATTGTTTATACCGAGGGCCGCATCCAGAGTTCACGCCTTCGCTTCAGCGCCAGAGCCGGCGACGTCATGGAAGGCACTCCGATTGTGGTACTGATTAACGGAGGCTCGGCTTCTGCCTCCGAAATCCTGGCCGGCGCCTTGCAGGACCATGAACGCGCTGTGATCATGGGCACCCAGTCCTTTGGCAAGGGCAGCGTTCAGACGGTCATTCCCCTGGATGAGACCCACGCCATCAAGATGACCACTGCACGCTACTACACGCCGAATGGCCGCTCCATCCAGGCAACCGGCATCAAGCCGGATATTGAAGTGCGCCCGGCAGAGCTGAAGGAACTGGACAGCAAACCCTTCTTCACCGAGGCAGACCTGAGCGGACACCTGGAAGGCCAGGACGAGAACAAGAAGCAACAGGACAAACAAACCCGGGCGGAGGACGAAACCGCCTCCCTGGCAGACAGGGACTACCAGCTACGCTCGGCTCTTAATCTGCTCAAGGGCATCCGGATTCTGAATCCGCAAGGCAAAGCCAGGGCGGAAGGAAGCAGTCAGTGAAACTAGCAGGCTCCCTGCTGGCGTTTTTTCTCTCGGTTGCGGCCACCCTGGTGGCAGCCGAGCCAGCAAAACAGGCGCTGCCTCCGACCATTGCCATTATTATTGATGACATGGGGCACAGCCTTCACGAAGGCAAGCGCCTGGCCAACCTGGATCAGCCGCTGACCCTCGCCTTCCTGCCCTACCGCAGGCATACCGATACCCTTGCCCGGCTTGCCTATCGGAAAAACAAGGAAATCATGCTGCACGCCCCGATGGCCAACATGCGAAACTTCGGCCTTGGCCCCGGCGGGCTGACGCCCGATATGGACGAGCTGGGCATGGCAACGACGCTTCGGCGCGCTCTCCGGTCCATTCCTCACGTTCAGGGCGTGAATAATCACATGGGCAGTCTGCTAACCCAGCAGCTCCAGCCCATGGACTGGGTAATGAAGGAACTCGTCCGCTACCCGGTCTATTTTGTAGACAGCCGCACCATTGCTTCATCAGTCGCCGGTGACGTGGCTGCCGCTTACAGGATTCCCACCCTGAGCCGGGATGTCTTTCTCGACCACGAACAAACCGAAGAGTTTGTGGACCGCCAGTTTAAACTGCTGATCCAGCGTGCGCGGGAGAACGGCAGCGCCATTGGCATTGGCCATCCACACAAGGTCACCGTGGACTATCTGGAAAAGTACCTTCCGGAACTGGACGCACAGGGCATTGCCATCGCAACCGTGAGCGGTCTCTGGGCCATGCGCAACAGCAACCAGAAGATGTTTGCAGAGGGTGAGAAACAGGCCATTCGACCTGCTTTTGCACGTAAAAAAGGGGTCAGATGAACGAATTCATCTGACCCCGTTATTCACCGACCTTCATGTTCAATCGCGGACTTCTATTCCCAGAGTCTTCATAAAAGCTTTGGCCTCGGGAATGGTGTGCTGGCCAAAGTGAAAAATGGAAGCCGCCAGAACCGCATCGGCACCACCCCGGGTCACGCCATCGGCGAGGTGCTGCAGCTCCCCGACACCCCCGGAGGCGATCACCGGCACAATGACGGCATCTGAAATTGCCTTGGTCAGGCCCAGATCGAAACCGATCCTGGTGCCGTCCCGATCCATACTGGTCAGCAGTAATTCCCCGGCGCCCATTTCGACCATTTTGCGGGCCCATTCTACAGCGTCCAGGCCGGTTGGCTTGCGGCCACCGTGGGTGAAAATCTCCCAGCGCGGTTCCTCGCCTTCCTCACTGACCCGCTTGGCATCAATGGCCACTACGATGCACTGGCTGCCAAAACGCTCTGCCGCCTCCCGGACAAATTCCGGATTGAAAACCGCCGCAGTGTTGATCGAGACCTTGTCGGCACCGGCATTCAAAAGCTTCCGGATATCATCCACAGTACGCACACCGCCACCCACGGTGAGCGGAATAAACACTTCCGCCGCCATCCGCTCGACAGTTTCGTAGGTGGTATCACGGCTTTCATGGCTGGCCGTTATATCGAGGAAGGTAATTTCGTCGGCACCCTGCTCGTTGTAGCGGCGGGCCACTTCCACCGGATCGCCGGCGTCACGGATATCCACGAAGTTAACACCTTTTACAACGCGGCCTTTGTCGACGTCCAGACAGGGAATAATACGTTTCGCTAGAGCCATATGTCGTCTTACCCCTTCAGGCTGTCACAGAAGGCCTGGGCTTCAGCCACATCCAACGTGCCTTCGTAGATGGCACGGCCGGTGATGGCACCGAGGATGCCCTTATCGGCCACGGTGGCCAGGCGCTTCAGATCATCCATATTGGTCACGCCGCCGGAGGCGATAACGGGGATCCCGCCCTCTTCGGCCAGTGCAGCAGTAGCTTCCACGTTCACACCCTGCATCATGCCGTCGCGACTGATATCGGTGTAGACAATGGCGTCCACGCCGTCGTTGGCGAAGCGCTTCGCCAGGTCGGTAGCCATCACTTCGGAGACTTCCGCCCAGCCATCGGTCGCAACGCGGCCGTCTTTCGCGTCCAGGCCAACAATGATGTGGCCCGGAAAACGCTTGCACATCTCGGAAACGAATTCCGGCTCTTTCACCGCTTTGGTGCCGATGATGACCCACTGCACGCCGGCCTTCAGGTAGGCTTCGATGGTTTCAGCGGAGCGGATGCCGCCGCCGATCTGGATCGGCAGATCCGGGGATTTTCGGGCGATGGCCTGAACAATTTCACCGTTCACCGGCTCACCGGCAAAGGCACCGTTCAGGTCCACCAGGTGCAGGCGGCGGGCGCCGGCTTCCACCCAGCGGGTGGCCATATCTACCGGGTCGTCACCGAATACGGTGGAGTCGTCCATCCGGCCCTGGCGCAGGCGCACGCATTTACCGTCTTTCAGATCGATAGCGGGGATTATCAGCATTTTCCGGTCCAGTCAGTAAAGTTCTCCAGTAGTTGCAGGCCGGCCCGGGCACTTTTCTCCGGGTGGAACTGCACTGCAAAAATATTGTCCCTTGCCACGGCGGCGGCAAGGTCTACCCCGTAGCGGGTGCGGCCTGCCATGTCGGCGTTGCCCTCAGCTTCCGCGTAGAAGCTGTGCACGAAGTAGAAACGATCAGCCTCCGGAATGTTGTGCCACAGGGGGTGGTCTATGATCTGGTGTACCTGGTTCCAGCCCATGTGGGGCACCTTCAGGCGGTTACCGTCTTCCGTGAGGTGGTCACCGAAATAACGCACCTCCGAAGGGAACAGGCCGATGCAGTCAACACCGCCGTTTTCTTCGCTGCGGGACATCAGGGCCTGCATGCCAACGCAGATGCCCAGGAATGGTCGGTCCTGGGACACTTCACGTACCAGGGTATCGACGCCCAGGCGGCGGATTTCGGCCATACAGTCGCGGATGGCGCCGACGCCGGGAAGAATCACCCGGTCGGCTTCGCGGATTTTGTCGGCGTTGTCGGTGACCAGCACGGTGGTGTCCGGGGCGACGTGCTCCACCGCTTTTTTGGCAGAGTGAAGGTTGCCCATGCCGTAGTCGATTATGGCAACGGTTTTCATGGTTGTTGCGGTGTCCTTGATTGACCGGTGAAAAGTGACCGGTTACAGCGAGTCTTCTTGCGACGAGCCTTTTACAGCGAGCCTTTGGTGGACGGAGTAATACCCGCCATGCGCTCGTCCATTTCAATAGCCATGCGCAGGGCGCGACCAAAGGCCTTGAACACGGTTTCAATCTGGTGATGGGTGTTCTTGCCCTTCAGGTTGTCGATGTGCAGGGTCACCATGGAGTGATTCACGAAACCATGGAAGAACTCCTCGAACAGATCCACATCGAAGCCACCCACGGCACCCCGGGTGTAGGGCACGTCCATCATCAGGCCGGGACGGCCGGACAGGTCAATCACAACACGGGAAAGGGCTTCGTCCAGCGGCACATAGGCGTGACCATAACGGCGAATGCCTTTTTTGTCACCCACGGCCTGTTTAAAGGCCTGGCCAAGAGTGATACCGATATCCTCCACTGTGTGATGGTCATCAATGTGCAGGTCACCCTTCGAAACGATATTCAGATCCACCAGGCCGTGACGAGCAATCTGATCCATCATGTGCTCCAGGAAGGGCACGCCAGTGTCGAAGCTGGATTTGCCGGTACCGTCGAGATCGATCTCAACGGTGATCTGGGTTTCAAGGGTATTTCGTTCTACCCGAGCCTTGCGTTCGGCCATGGGGACTCCGTAACAATTGAGCGGCATAGCGCCGGAAAAAATCTTCCCGGCGATTATACCTTTTATGTCCGCCCGAGTCCCACAACCGGTTTAATCGCTCCGATAGCGAAGCGCGGTTAATCCGAAAGAAAAGTGCGGTTAAAACGCCTTCTTGAGGTTATTCATGTAGGTATCCACGAGACTGTTGAACTCGTGCTTGATCACCGGGCTGATCGCCAGTTTCAACAGGCCGGGCAGTGGCAAAGTGAGTTCAGCGCTGGTCTGGAATTTCACTGCCGTGGCCTTGTCGCTCCTGGACGTAATGGTCCAGGAGCCGCTCACAACCCCGTTGCCCTCACCTTTAACGGGCTCCCAGGTAATCTTGCCGGTGTCTTTATCTGAGTAATATTTGCAGGCATACACGGATTGGATCGCGTGCTTGTCCACGCCCACCTTTTCCATTTCCCACCGGTAGGCGTTGTCACCGAGATCGGTCAGCTTGTGGACCTTGGGAAAGTGGCTGGCAGATCGTGGGACATCCGCCAGCAGATCGAACACTTCATCGTAGCTTCCCGGAATTTCAAGTTCCCGGTTCAGCTCAATCGAAACGGTAATAGCCACAGCCAACTCCTTCTTGTGTTTATTTATAGGTATCAATGTAGTCGGAAAACCAAGGAGGTGTATTTTGGCCCAACACTACGGCATTGTCATACTCCTGCACTGTTAATTTGTTAACCCTGCGTTATCCTTTGGGTCATTGACGTCAATGTTCGCCGGGAATCATTGCAAACCCCCAACAATAGGAAGGAAGCCTGAATCATGAAAGCCGTCCGTTATGTACTGATCGCCCTCGTTGCGCTGGTCGTTCTCGCTGTGGCCGCCGTTGCCATCGCCATGGCCGTGATTGACCCCAACAATTACAAGCCGCAGATTGAACAGGCTGTTGAGAAGCAGACCAGCCTCGACCTGATTCTCAAAGGCGACATCGGCTGGTCTTTCATCCCGCTGGGGCTTGAACTGAATTCCGTAGAGGCCACCCTGGAAGGTGATCGTTTCGTTGCTCTGGAAAAGCTGGTTGCCCAGATCGACTTCTGGTCACTCATCGCCATGTCCCCAAGGGTAAATACCTTTGTGCTGGACGGCCTGGACGCCCGCCTCGAAGTAAACGAACAGGGCAATGGCAACTGGACCCGCATCATGCCCGGGAAGCCCGCCGGTGAGGCAGCGGCAGAGACGGCCGGCACCCAGGATGAGCAGGCACAGGAAAATCAGGGTGCCGGCGGCGAGCCCCTGAACTTCAATGTTGAAAATGTGCAGATCAGCAACGCCCAGGTGCACTACGCCGACAAGAGTACCGGCCAGTCGATCACCCTGGAAAACTTCACCGTTGACGCCAGCAACATCACGCTGGGTTCCGAGTTCCCGCTGGAGATCGGATTCCGGGTTGCCACCACCCAGCCGACCCTTGAGGTGGACGGCAACATCAGCGCCCGGCTTGCCGCCAACGAGGCGTTCAATGAGTTCGCCGTATCCGGCCTGAACGCCGTATTCGACATAACCGGCGAACCGTTCGGCAGCAAAAAGGTCACCGCTGAACTTGGCGGCTCCGCCAAGGCAAATCTGGAAAACGAAACCGCAACCCTGAGCGACTTTACCGCCAGCCTTGCCAACCTGTCCCTCAGCACGGAACTCACCGTGAACGGGTTCGGTGAAAAACCAACCCTGAGCGGCAAGCTATCCATCGCAGATTTCTCCCTCAGGGAGCTGCTAAACAACCTTGGCCAGCCAGCCGTTGAAACCCGTGACAAAGACGTTCTTGAAGCCATCGCCTTCTCCACCAGCATCGGCGGCCCGGCCGGCAGGGTGGAGCTGTCCGACCTGACCATCAAACTGGATGACACCACCTTCAATGGCTCCGGCAGCTACAACCTCGCTGACACAGGCATCGCCTTCAACCTTCAGGGCGACCAGCTGAATGCAGACCGCTACCTCCCCCCTCAAGCAGAAGGCGATACTAAGCAGGCCGCCGCCCCCGAAAAGGCGACAACCGGCCCGGAAGGCGACCTGTTGCCACTGGAAACCGTCCGCAGCCTGATGCTGGACATTGATCTGGGGCTTGGCCAACTGATTGTCAGCAATCTGACCATCAAAGAAATCAAAGCCAGTACCACAGCGAAAAACGGCCTGTTAAAAGTGGATGAGTTCAGTGGCAAGCTCTATGAGGGCCGCTTTGGCGCCAACGTGACCATCGACGCCCGGAGCGACAACCCGAAATGGACCATTGGCTCAGACGTTACCAATGTGCAGACCCTGCCCCTGCTCACCGACCTTGCCGACGTGGACATGCTCGGCGGTGGCGCCAACCTCAAAGTGAACGCCACCACCACCGGTAACCGCATCTCGGCACTGCGCAGCAACGCCGATGGCCAGGTCAGCTTCAACCTGGCGGAGGGCCAGTTCCGCCGAATGAACCTGACCCGCATGGCCTGCCAGGGAATCGCTCTGGTCAACCAGGATCAGCTGACTACCACCGACTGGGGCAGCAGCACCCCGTTCAACGACATGCGCGGGACCCTGAACATCAATGGCAATACCCTGAACAACACCGATCTGGTGGCCTCACTGGCTGGTATGCGCCTTGAGGGCAAAGGAACCATAGATATGAAACAGAGCCAACTGGATTACGAGGCGGGGCTTCGAATCGTGGGTGAGATTCATCGGGATAACGCCTGCCGGGTTACCGAGTATGTGGAGAACGTGGTTATTCCGGTGGAATGCCGGGGCAACTTCTCCGAGGATCCGGCCGGCCTGTGTTCTTTTGACGGTTCCCGTTTCCGGGACACTCTGAAAACCATCGCTGAAAATGCTGCCAAGGCCAAAGTTAAGGAGAAAGTTGACGAGGCCAAGACAAAAGCCAAGGAAAAGGTGAAAGAGAAGCTGCAGGACAAGGTGGGCGACAAACTCAAGGGCCTGTTCAACTGATGCCTGACAGCTTCGCCGACAGACTGCTGCAATGGTTTAACAGCCACGGCCGGCATGACCTTCCCTGGCACCATAACCGGAGCGCCTACCGGGTGTGGGTCTCGGAAATCATGTTGCAGCAAACCCAGGTCGCTACCGTTATCCCCTACTTCGAGGCGTTTATGAAGCGCTTCCCGGACGTCCAGGCCCTGGCCGAAGCCCCTGTGGATGATGTACTCAGCCACTGGTCTGGTCTCGGTTATTACGCCCGTGCCCGCAACTTGCAGAAAGCCGCACAAACGGTCGTTCGCGACTTTGGTGGTGAGTTCCCACAGACCCAGGAAGAGCTTGAATCCCTCACCGGAATCGGCCGCTCCACCGCTGCGGCCATACTGGCCCAGGCCTTCGGCATTCGCGCCGCCATACTCGACGGCAACGTGAAACGGGTACTGACCCGCTACCACGCCATCCCAGGCTGGCCCGGCCAGACCGCCGTACTCAACCAGCTCTGGCAGCGGGCCGAAGAGCACACCCCGGAGAATCGGGTGCGGGACTACACCCAGGGCATTATGGATCTGGGCGCCATGGTGTGTACCCGCAGCCGCCCGGCCTGTGACAGCTGCCCGTTGCAACACGACTGCCAGGCCTATGCCCGGGGCGAAACAGCACTCTACCCGGGTTCAAAGCCCAGGAAAGCCAAATCTGAAAAGACCACCTGGATGGTGATCCTTGAAGATGGTCAGGGCCGCATCCTGCTGGAACGTCGCCCACCCAGCGGCATCTGGGGTGGCCTCTGGAGCCTGCCGGAACTGGACCCGGCCTATGGGGCAGACGAACTCCAGGAAGCCTGTGAACAGAACCTCGGGCTGGATTGCGAAGAACCGGAACTGATCAATGGCTTCCGCCACACCTTCTCACATTACCACCTGCACATTCGGCCCGCCCGCCTGAACGTGACCAGCAGTGCCAAAGCCATTGCAGATCGCGACCACCTGAAATGGCTGCACCGACATGAAGCCCTGAATCTCGGACTGCCCGCACCGATTCGTTCGCTGCTCACTGAACCGGAGCAAGCCGCCCTGCTTTGAGCCGGTCCGCTTGCGATTTCACCCACAACGATCTGTTATCATCACCGCCAGTAACATTTGCCAACAGGAGCCACCATGAGCCGTACCGTGTTCTGCCGCAAATACCAGAAAGAACTGAAGGGCCTGGATTTCCCGCCCATGCCCGGCGCCAGGGGCCAGGACCTTTACGAGAACGTATCGAAACAGGCCTGGGAAGAATGGCAGGCCCAGCAGACCATGCTGATCAACGAAAAACACCTGAGCCTGATGGACCAGAACACCCGCAAATACCTGCAGGCGCAAATGCAGCACTTTTTCAACAACGAACCTTTTGACAAGGCCGAAGGTTACGTGCCGCCGGAGCAGTAAAACCGGATTGATCAAAGCCTGAGCGACCCTGAAAAGATTCAGAAATTTTTCCGGCTCAGCCTTGACTCAAAACATCGAAACCGGTTTAATAGCGCCCCGTTGCACAACAGTCGCGCAACACGCCCGGATAGCTCAGTTGGTAGAGCAGGGGATTGAAAATCCCCGTGTCGGTGGTTCGATTCCGCCTCCGGGCACCATTTTTGCCCTCCCAGAAACAATACAACTCCTTGATTTAAAAGACAAAATCGACATCCTAATCTGTCGTGATTGCCATTTTTCTTGCTTCTCTTAACCCTTTGATTTTCCTTAATTTAGAAAAATCCGGTAAAACCAGTCACGACAACATCACGACTACACCTCCCGCTTCCTAATATTCCTCCGACCGTAATTTTTGGGCGCACGAGCCCAACCACTGGCCCGTCGCATTCGAGTTTTCCGATGCATGGAGGAACATCAGTGGCTAGCTTCAAGAAAACCGCCACCGGTTGGCGAGCGGATGTTTTCAAAAAAGGTATCCGGTGCTCCAAAACTTTTCGAGCCAAGCGAGAAGCCGTTGCCTGGTCGAATCAGATCGAATACGAAATCGAACAGGGCCACCACGACACAGGCGCAGCACCACCCAGTGCGACCATGTACCACATACTGGAGCGCTACCGGGATGACGTCTCCCCCAGAAAACGAGGGGCAAGATGGGAGGTGATCCGCTTGAATCAAATGATGCGGGATCCGTGGCTGGCCGACGTAAAACTATCAGACATTGGCCCCAGGCATTTCTCAGCGTGGCGTGACAAGCGCTTGAAGGAAGTTTCCGGTTCGAGCGTGAATCGAGAGTTCAATCTTCTGACACACGCCTGCAAGCTCGCCTGGCGGGAATGGCAGTGGCTCAAAGAACACCCGATGGCCGGGGTTTCACGACCACCCGAGAATAAACCGCGAGACCGAGTCATTACTGATGCCGAAATCGACGCCTACCTCGAGGCCAGCGGCTTCAGTTTCACAGCACCACCGACAACCGTCCTCAGCCGGGTTGGCGCCATGTTTCTATTTGCCTCAGAGACTGCGATGCGGGGTGGCGAAATCTGCAAAATGAGAAAAACAGATATCGATTTCAACAAACGCGTGGTTTATATCCCTGAAACCAAAACAGGTGTACCAAGGTGGGTTCCACTATCGACAAAAGCCATCAAGATCCTCAACCATGTAATAGATTACACCAAGGGCACGCCAACAGTATTTAGCGTAACTGCCAGGCAACGAGACGCGCTCTCACGGAAAATAATGAAGAAGGCAGGCCTTGACGGCATCAACTTTCACGACACCCGCAGAACGGCCCTAACACGAATGTCGCAAAAGTTTGGGCCGATGGAGCTGGCCAAAATTTCTGGTCATCAGGATCTGAAAATTCTGCAGTCGGTTTACTACGCACCCGATCCGTCCGATTTGGTGCAAAAACTCGACTAGCCTGAAGCCCACCAAACCCCTTTAGTAGAAATTAGTATTTCGCGTTACTAACCGCGACTAAAGGCGATGGAGTTATTCAGGCAATTGCCCCCCAGTCTAAAACTCCGTGATCCGTACCCTCCTCGAATCGATACGTCGAGGAGGATAAAATGTTCGAGATCGCAGAGTTCGAAGCGGATACTAACGCCATCCCCCAGAAATTAATGCAACTAACGCAACTACTGGAAAAGCTGCTGGAGAAGACTGAGTCAGTCTCGGAGGAGCGACTCTGGACTCCAGCAGACGTAGCCAATTTTCTACAGGTCAGTGAGGCGAGTGTGATGAAAAACTATTACTACATGCCGGGCTTCCCCAAAGGGTTCCGACTGCCCTCCAAGAAGGGCATGGGTAGTCGTAGATGGTATCCAAACGACATCAAAGATTGGTGCAACCGGCAAAAAGCCTTCTGAACGATGAGGTAGATCGTGATTCACCCTATGTTGATAGTTGCGGGAGCATTGATAGTCGTGGGATTCGTGGGAGCCGTTCTTTATATGATCGCCAAGGAGAAGGAATAGCCTTCTCCTTCTGCGTTTGGGGTGAAAGCCCAGCTTTCATTATGAAAGTCAGTGTTCTGGGTGTTTCTATGGCCGCGCTGGTAGGTTGTGCCAGCAAAGGTGAGCCCATCAAGCCGCAAACGGTGAACCTAGTATCGGAAGAACGAGTTTTCGAATTCCTGGCCGAAACAGTTGCCGGTGAAGCGCTGCCAGATGCGATGATCATGAAGGGGCTGATTTCTTCCATGCATGACGCCTCGCATTTTGGTGCTATGAATATCGATGACGTTTCATGACCTTGCGACGCGGGATACTGGCAATACATTGAAGTTGACGAAAGAGAAGGTGGCTAGAGCTCGACCTACGCCAACAACTATTACCACCCAACTGCGAACCACTAGGAAACCACGTCCATTGATGCAGTTTACCAGGTGGAAATGCCTCATAGTGGGGAAGCCAAACAGGTGACATTCACAACACCTACAGTAGTGCACCTGAACTCCGCCCAGTCGACAAGCACCTTCGGCGCCCATATTCTTCCGACCCTCTCGATGGAGAATGCCAACCAGGATGTACTTCAGATCATTGGTATGACTCCGGTTATTGATCAGCTTCATATCGTTAACGGTCCGGAAAGAAACAACAAATCATAATATGCCGGATGTTTTAATTCGGGCACCAAGACTCGACCTATAGCTATATGAGTCGCCTCTGGAACCATCAAAACAGAGTGAGCACCTGCATCTTTTGCCCACTCATTGAAAACCTTTTCAGGGCTTTCGGCACCCCAAATACAATCTCACTGACTAAATTTAAATGACTGCCAAAAGATCTCACTCCATCTTCCGGAGAACAACCGTGTGACCAATCAACGTCATCAACTTAAGCCCCGCAGAGTCCAAAATCCAGTTCCAGCCGAAGCCATGGGCGGGGTTTGGTCAGCATC
>PAKW01000036.1 GCA_002707215.1 Halomonas sp.
CATGCGCTGCATGAGGACCGAGCCCACCATGCCACGCCAACCTACAAGTCCAACTCGCTTCATGTGCGATCTTCAGACCTCGTTTTATGCCCGCCCGAAGCCTTTATCGCTGGCAGGGACAGGATGGATGATCCCGCGGCAACTGCATCCCGCTACCGTCGGGTCTCAAAAAACTGGACAGAAACCGCTCTTTAAAGCGCAGCCAGAACAGCCTCACCCATTTCCCGGGTGGAGACCCTGGCCGCGCCTTCAGACATGATGTCTGCCGTTCGCAGCCCCTGATCCAGAACCTTGCTGACCGCCGCCTCAATGGCTTCAGCCGCTTTTTCCTCATTAAGACTGTACCGCAACATCATGGCAGCACTAAGGATAGTGGCCAGCGGATTGGCAATACCCTTGCCGGCAATATCCGGCGCAGAGCCATGACAGGGTTCGTACATACCCTGCTTTTCCGAATTCAGCGACGCCGATGGCAACATGCCAATGGAGCCGGTAAGCATAGCCGCTTCGTCCGAAAGAATATCACCAAACATGTTGCCAGTCACAATCACATCGAACTGCTTGGGTGCGCGCACCAGCTGCATGGCGGCGTTATCCACGTACATGTGGGACAACTCCACGTCCGGGTATTCCCGGCGCAGATCGTTCATGATTTCCCGCCACAAAACAGTCACTTCCAGCACATTCGCCTTGTCAACGGAACACAGCTTCCTGCCACGCTGCTGAGCCGCCTCAAAAGCAACCCGGCCTATACGACGAATTTCCGATTCTGTATAGGCGTAGGTGTTGTAGCCCTGACGCTCTCCGCTTTCCAGTTCGCGAACGCCGCGCGGCTGGCCAAAATAGATGCCTCCAGTCAGCTCCCGGACGATCAGGATGTCCAGGCCGGATACCACTTCCGGCTTCAGCGACGACGCCGAGGCCAGTTGCGGATACAGGATGGCCGGGCGCAGGTTGGCAAACAGCTCAAGATTTGATCGCAACCCCAGCAATCCCTTCTCGGGGCGCCTGGCCATCGGGAGGCTGTCCCACTGGGGACCGCCAACGGCACCCAGCAGGATGGCATCGGCTTTGGTCGCTTTTTCCAGCGTTTCATCCGGAAGCGGGCTATCCGTTGCATCGATTGCCGCGCCGCCGACCAGGCCGGACTCGAAGCCCAGGCCAAGATCGAACTGGTCATTGACTTTATGAAGCACCTTTTCGGCCTCAGCCACGATTTCCGGCCCGATACCGTCGCCGGGAAGCATCAACACTGTTCTGGACATGGTTTTTCCTTGCAAGAGTCTTCTATTGGATTCCGCCACCGGCGCCAAACAGCCAGGGCGCGGTTTTACGACGACTGTCTTCATACGATTTGATGGCATCCGCATCTTCCAGCGTGACACCGATATCGTCCAGGCCGTTAAGCAGACAATGACGGCGGAAGTCATCCACCTCGAAACCGAACGTCTCACCCGAAGGCGTGCTCACTGTCCTGGCCTCAAGATCCACAGACAGTTGATAGCCTTCGCCCTGCTCCACTTCCTGAAAGAGGCGATCAACTATTTCCTCAGGAAGGACAATCGGTAACAGACCATTCTTAAAGCAGTTATTATAGAAAATATCGGCAAAACTCGGGGCAATAATTACCCGGAAACCGAAATCTTCCAGCGCCCAGGGCGCGTGTTCGCGGCTGGAACCGCAGCCAAAATTGCGGCGCGCCAAGAGGACACTCGCGTTCTTGTACCTGTCCTGGTTCAGAACAAAATCCGGATTGATCGGGCGTTTGGCACAATCCTGATCCGGCTTGCCTTCATCCAGGTACCGCAGCTCATCAAACAGATTCGGCCCGAAGCCGGTGCGCTTGATGGACTTCAGAAACTGCTTGGGAATAATCATGTCCGTATCCACATTGGAACGGTCCATGGGGGCGACAACGCCCTGGTGTTGGGTAAATGCGCGCATGGTTCTCTCCTGCGGATCAGTTCATCAACTCACGGACATCAACAAAATGGCCAGTCACCGCAGCGGCTGCCGCCATGGCCGGGCTCACCAGGTGAGTTCGTCCGCCAAAGCCCTGACGACCTTCAAAGTTCCGGTTTGAGGTGGAGGCACAGTGCTCGCCCTGGCCCAGCTTGTCAGCGTTCATTGCCAGGCACATGGAGCAACCCGGGTCACGCCATTCCAGCCCGGCTTCAATGAAAATCCTGTCCAGACCTTCCTGCTCCGCCTGGACTTTCACCAGCCCGGAACCCGGTACCACCATCGCCTGCTTCAACGTCGGCGACACTTTCCGCCCTTTCACCACAGCCGCTGCCTCACGCAGATCCTCGATCCGGCTGTTGGTGCAGGAGCCAATAAACACACGGTCCAGCTGGATATCCGTGATCGGCATATTCGGCTTCAAACCCATGTATTTAAGGGCCCGCACGATGCCTTCGCGCTTGATCGGGTCTTCTTCTTTTTCGGGATCCGGCACTCTGCCTTCAACGCCGACAACCATCTCCGGAGAGGTACCCCAGCTCACCTGGGGCTGGATTTCCGAGCCTTCCAGCTCAACGACCTTATCGAACACCGCGTCATCATCGCTGTGCAGGGTGCGCCAGTAGTCAACCGCCGCGTCCCATTGCTCGTCCTTCGGCGCAAACGGACGGCCACGCACGTAATCAATGGTGGTGTCGTCAACAGCCACCATGCCAACCCGGGCACCCGCCTCAATCGACATGTTGCAAATGGTCATCCGGCCTTCCATGCTCAAACCACGGATAACCTCGCCACCAAACTCGATGGCATGGCCGGTACCACCAGCGGTGCCGATCTTGCCGATGATGGCCAGAACAACATCCTTGCCGGTCACGCCCGGCCCAAGCTTGCCATTTACCTTCACCAGCATATTCTTCATTTTCTGCTGAACCAGGCACTGGGTAGCCAGCACATGTTCAACTTCACTGGTGCCGATACCATGGGCCAGACAGCCAAAGGCACCATGGGTGGAGGTGTGGGAATCGCCACAGACAATACTCATGCCCGGTAAAGTCGCACCCTGCTCTGGTCCAATCACGTGGACAATGCCCTGGCGCTGGTCCTTGATCTTGAACTCAAGGATTCCGAACTCATCGCAGTTCTTGTCAAGGGTTTCCACCTGTATCCGGGATACGGGATCCACAATGCCCTCCACGCCCCGGGCACGGTCGGTGGTGGGCACGTTGTGGTCCGGAGTCGCAATATTGGCATCAATCCGCCACGGCTTCCGCCCGGCCAGACGCAGCCCTTCAAAGGCTTGAGGCGAGGTAACTTCGTGCAGTAACTGACGATCAATATAAATCAGCGCGGAGCCGTCGTCCCGCTGCTTGACGAGATGATCGTCCCACAATTTGTCGTATAAGGTCTTGCCCGCCATGGTTCTCTCTCACTCTCTGGGGGTTTCTGGTTATCACGTTCGATTGCTCTATGTTACCGTTTACTCATAGATAACCTCAATTCATGTTTTTCATCCATCGCATTCCAATTGGTTATTCTTTAGAATTTGGGTGAAGGTCCCGGGTTGGGCCAGCACTTTCAAAACACGCCTACAAGCACATCCCTGTGGGCTCGTTTCGGGCCATCCCTACAGGGGGGCGTGTTTTGGGAGACTCTCCCCTCCATATGCCTTCCACCAATAGCTGAAAATCTGGATTAAGAGGCATGGACTCAAACGCACTGAAGGCTTTCCTGACAATCGTAGATCAGGGCTCATTCTCAGAGGCAGCCGAAACCCTGCACCTGACACAGCCGGCGATCTCCAAACGCCTCGCGGCCCTGGAAAACCAGCTCGGCACCACTCTCATTGACCGCAGCCACCGCCAGATCCGCCTGACCGATGCCGGCAGCCGTCTACTCCCCCATGCCCGCCGGATCCTGGACGAAATCCACAATGCCCGGATTGCCCTTTCCCCGGATTCGGGACAGGTGGAAGGCGAGCTTCAGATCATTGCCAGCCACCACATCGGTCTTCACCACCTGCCTAACTGGCTGCGGCGGTTCAAACGGGAATACCCTCAGGTATCCATTAACCTGCAATTCATGGAATCCGATGCGGCTTATGAACAGATGAGCAAACGAAATGCGGAACTGGCATTTGTCACCCTGAGCGACAGCATGGCGCCCAGCTTTACGGTATTCGCGCAGTGGCCGGACCCGATGGTATTTGTGACAGGAGCTGAGCATCCGCTCGCTTCACTGAGTCAACCGGCGCTTTCAGACCTCGCAGATCACCCTGCGCTGCTGCCGGACACAACAACGGCGACTTATCGGGTGGTCAGCCGCTTGTTCCTCGAAGCCAACCTCCACCTGAACCCGCAGATGCCAACCAATTACCTGGAAACGCTGAAAATGATGACCAGTGTCGGCCTTGGCTGGAGTGTTCTGCCCTCGCGGATGGTCGATGACAGTCTCCGCGTGCTGGAGGTAGGCCGCCCGGTCTCCCGGGTCCTGGGTGGAATCGGCCTCACCGGCCGGCAGTTGGGCAATGCTTCGAAGGCCCTTCTGGCGATTATTCAGAAAGAGGAAGATGCCTGACTTTCAGACTTCGCCTTGAACCGGCGGCGGCCGAAGGCCACGCCAGCTAATCACGACTGCAATGGCCATGGCCGCCGCACCGCCCCAGAACGCCGCTGAGGTACTGAAACCATCCGCCAGGAATCCGGACAACCAGGCGCCCAGCGCGCCCCCGGCACCAAACGTCAGCCCACTGTATAGCGCCTGCCCCTGGCCGTGATGGTGCTGCCCGAAGAAACCCTGGATGTACTGAACCGAAATGGCGTGAAGCGCCCCGTAAGACGCCGCATGCAGCAACTGCGCAAACAGAAGAATCGCCAGGACATCCGTCATCTCGGCTATCAGGATCCAGCGAATCATTGTCAGTGTGAGTGCGCCGATAGCAATCTGCCGAAAGGCAAAGTTCCGGGTCAGCCGGTGCATAACCAGAAACAGAGCAATTTCCGCAAAAACGCCCAGGGACCACAGCAGCCCGATCGAGAGCTTGCTGTAACCATATTGCGCCAGGTGAATGCTGAAGAAGGTGTAATAGGCACCATGGGACACCTGGAGCAGAAAATTCATCAGGAAAAACGTCACCACCGCCGGGTGGCTGACAATCGCTTTCAGACTGCCCTTCGGTGCCGGCGGTTTCCGCTCCCCCCGCTCGGACGGCACCAGAAAAGCAGACACCGCAATCCCGGCGAACACCGGCAACAACAACCCGGGCAGGTTCCGGATCGGAACCAGCTCCAGCAAACCACCCACCAGCGCCACCGCCCCGATAAACCCGACCGAGCCCCAGAGGCGGACCTTGCCGTACTTCTCCCGGTTCTTGCCCAGGGTGCGAAGCGTGATCACCTCATACAGGGGCAGAATCGCGTTCCAGAAAAAGGTGAACGCCAGCATCACCAGGAGCAGCCCGTAGAACCCTGGCTCCAGGAACACCCCGGCAAAAAACAACGAACCGGTAATCGCCCCGAACCGAACCAGCCGCACCCGCTGGCCAGTCCTGTCCCCGAGCCAGCCCCAGACACTGGGTGCAACAATCTTGGTCAGCTGAATCGTCGCCATCAAGGTGGCAATCTGAAGGTAGGAAAACCCCTGGCCCTCCAGGTAGAGGGACCAATAAGGCAGGAGTCCGCCTAAAAGGGCAAAAAACCAGAAATATAGATTGGAAAGTCGAAAGTAAATGGCAAAACCTCTTCCAGACTATCGAAAAGCCAGGCCGGAGCCGGGGGTGTGGGCCGTTCAAAAATGTGGAGCGCCATGGATGGCGCGACCAAGCCCTACAGGGACGTATTTACGGGCGTTTTTTGAACGGCCCACACCCCCGGATTCGCTACACCATCAGTTAGATCCTAAAGCTGGCCAATAACGGGCGTAGCGACCGAAACATCCCCATTCTGCCCCCGATGCCGCAAATAATGATCCATCAGAACAATGGCCATCATCGCCTCGGCAATCGGCGTCGCCCGAATCCCGACACAGGGATCGTGCCGGCCGGTCGTAATCACCTCAACCGGATTGCCGTGCACATCAATGCTCCGGCCCGGCAAACGCAGGCTCGATGTGGGCTTCAGGGCAATACTCGCCACAACCGGCTGACCGGAAGAAATACCACCCAGCACACCACCGGCGTTGTTGGAAAGGAACCCCTCAGGGGTTATCTCATCCCGATGCGAGGTGCCCTTCTGCGCGATGCAGTCAAAGCCGGCACCAATCTCCACACCCTTCACCGCATTGATGCTCATCAGGGCATGGGCCAGATCCGCATCCAGGCGATCAAAGACCGGCTCACCCAGGCCGGGAGGCACGCCCTCGGCGACCACGTTAATCTGGGCGCCGATGGAATCGCCTTCCTTGCGGAGGGCGTCCATGTAGGCCTCCATCTCGGCGACCTTGTCCGGATCCGGGCAGAAAAACGGGTTCTGGTGCACCTGATCCCAGTCCAGTTTCTCGGCCCTGATCGGCCCCAGCTGAGACAGGTAACCGCGAATACGGATACCCAGTCGCTGCTCGAGATACTTGCGCGCCACCGCACCGGCGGCCACCCGCATCGCGGTTTCCCGGGCTGAGGAGCGGCCACCGCCCCGGTAGTCCCGCACACCGTACTTGTGCATATAGGTGTAATCGGCATGGGCGGGACGGAACTGCCCGGATATCTTCGAGTAATCCTTCGAACGTTGATCGGTATTTTCAATTAACAGCCCGATTGGCGTGCCGGTGGTTTTGCCCTCGAAAACCCCGGAGAGAATTTTTACCTCGTCCGCTTCCCGGCGCTGGGTCGTGTGGCGGGATGTGCCCGGCTTGCGGCGATCCAGATCGCGCTGCATGTCGGCTTCGGAGAGCTCAAGCCCCGGAGGACAGCCGTCAATAATGCAACCCAGAGCGACACCATGGCTCTCGCCGAATGACGTGACGGTAAACAGTTTTCCGAAAGTATTTCCTGACATAAATCAATATCTTATTAAGGCTTCATAAGAAGCAGGGTTAACGTTAAGCCTGCCATTGGCGCAGGTCCTGCTCGTTAATTACAAACACCCCATCACCGCCGTTCTCGAAATCCAGCCAGGTAAACGGCAGATCCGGGCAGGCATCGTCCAGGGCCACCCAACTGTTGCCAACCTCGACAACCAGAAGGCCGCCCGGCGTAAGATGATCCGCGGCGCCGGCGATAATCCGGTGGGCAATATCCAGCCCGTCCTGCCCGGCGGCCAGACCCAGCTCCGGCTCATGGCGGTATTCCTCCGGCATGCTGGCGAGGTCTCCGGCGTCCACATAGGGCGGATTGCTCACAATGACATCATAACGCCCGCCGATGTTTGCAAAGACATCCGATTGTACGGTGCGAACCCTGTCCCGGACTCCGTGAAGCTCGATGTTCGATTCAGCCACCTTCAGGGCATCGGCACAAATATCGGAAAGATCCACCTCCGCCTCGGTGAAAACGGACGCCGCAGCAATACCAATACAACCGCTGC
The DNA here is from genome assembly GCA_002707215.1 of Halomonas sp. Taxonomy (GTDB): domain Bacteria; phylum Pseudomonadota; class Gammaproteobacteria; order Pseudomonadales; family Oleiphilaceae; genus Marinobacter. Next base: position 7,479 of record PAKW01000036.1, read on the forward strand.
CGGTGCAAAGATCAAGAATGCGCTCAACCGGCTTGCCACCCAGCCAGGGCTGAAAGCCGCTCTCAATCAGCTCAGCAATCGGTGAACGGGGCACCAGCACCCGCTCATCGACGTGAAACGGCATGCCCATGAACCAGGCTTCGCCCAAAAGGTAAGCCAGGGGGACGCGCTCATCCACACGCCGCCGAATCCGCTCCAGAATCAACTCCCGCTCTTGCCGGGTAAGCCGGGCATCCAGGAACAGGGTGTTGTTTTCCAGCGGCAGATGCAGGCTGCGCATAACCAGATGAACCGCCTCATCCCAGACATTGTCGGTGCCATGGCCGAAATACAGGGGCGAGGCAGCAAACTGTGAGGAGGCGTAGCGAAGGTAATCGCGAACGCTGTGGAGATCATCGATAGGGCTGGTCACAAACGTAAATCCTGTGCGAGAGCGTGTCAGCGCCGGATTATACGCTGTTTATCCACCTGACTGCAGCCTTGCGAATACAGCCCCGGAGAATCCCCTCAGATGGCCAGCAGGCCGGAACTGCTGCGACTGCTCTCAAACCGATCCAGAGCCGCTGCCATACGCTCCCTGCCAAGCTGAATCAGTTCCGGAGCCTTGTGGTAATCGTAGCTCCGGCAGGCATTTTTCGGGACGTTTACCAGCAGGTCCGGCGGATAGCCGGCAATCTTGTACTGCACCAACGCACTCTGCATGGTCTCTATGGTGAGGTTCATCACGTCGAACTTGCCAATTCCCAGCTTGTCCCAGTCAATGGTTTCATGGTCTTCATGGGCTTTCCTGTCAGCCGCCTTTTTTTCGACCTGTTTCTGGTGCTCTTTTTTCTGCACGTCCCTGGAAATCCTGTCTTCCGGGCTATCCCCGTTGTCCGGTTTGCGCGCAGCCAGGGATTTCAGGGCATCCCAGTCGAACCAGCGGGAGGCTTTCTCGCGAATGGTGTCCATCCACTCGTCCGTGTCGGTACTCTCGCCCGCCGCTGCGAAAGCGGCATCGGGGATACGCCGCCTGCGGTCATCTTCGCCGCTCAGGTTGACCGCGACAATCATATCGGCCTGGGAGGAAATTGTCGGGATAATCGGCAACGGATTGAGCAGGGCTCCGTCCACCAGAACCCTGCCGTTAAGCACAAGCGGGGTCACCACGCTGGGAATGGCGACCGACGCGCGAATCGCCTGATCCAACGGGCCCTCCTGGAACCAGATTTCCTTATGGGCGAGCAAATCCGTTGCCACGGCGGTATAGGCGACGGGCAGATTCTCGATTCGGGTTTCCCCCAACATTTCCCGCACAACCGAAAAGATTTTTTCGCCCCGGATGGCTCCGACAGAATTAAAGGTCACATCAAGCAGTTTAAGTACATCGAACTGACCGAGCCCGGTTACCCAGTCCTTGTAGTCCTGCATCTTTCCCGCTGCATACATACCGCCAATCAATGCCCCCATGGAGCAACCGGAGATGGCAACAATCTCGTAACCACGCTCTGCCAGTATTTCGATGGCGCCGATGTGAGCGTAGCCTCTCGCCCCGCCGCTACCCAGAGTGAGGGCAACCGTTGTCCGGGGCTTGTGCCTGCGCCCCACCGCCTCCGGATTTGCCCGCACATCGGTAGCCGGCACATCTGAACTGTGTAAAACCCTGGAGACATTGTCCCGGGGCACGTCCTCCGAGGGCGGGCCTTTCCGGCGCCGATCATCGTCCTTTGAGTTGCCCATTGTGCTTACCTCGAGATCATTACCACTTCTACCCGGTTACCCTGTCGGTCCGGCTCGCTGAATACCACGGCAGGACCCGCCACGATGATTTCCTGTTGGTCACGGGGAACACCGGTCTTTGAGAGAACCTCCGAAAGCGATTCCGCAGCCTTGCGTGCGCGCTCCATCGCATCATTGAAAGATTCATCGGCCTCCAATGCAGAATAGCCCACCAGCGCAATGATCGTACCCTCAACCCGGGCCAGATCGGTTACACGCTGCCGATCTCCTGCCTGCCAGTTAAAACGGTAGGTTACTCCCCCTTGCCACGGGACGATAACCGGCCCTTCAACCCGCCTGGCCAGATTCCCGAACCCGGGAATGGAAGCGCCGGGCGCCACGCGCAGATGCTCAACCCAGGCGTATTCCCGCAAATTGCCCCGGGTAACGGTGTAAACCAGTGTCAGCCACCGGGTTCCATCCTCAGAGACAGTGCCCGCTACCAGGTAGTCCTGGGTAGCATCCCCTCCGTACAGAACCGCCTGATTGAATATCTGGTTTGCCCAGACATTGCTCCTGCCGCAACGTACGCCGGAGCACTCAAACAGAATCTGGGCATTTCTCTTGCCCAGTAGCCGCAAATAATGGGCCCTGGCCTGTTCCCGGTTTGAGTCGCGGGCAATCTGGTACAGACGCCCCTCCCCGCTTACGGGAAGCCTTGCCAGGCTGTCAGAGCGGATCTCATTATTCACTTCCCGCACCGCACTGAAAAGAACCAGGTGGCCGGAGGATTCGATGTTAACCGTGGTCTCCAGGGTTGACTGCGGGAAGGCTTCCGGACTATCTCCGGTCGCAGCCATAACAAGACCTGGCAGGGCCAGCGCACCAAAAGTGGCTGCAAGAAAACGGGTGAACAGTAGTTTCAGCAAGCGATTACTCATTTTCCAGAAATTGTCTGACGGCATCTGCCACGTAACCGGTTTCCCCATCAAGATGGCAGTGGTGTCCACCCGGCACGTTCGATACCTGAAGATTCGGAATGACGCTGGTGCGTTCATCCAGATCCTTTCTGTACGACAGCAGCCCCTGATCGGCTCTGACAAAGAGCACCCGGCTTTCCAGGGCACTCAGGGACGCCATCACCTGCTCTTCCGTCATCATCAGCGGTGACGGGTGCCGAAGACGCGGGTCGGTCCGCCACACGAGCCCGTTTTCCTCCGGCTTCATGTTCCTGGGAATGAGCGTCAATGCGGCTTCCGGACTCAGCGGGCTCAACCCACCCTCCCTCGCTTTCGCTGCGGTTTCGATATCCGGGTACACCACTTGCCGGCCAGATCCCGCAATACGCTTCTTGATGGCCTTTCTCATCTGGGGAACGGTTTCGCTGACCGGCCGACTGATCGCACCAAGGCTGTCAATCATCACCAGGTTGCGTACCCGTTCAGGAAAGGCTGCGGCGTAGAGGGCGCCGACAATGCCCCCCAGGGAATGGCCAACCAGATTGATTCGCCCGTCGGAGGTTTCCTGAAAATAACGCTCCACAAGTTCAGCGAGGTCCGCCACGTAATCCATCAAAAGGTAGTCCTGCCCCTCCGGCCGGTGACCGGAATGACCGTGGCCGGCCATATCCAGTGCGTAGACAGGACCAAGGCCTGTCAGTTCCGGAGCCAGCTTTACAAAGGTAAGACTGTTATCGAGCCAACCATGCAGCATCAGTACCGGGGTGTTTTCGTGAACACCCTCACCCGCTTGCCAGCTAAGCCCGGCAAGCGCTATATGCCGGAGTTTCCACTCGGATTCACGGAAGTCCCGCGCACCCTTTTTACCCAACTTGTCTTTGTCCAGTTTGTCCTGGCTTCCTGTCACGTCGTCTCCCGACAGTGTGTCGAGAGCCCCCGGAGGTATCACAATATCGTTCATGCAGGCTTCGCCTTCACAGGGTGTGTGTTGGCCGATCAGAACTCAGCGAGCCTGCCAGATAGGATTCGATCTTGGTGCGTGCGGTTTCATCATCACCGTTGAACTGAACCCCGATTCCCGCAGCGCGGTTGCCCTGGGCACCCTTCGGCGTAATCCAGACAACCTTGCCGGCCACGGGAATTTTCTCAGGCTCGTCCATCAGGTTCAGGAGCAGGAACACCTCATCCCCCAACTGGTACTGTTTCTGGGTCGGGATAAACAGACCGCCCTGGCGAATGTATGGCATGTAGGCCGCATACAATACAGCCTTGTCCTTTATCGTCAGGGTGAGAATACCACTGCGCGCACCGAATCCGGGCCCCATAACTGACACCTTTTCTGCAAGATCGTTTGTAACATTTGGCGGGATACAAAAACCCCTTTCATTCCGGAATCATAGCAGTTGTTGGGCCGGAAGGCGCAACCCTAGTGCTGCCGGGCCGGACGCCTGACCGGCATCAGCTTTTGCCAGGCTATCAGCAGCCGGCTGGCTTCGAGTTCCGGGCTGGCATTGTAAACACCGGCCGCTCTCGATTCCTTTACCATATCCAGCAATTCGTGGGCTCGCCAGGGCGGATTCGTTTTTGCCAGGAATCGGAGCATATCGGCCGCATCGGTGTCCTGTGGTGTGCCCCCGGCGATAAGCCGGGCCAGATCCGCCGCCCAGGTTTCGAACAACCAGAGCGTATTTTCCAGGCCCAGGGCCTTGAACGCCCTGGCGGCCTCCCCTACCGGAATTCGTGACTTCATGAATTCCCTGAACCGCTCCAGGGCCGAATCCCGCAGGCCAATGAAATCCCCGGTTGCATAGTCAAAAGCCAGTCTGGGCGCGTTGCCAGACAGCATAAGGGCCCTGGCCAGCACATCGGCAGATGGTCTCGCGTCTTCGGAAAGTTCCCGGACCCGGTTGGTCAGCCAATGGTTCGCATCCTCGTTACCGGGCACCGGGAGGGTCAGTGTCTGGCAGCGGGAGCGAATGGTGGGAATGACCGGACGGCCGCTCTCCTGCAAAAGGATCAGGGTGACATCGGGTAACGGCTCTTCCAGCGTTTTGAGTAACGCATTCGCCGCGTTGATGTTCAGTTGATCCGCGCGATCAATGATGGCCACCTTGTGATGCCCCACCTGGGGCGACGCGACTGCAAAGGACGAGAGCGCCCTGATCTGATCCACCTTGACCATACGGGATTTCTCCGGCCCATAGACACGGACATCCGGGTGACTGGAAGCCGCGAAAAGCTCGCACTGCTTGCAGTGACCACAGGCAATCGGCTGGCCAGAATCCCTGTTCAGCGGCGTGTCACAAAGCAGCAACCCGGCCACGGCCTCCGCCCAGGCGCGCTTGCCGACACCCCGCTCCCCGGCGAGAATCAGGGCGTGGGGGAGCCTGTCCCCTGCCACCTGGCTCTGTACCGTTCGCCAGGCACGCTTGAGCCAGGGCATGTCTTGGGCAATATCAGTCACGGCGCCTTCCTGTCCGGGAGTTGGATCTGCGTAATTGTCGCTTCATGGTGGCGAGTAGCCGGTGCATTCGTGCCAACTGCCCGTCCCCCTCATCCTCTGTGCCTGCGCTATAGTAATGGCTGTTGACCATCCGGGCAAAAAGCCTGGCGGAATCCGCCGCCGCAGGTTCCGCCTCTGCCAGTCTCTTGGCCAGCACAGACGGCGTCTCGCCATGGCGGACCGGCACGCCGGCGCCCGCGCACAACCGGTGCCAGGTATCCACAACCCGCCGGAAGGCGCTCCGCTTTTCCCCGCGGCGCATCTGCAACGCCGATATCAGCCCCGCGACCAGTAATCCGGCCCCGACAATGCCTGCCGTCAGGTACCCCAGCTCGCGCATACCAAAGCCGCCCGGCAACCGGGACATCAAGTCCATCTGGCTCTGGCCCTGATAACCAACAACCCAACGTTGCCACTGATAGTTGATGCGGTCCAGTTGCAGGCTCGCCCACTGAACCAAGGCAACGTTTGCATACCGCTGGGGCGAGGCCCAATCGTTTTCGAGGAACGACCCTTCTTGGGCAACCGCTTCTCTGAGGCCGGATTCGATCCGCTCAGGTGCAATTGCCGCGGTGGGGTCGACCCTTACCCAGCCCCGGCCACCCAGATAGGCTTCAACCCAGGCATGGGCATCGTATTGGCGTACGATCAGGTAATCCCCCCCGGCACCGGGCTCACCGCCCTGATAGCCAATCACCACGCGGGCCGGTATGCCCGCGGCCCGCAACACGAAGGTCGTCGCGCCCGCGTAATGGGCACAGAAGCCCCGCTTTTCATCGAACAGCAGGGTATCAATGCCGTTGTCCGGCATGGCAGGCGGCCTTAAAGTGTAAAAATAGGCCTGCTCGCGAAACCGTGCCATCAGTGAACGGATGATCTGCTCGTCGCTCATGTTTCGGCGGAGCTCCCCGGCCAGCTCACGGGCCCTTGGGTTGCCTTCCCCGGGCAGTTGAAGATACCGGCGAAGCTCAGCCCTTTCGATCTGCTCACCTGGGCCGGCGGTATCTTCCAGGGCCAACCGGTAACGGACCGGGCTGTCAGCCGGCCGACGGAAGCGGAACAGGTCGGCCGATTCCTCAACCACGTTGTCGGACACTGCCCGGGAATTTTCAAGGGCAAAGGCCCAGCGCTGGTCGGTGGGTTCCAGCAATACGTCGTATTCTTCAGGTTTGAGCGGGCCAACGCCGCCATCGACGGCAACCCGGCCAAGCGCACGGAAGTCTTCGGTTTGCCCCTGCCTCCAGGTTTCGCCGTCCAGGTAATCCAGGGTAAGACCACGCCAGTAGCGATCACGATACGGCGGAATCTCACCGCCGAAGGTCACCCGGAATGCCCGCTCACCGCTTTGTGCCAGACTGGAAATATCGCCTGGCCGCATGGTGTCGCTGATGCCGGTCCGGGCCTCACCCGAAACCAGGGGGACGCTCCACAACGGTGACATCCGGGGGAAGAACACGAACAGCAGAACCACAACAGGTAAAGTCTTCAGGAACAAGGCGCCCAGCCTCCGCCATCCGGATGTCATTCCTCCTGGCAGCTCCGGTGCATTGAGAACCTGCAATCCCACGAAAAGCAACGCAATACCGGTGAAGTTCGCCAGAGCCCAGAGAATCTCCTGATGAAACAGGAAGTTGACCGTGGCAAGGTAAACGAGAATAAAAAACAGCACATAGAAATCCCGCACTGACCGGCTTTCCAGCCATTTCAGGCCTACGGCAAGCACAAAGAAGGATGCAGCCGTGTCTACCGTAAAGCGCCCTTGTACCGTAGCCACATAGACGCCAGTCAGCACCAGCATGATTCCGGTTCTGAGCCAGCGGCCCGGTAATCTGACCCGGCCATACTGGGCCAGCCATCGCCAACTGGCCAGTACCGCGCAGGCCGCGATGAGCCACAGGGGAAGTCGGTCCCACTGGGGTGTCAACAACAGCGCAAAACTGCCAATCAGCCACAGCAGGGCTCTCGATGGCAGGCTGGTTGCCAGTGCACTGTGCGCTTCGCCCGCGCCGTTTCCCCTCAGACGATCCAGAAGGCTCAAACCCGCCCCTCCGTGATAACCCGCGACAATGTCCGTGAAGAGCGTTTCCGGGTGCCATGAGGTTCGGACATTGCGTCCCTGGGCCGTTCTTCACCCCAGGTTGCAAGCACCCTGAGGCACCGGGCCACATGCGCGGGCCCGGAATCCGGCTCAATAACCTGGCCCGGAAGATTCAGGCCAAACCGGGCCCCGCTTTTGCCACGCTCATTGACCAGAAAGGCCAGATAGCTTAGCCGCAACTCATGATCTGCCCCCGGATAGGCATTGAAATCCAGCCAGTGCGGACTTCCCTGCTCGCCCTCCCAGTCTGCCACAACCAGCTGCCCGGTTCGTGCAAACCGCTTCCACAAAACCCGCTGGCTCAGATCCCCCTCCCGCCAGGGCCGGATATCAGCATGATCGTTACCATCAACGGATCGCGACTGCGCCGACGCCTCGCCACCCTCAACCGTACTGAACGCCTCCGGCGCGGGCACCGGCCTGGGGAAGACAACACCGGCGGACACCGGCCGGATCCAGGACCAGGCCTTCAGCAAGCCAAACGGAAACCGGGTTTCTATACGGATCCTGTCCGGGCGCAGGTATCCCCGGTGCGCGGAATGCACCAGCAGGCTGACGTCCAGCACCTGCCCGGAGTGGACATGCACCGGGGCATGGCCCGATTCCGCACAGGAAAGCAGGATGGCAATGGCATCGTCCCGGCCCGCCCTGAGCCGGAACCGGAAGGGAATGTCATCGCCGGCAAAGCCTTCCCCTGGCTGCACCAGAGTCACTTCAAGACCAGAGAGGTTCCGATGGGTCTGGTGCATGGCTCCAACAAACACAGCACCCAGAAGGAACGTGCTCAGATAAACCAGGCTGTTCTGATAATTGATGCCGGTTAACAGCATGATGACCAACAAGAGGCCAAACACGACGCCAGCGCCGGTGGGCAGGATAAAGATGTTTTTCTGACTGAAGAACTGAAGATCAGACCGCGGAATCCTTCGGTTGACCCAGCGGTGCCAGCGGTTTCTGAACAGGTTTTTCATAGTGTCACCGAGGCCACTCATTGCCGGAAACATTCATGGTATCTGACCATGATTTTGCCGTTATTGATAACAGTACCGAAAAATCACCGATTCTGATCACAATCCCGGATTTTGCAGCTTGAATTCTTGTCCGACAAACCGAATAATCCCTTCAGGGAGAGTGTTTTTTACACAGCAAGAGGCAACATCATGAAACGCCGACAATTGCTCGCCACCGCCATAAGCGGGCTGATCGTGTCTTCACCCTCCTTTGGTGGGGTTCAGGCCATGACATCCGATGAGATGGTGGAAACCTACGTCAAGGATTCCGCGGTTATTGTGGTGCCGAAGGCGCGTCAGAAATCCGAGGCGGACCGCCAGCGCATCATCCGCTCCCTCACGATCTCCCCCGGCGAGCCGGTTCTCAGCGAATCCGAGGAAGAGGCCTATCGGCAAGCCTTGCAGCGTTACATGGATGAAGACAAAACCGATGCACTGGAAAGTGCCGAGGAAGAATTCCTGCGCCGCGCCCTGCTGCTTCCACAGGAAGAACTGGCAAGGGCCCAGCCACCGGCCGAGTTTACCCCGACTCTGCCGCCTCTGATTTTCGGGCAACAGGCCCAGATCCCGGAGGAACCCTTTACCCAGACCTTTCTAAATGATCAACTGGGGATCGGGTTTGATGGCCAGAATCTGAATTTCAGCATCGGCAATCCGCCGGGCATTGACCAGATCCGGGTCCCCCAGGCGATCAACGAAGGGCCCATTACGCTGACGCCAAGGCCGGGTGGCGGGTTTGATCTTTCCATTGCGGTACCGGATCAGTAACGCCCGGTTCCGCTGATCCTGAAACAAAACAGCAGCCATCATTGACTGGCTGCTTTTTTGTTGACCTGACGTTTTTAGAAAACCAATAAAAACGCCCCGCGGAGCGGGGCGTCATTTCACCAACTTTGGTCTCAGGTCAGATTAGTGACCGTAGATGGCCATCCTGGTGTTCTGAACATGCAGGTTGTCCATAGTGAAAGAACCAATGCTGGTTCCACCGACAAGAACGCCCGCGACGTTCACGTCCATGATTACGTCGTTGACATCAATCCGCAGCACGTCGGTCTTACCCGATGCGCCCAGACCGTTTCCTTTGTATACGTCCATGTTGACGTTTGCAAAGCCCATGTTGAGTTTCTCTTCTTTGGTGTCTCCGGCAACGCCACTGCCATCAAGATCCACATCCGAGAGATCAACCACACCGTCGCCATTGTAATCGAAGTTGGCGCCAGCACCGGTCACGGACAGGCCACGCACACCCACCGCCAGGAAAGGAACGTCAAATTCCATGTTGTTCACGGTAAAGGCGGTGTCGATGTTCAGGGAACCGTCACCGGTTCCGCCGAGAGTCGTTGCGGCATCTTCAGTATCAACCCGGATATCCAATTTGCCCACCATACCCCAGGCGCTCATTCCGGAGATCAGGGTAGTGCTCTCACCGGCAGTGCCCTCGAGGTTCATCGAGGAGGCAGTGAAGCCCCAGTCAATCGGCAGACCACTGATTGTCTTAACCGAAATAACGGCATCACCGTCGGAAGCCAGGTCGATGTTGATGGCCAAATCATCCAGAAGCTGGCTCGCTGCGAGGTCAGGAGTTCCATCACCGTTGGTATCAAAGATAGGGTTCGCACCGGTGACCAGCCCAGCACCGCCGAGCTCGATGTCGTTAACGGTGAAGGAACCGCCACCGATCTCGCCGGCAGCACCGCTGTCAGTATCGGTGTACCTGAACTGGCCAATGCTTACCTGGGTTTCCAGCTCGATGGTCACACCGGCCTGGCCGGTGACGTTACCCATCATGGTGTCATTCAGTGCCGTCAGTTCCGCCTGTGCGGCGAACGGAGCGGCGGCTACGGCTGTAGCAAGTGCAATTTTCTTCAGGCCTTTCATCTTTATCTCCTTATAAACTCATCGTTATTCTTGTGTGAGTCTGTATTTTTTGAAGCAGGATCTTCGATCCCACAAATCCATTTAAGATTGTTTTACAGTCCGAATCCGTGATTGCACTCACATTTCTCAAGCACACTGAAACAAACCGTTACAAAACGGATTTGCGTCACGTTTTGCCCGGGCCCTGATCTTCATTCCCGGCGTCTCGGCCATCATAGAAAAGCTCGTAGGGCTTTTTCTGGGTGCTGGGCTGGCCAAAACTCAGATCGCCCTGATCAAAACGATACGGCACAACCTGCAGACCCGAGAGCCCCAGACGATGCTCATGCTCGATAGCCAGAACCCGGGTATCCTCACCCTCTTCCACGGTGCCCGCATAGACGATTACGGTTGCGAGAATCTTTCCGTGCCGGGCCAGGGACTTTAAAGCCGCCCTGAACATAAGCACCTTCATCGTTGCGGCAGCTTTCTCCCCACTCTCACCCAGCCGGACCCGTTTAACCTCGCCATCGTTCATCATCATCCATGCGGCGGGGATGACCACGCCACTCTGCTTAAGCTCGCCCCCCACCTCTTCACGGGCAACGGCCGTCAAAGCCTGGATATGCTTGGCAGCCAGTTCGGCGTATTTGCTGATTTCATCCTGGGTTAGGCGGCCGTCGGCAAGAGCGTTGCGGTCCGGTATGCCTTTATCAACGTCACCTTGCGCCAGAACAGCGGGTGAAACGGCTGCCAGGATCAGCAGAGTGGATAGAAAAAGCGATGTCACATGCCCCATGATCATTGTTGTCCTTATCGTCCATTGTTTGCCAGGTAAGAGCAGGCGTTAGTGCGGTAAGATACCGAAAAGTCAGCCACCACCCTTCTATTCCATTTTCATTAGATCAGTGGCCCGGCGATTTCGACAACGCCCGTTTTGTGTCCTGTTTATCATTTTTCAAAATTCTTCGGAGGTACTTTGAGCCCGGCCACGACCCGCCAGCTTTCCCGGGATGAATACATCATCCTGCTTCAACAGGCTTCGGGGAAGAGTGATTTTGTCCATGTCGGCACCGTGGGTGAAGGCCCGGGGCGTGGGACCTGGAGTGGATTTTCGTACGGCGCTGTCCAAAACCGGGTTCTGTATCCGGGCGACACAGACAGTGACGGGATTGCACGGTTGGCCGAAGAAATGGAAACGGAAGCGGGCAACTATGCGGGCTATTCGGTTGACCTTGACTGCCTCGCCGGTGGGTGGATTGGCTTTCTGAGTTACGAACTGGGTTATGTCCGGGAGCCGCGACTTGCGCCCATCTGCCCCACGCCACCCGTGCCGTTGCTCGCCGCAGGGCTTTACCTGTGGCTGGCCAGCCATAACCGGCAAA
>PAKW01000037.1 GCA_002707215.1 Halomonas sp.
GATGCCCAGGGTCATCCCCAGTACGTCGGTTTCCTGGAAGGCGTCGGTGCCAATCAGGCCAGACGGCACCTGGCCGGTGATGACCAGCATGGGAATGGAATCCCGATGGGCGTTGGCAACACCGGTGATCAGGTTGGTGGCACCGGGGCCGGACGTGGCAATGCACACGCCCAGCTGGCCACTGGCCCGGGCGTAGCCATCGGCGGCGAGGGCGCAGGCCTGTTCATGGCGGCACAGCACGTGCTCCACGCCCACATCGTCCACCAGCGCGTCGTAAAGCGGCATGATGCAGCCGCCCGGATATCCGAAAACCGTGCTGATGTTGTGGCGGTGGAACGCGTCAAGAATGTGCTGTGCGCCGTTCATGGTCGTTTTCCCTTTTCTTTTGCTGCAAAAAGAGAAACCCCCGGGACCTTTCGGTGCCGGGGGTTTCTGGTGTTTTGTCAGGTTGTCGCTATCTCACCCGCTTGTCCACGCAGAAGCCCCCGGACGGTACCACGACCACCAGGATAAGCTTCACAAGGACAATCACTGCGTTGAGATTCATAAATTCGACAGTCTGATCTGAATTCGTAAAAAGATTCTGTGTAGAATCTACCCCACGTTTTCAGCCGGATGCAACCGTTAATTGCCGGTTTTTTCTGCCAGCCTCGAGAAAGGCTTCACATCAGTAACAGTGAGCATTCAATGACGAAAGCAAAATGGGGTTCTCTCGGCCTGTCAGTCCTGGTTGTGATTGCGCTGGTGATCTGGATGGCCACCGGTGAGGTGAAGGTAGCCAGTGATGAGCCTCCGGAGCGCCCGGATAGTGGTGACAACCAGCTGACAAGCGTGCAGGTGGAAATTCTGACAGCGACGCTTCACGAGCCGGGGTTGATGCTTCAGGGTCAGTTGGAGCCATGGAATTCCGTGATGCTCAGTGCCCAGGTTTCGGGCCGGATACAATCCCTGGCTGTCGGACTCGGCGAGCAGGTCCGGAAAGGGCAGACGCTGCTCAGGATTTCCGATGAAGGGCGCAGTGCCGCGGTTCTGCGCTGGCAATCCAGGGTTCGCAAGCTGGAGGCAGATCTGGCTGCTGCCCGCCGGCTGAGGGCAGGCAATCTTGCCGCCCCGTCGGAAGTGCTGGCCCTTGAGAGTGAACTGGCTGCCGCCAATGCGGAGTTGACCAACGCCCGGCAGGCGGTCAGCCATCTCACACCCGCGGCGCCTTTCGACGGCACCATCAACAGCAAATCCGTGGATACCGGCGATCTTGTCCAGGTGGGCTCTGCGCTATTCCAACTGGTAAGCGTGGACCGTCTTAAAGCGACCGCGCAGATTCCCCAGCAGTCAGTGACCAATGTGGCGCCCGGCCAGGCCGTTCGCGTGGATCTGCTGGACGGTAGCCGGCTCTCCGGCGTTGTGACCTTTGTGGCCAGCGCCGCTTCGCCTGAAACCCGCAGCTTTGCAGTAGAAATAGCCGTGGAAAATCCGGATCGCAGGCGGGTGGCCGGTGGCAGCGCCAGCCTGCGAGTAGCGCTGCCTGAGGTGAAGGCGATGTTTATCTCTCCGGCTTATCTTTCGCTCGGGGACGATGGCCGCCCGGGAGTGAAATACGTGGACGACCAGAATCAGGTGGTGTTCGGTCAGGTGACATTGCTGAGCGTTTCCACCGGCGGGGCCTGGGTAACCGGGTTGCCGGATGAAATCCGTCTCATCACCCGGGGTGGCGGTTTCGTGAGTACCGGTGAGAAAGTGATGCCGGTCTACGCCTCTGAAAACAGGGGTTAGGCGAGATGCGCGCACTGATTTTCGCGGCCATTGATCGCAGCCGGACCACGCTGCTGACTCTGCTGTTCCTGATTCTCGGCGGTATCGCGGCGTTCCAGACCATTCCCAAGGAAGCCAATCCCGACGTCACCATCCCGGTGATCTATGTCTCCATGACCCTGGACGGGATCAGCCCGGAGGACGCCGAGCGCCTGCTGGTTCGGCCCATGGAGCAGGAGCTGCGGTCGCTGGAGGGCATCAAGGAAATGCGGGGTACAGCGTCCGAGGGGCATGCCTCGGTGATGCTGGAATTTGATGCCGGTTTTGATCCGGACAAAGCCTTGCAGGACGTGCGGGAGAAAGTCGACACGGCCCGCGGTAAGCTGCCCGGGGAGGCAGACGAACCGAGGGTCAACGAGATCAATGTGTCTTTGTTTCCGGTACTGTCCGTGGGCCTGTCAGGCCCCCTGTCTGAGCGGGAGCTGATTACCATTGCCCGCCAGTTCCAGGATGCCATCGAATCCATACCGGAAGTGCTGGAAGTGGAGATCGGCGGCGACCGGGAAGACCTGCTGGAAATCGTGGTGGACCCCCAGGTTCTGGAGAGCTACGGCATCGATTTTGATCAACTGGCCTCCCTGGTGACCCGGAACAATCAACTGGTGGCCGCAGGCTCCCTGGATACCGGCAACGGTCGCATGGCGCTGAAGGTGCCCGGGGTGATCGAGACCATTGAGGATGTGATGTCCATGCCGATCAAAGTCGATGGCGATACGGTGGTCACTTTCGGCGATGTGGCCATGCTCCAGCGCACCTTCAAGGATCCCACCGGCTTTGCCCGTATCAACGGCGAACCGGCGCTGGTGCTGGAAGTGTCCAAACGCTCAGGTGCCAACATCATCGAAACCATTGCCCAGATCCGCAATCTGGTCGACCAGACCAGGCCCCAACTGCCGGAAGGCCTGGAAATTCGCTACATCATGGATCAATCCGAGGAGGTGCGGGACATCCTCAGCGACCTGCTGAACAACGTGCTCACGGCCATTGTGTTGGTGATCATCTTGGTGATTGCAGCCATGGGGCCGCGTTCCGCATTGATGGTGGGTTTGACAATTCCGGGCGCTTTCCTCGCCGGCATCCTGGTGATCTGGACCATGGGGCTGACTCTCAATATCGTGGTGCTGTTCAGCCTGATTCTGGTGGCCGGCATGCTGGTGGATGGCGCGATTGTGGTGTCCGAGCTGGCCGACCGGAACCTGTCGGATGGCCAACCGGTAAAAAATGCCTGGGCTGAGGCCGCAAGCCGCATGGCGTGGCCCATTATTGCTTCCACGGCCACCACTCTGGCGGTGTTTGTGCCTCTGCTGTTCTGGCCCGGGGTGGTGGGGGAGTTTATGAAGTTCCTGCCGTTGACGGTCATCATCTGTCTGGTGGCATCGCTGGCGATGGCGCTGGTGTTTCTGCCAGTGCTGGGCAGCGTCAGTGGCGGCCGCAGGGCCCGGCAGGGAGAAACAACAGGCCGGCTGATGCAACGCTACCGCTGGTTGCTGTCAGTACTTCTTAAATCGCCGGGACTGACGCTGATCGGTGTGCTCTGTGTGATTGCGGTGATTTACGCCGCCTATGCCCGCTTCAATTACGGTGTGGAGTTTTTCCCGAGCGTTGAACCGGATTCGGCCCAGGTGCAGGTGCGGGCCAGAGGCGATCTGTCGGTGTGGGAACGGGATGTGATCGTGCGTGAGGTGGAGCGGCGCCTGCAGGGAATGCCTGAGGTAAAGGCCCTTTACGCGCGCTCAATGGTCAGCGCCAGTTCGCAGATGGCGCCGGATGTGATTGGTGTTCTGCAGTTCCAGTTTACCGACTGGTACACCCGGCGCGCCGCCAGTGCCATTCTGGAGGATTTCCGCGCACTGACCTCCGACATCGCAGGCGTTGAGCTGGAATTTCGCAAGCAGGAAGGTGGGCCAGCGGAAGGCAAGCCCATTGAGCTGCAGGTGAGCAGCCGTGAGGCCAACGACCTTAACGGCTATGTGGATAAAATCAAGGACCGCATGCGGGAGCTGGGGGGCTTCGTGGACATCGAGGATGACCGGAGTTTGCCGGGTATTGAGTGGCGGCTACAGGTTGACCGGGAAGCCGCTGCCCGGTTCGGCACCGATGTGCTCGGCATTGGCAGTGCGGTGCGGCTGGTGACCAATGGCCTGGTGCTGGCTACCTATCGCCCGGAGGATGTCCGGGACGAAGTGGATATCGTTGTTCGGGTACCGAACAACTGGCGGGAACTGGACCACCTGCAACGGCAGACCATCCGCACTCCCCGAGGGCAGGTGCCGCTCTCGGAGTTCGTCGATCTCCGGCCCGGGGATAAAACCGGCAGTATTGTGCGGGTGGGTGGCCAGCGTACGGTAACCATCAAGTCCGATCTGGCGCCGGGCCGCCGGGTTGACGAACTTCTGCGATCCCTGCAGGCCGGGATGCCGGAGCCACCGGACGGCATCTCAGTGAAATTTGCCGGCGAAAATGAGGATCAGCAGCAGGCCGCCAACTTCCTGGTCACCGCCTTTCTGGTGGCCATCGGGCTGATGCTGCTGATTCTGGTGACCCAGTTCAATTCACTCTACCAGACCTTCCTGATCCTTTCCGCCATTGTGCTTTCGACGGCTGGGGTGCTTCTTGGCCTGCTGGTCAACAGCCAGTCGTTCGGCATTGTGATGGTGGGCATGGGGACCATTGCGCTGGCGGGCATTGTGGTGAACAACAACATCATTCTCATTGATACCTACAACCAGATGCGCAAGGAAGGCATTGAGGCTTACGAGGCCGCCCTGGAAACCGGTTGCCTGCGTCTGCGGCCGGTGCTGCTCACGGCCATCACCACCGTGCTGGGCCTGATGCCCATGGTGCTGGGGGTGAACGTGGACCTGCTGACGCCTTCCCTGGGCCTCGGGGCGCCCTCGACCCAGTGGTGGACCCAACTGTCCAGCGCCATCGCCGGAGGGCTGACATTCGCCACCGTGCTGACGCTGTTGCTTACGCCGGCATTGCTGGTGCTGGGTAACCGGGCCGGTCAGGCTCTGGGAAGGCTGACCGGCCGGGTCAGTCGGAGTAGTAGCGGCCAATGATTTCGGAAAACGGCAGCGGTTTGCTATACAGGTAGCCTTGGAGATAGTCGCAGCCTTTCTCAAACAGCCAGGCCTCATGGGCGTCGTTTTCCACGCCTTCCGCCACCACGGAAAGTCCCAGCCCCGGGCCAGACCGATGATGGATAGGGTAATGGCGCAGTCGTCCTCGTCGTCTGGCAGGTTCTTGATGAACGAGCGGTCGATCTTGATCCGGGAAAATGGCAGGCTTTTGAGCCGGGACAGCGAGGAGTATCCGGTGCCAAAATCGTCGATGGCAAGCTCTGCGCCAGCCTCTACCAGTTGCTCCAGGACCCGACCGATCAGGCTGAAATCCCCCTGGATCGAGTCTTCGGTCACTTCAAACTGCAGGGCGCTGACCGGCATATCCTGTTTATTGCAGATCTCTTTTACCCGTTCCGGTAATTCGGGGACCAATACCTGCTCGGCTGAGAGGTTGACGGATATGGTGGGCAGTGGGATGTTCCGGTTTTTTGCGTCGCGCCAATGTGCGCAGACGTTTCTGAGTACGCAGGCTCCCAGTTCATACATGAGCCCGGCGCTGCGGGCCACGTCCAGAAATTCGATCGGCGACAGCCAGCCCCTTTGCGGGTGCTGCCAGCGAACCAGGGCCTCCATGCTCTCCAGCTGTTTTCCGGTACGATCCATAATCGGCTGGTAGAACACATCCAGGCCATTGGTTTTCAGTGTTTCCCTCAGTTCGCTCTCAAGGGCAAAGCGGGAGCGCGCTGTCATCTGGATTTCCGAGTCAAACAGGGTGGAACGGTCCCGGCCCTGCCTTTTGGCATGGTACATGGCGGCCTCGGCACCCCGGAGAAGTTCTTCCGGCTCACGGCAGTCACCCGGGAAGTGACAGATGCCCAGGCTGGCACTGACGGTCAGATTCTGGTCGGATACCCGGATTGGTTGGCGAATCCGGCTCTGGATCTCCCGGGTTACTTCATTCAGGGAGCTCGGCAGGGTGTAATTGCGGATGACCAGCGCAAATTCGTCGCCGCCGATGCGCGCCAGAAAGTCTTTGCCTGCCAGTTGGATCTCTTTCAGTCTCAGACCGATATCGGCGATCACCTGATCCCCTGCCTGGGGCCCCAGGCCGTCATTGATGGTTTTAAGGCGGTCAACATCGATCCAGATAAGAGCCAGGCTGCCTGCACCCCGGCGTTTGATCTTGCGTACCAGATGACCCAGCCGGTCTCGGAGGGAATCGATATTGGCAAGGCCAGTCAGGGAATCGTAACGCCTGACGTATTCCAGGGCCCGCTTGGATCTCAGCCAGGCTTCGTGGGTATTCATCAGGCTGATGGTGTCAGCAATGGCCACGGCCAGGGAAATGTCGGGGACGGACCACTCCCTGCGTTCATGGGATTCCAGGCAGACCACCCCACTGAACTGCTCGCCATCAAAGATGGGGGCGTCGAGCATGGCGTGGATATTCTGAACGGACAGGTAGCCCCGGTCGAAAGACCGGGTCCGGGGATCATTCTGGGCATTCTCCACGGCAATAACTCGTTCCGCCGTAATGGCCTGAAAGTATTCGGGATGATCGGACCGGAAGAGACTGTAGCCGACACTTTCTTCTTTAATCCCGTTGTTACGTCCCGGCTGTCCTTCATCGTGCAGCCATTCGCAGGTTATGCGGTCACGCTCCGGGGGAAACCGCCAGATGCTTGCCCTTTGAATACCCAGCAGCCGGGTACACAGTTCCGTGAGGGCCGCCAGTTTCCGGGGCCGGGGCATTTCGATGAAACCGATGTTATGACTCAGCTCCATCAGGGCTTTGTGGTGGGTCACGAGGACTTCACTGTCACGCATGGCCGGGCTCAATACGTTGTCCTTTTATCGGTGTACGAGCAGCTTTCGGACGCGGCTTGGTGCGGGTAAAAAGGTTACCATTGGGCTTGCTCTGGAATATGGCAGCTATTGGTACATGTGTCCAATCAGTCTGAGGCTGCCTTCATGGTCGCCTCATGGTTTTCCGCCACCAGGCCATGAATCAGAGGCTCGGCTACCCGGGCCGGGGACTTTCCATAATCGTTATCAGGTAATAAGCTGAAAGGTAGAACCCATTGTAAGCGATCCCGATGGAATTTACAGAACCTCTCGTACGTCACTTTCTTGGTATCTTCTTCCTGATGATCGGCCTGCAGTTTGCCGGCCGTAGCCTTGGGCTGTTCCAGCGCATGGGCTTTTCCCACATCAATTATGGCGAGCGGGGGAGTGCGCCCTGGTGGCACCGGCATATCTTCAATGTGTTCCGGGCACTGATTCTTACCGTTTGTGTGGCGCGGATCTTTGCAGATATCGACGGCTGGCTCGGCGTTTTTGGCTGGCTGTATCATTGGCCGGTGCTGTTGGCCGGAATGTTGTTGCTATTGGTATCGTTCACTGTGGTGAACTATCTGCAGGCTTACATGCATGAGGACTGGCGCTCAGGCATTGATCCCCGGAAGGACCAGCGAAAGCTGCTGACGGACGGGCCCTTTGCCCGCTCGCGGAACCCGTTGTTCCTGACAGTGATGGCGGGGCAACTGGGCTTTTTCCTGGCGCTGCCCAGCGTATTCTCGCTGGTATGCCTGGTGGTCGGTGTGCTGGTTATCACCCGCCAGGCCGGTGAGGAAGAAAAGGCCCTGGCGGTCAAATTCGGAGAGGACTACGAGCGTTACCGGGTTCGGGTGCCGCGCTGGTTCTGAGCCGCCGCCTGCGAAAAGCGCCGGGCTTTACGCCGACGTTTTCCGGGCTTCCTTGATAACATCGTAGGCGTGGCTGATCTCCCGGGTGCGTTCTTCTGCCATTTCCCGCATGCTCTCGGGTAAACCCCGGCCGGCCAGTTTATCCGGATGGTTTTCGCTCATCAGTTTGCGGTAGGCTTTCTTGAGCTCCGCGTCACTGGCTGACGATGAAACCCCCAGGACCTTGTAGGCATCACTGATCTGATCGGCGGAAGATGGCTGGCCAGCTCCGGCCCGATTGGTATGGGCACCCCGTAGCATGGCTTCCAGCTGATCCACCTGGCTCTCGGGCAGTCCCAGGCCGCGGGCGATTCGCACCAGCATCTCATGTTCGGCCGGGTGTACCACGCCATCGGCGGCAACAGCTGAGACCTGAACCTGAAGAAACATCTGCAGGAACGCCGGTTGCCGGCCACTAGCCTGGAGGAACCGGTTCAGCTCTGCGTCCAGATCGAAATCCGGCTCCTTGCCCCGGTTGAAGGCGGCTCTGGCCGTGGCTTTCTGCTCTTCGTTCAGGCGGAAGCGTACGAACATGGCTTCCGCCATCTGGATTTCGTCGCGGGATATAATGCCGTCTGCCTTGCAGAGGGCACCCATGACGGCAAAGACGGACTCGATAAAGCCGGATTGGATACTCTGGAGCTTGCCGATCAGACGGCGCTTGAGGTGGTTGAAGAGAAAGGCACCGATTGCCGCACCCACCAGAAAACCCGGAAATTTGCCAAAGGCGTAACCGATCAGACCGCCAACGATGATTGCAAACAGCATTAAATTGTCCTTACCAGGGATGAATCAGCCTATAGAATATACGTGTTTTTCAGTCCGGCTTCATGAACAGGCTTTCATGGGGGCAAGGTTAGAAACAATTTGCGCTGGAAATTTCGATAGGTCGTTGATCCTGCTGAGTGCGGTATCGCACAGTACATTGAAAAAGGGTTCGGGGACTCAGCGCTGATAGAATCCAGGCGCGGTCGTTTTCATTTTCAGACGAAGCCAAAAGTTATGACACAGGACCTGTTTGGCGAACTGTCGCCGGAGTTGATCAGGGAGCATCTGATGGAAGGTGCGGTGGTGCTTCGCCAGTTCGCCCTCGCAGACGCTGAATGGCTCCTGAACGACATTCAGCGAGTTACCACTCAGGCACCGTTTCGGCATATGAAAACCCCTGGCGGTCATGCCATGTCGGCCGCTATGAGTTGCTGCGGTGATCAGGGTTGGGTGACCGATACCCGGGGGTACCGCTACCAGTCCGAGGACCCGACTTCAGGCCAGCCCTGGCCGGCGATGCCGGAATCCTTCCGCAATCTTGCCGGGAAGGCCGCAGTCGCAGCTGGTTTCGAGGGCTTTGAGCCGGATGCCTGCCTGATCAACCGCTATGAGCCCGGGGCAAAAATGGGACTGCACCAAGATAAGGATGAGCAGGATTTCAGCCAGCCGATTGTATCGGTATCCCTGGGCTTACCCCAGGTATTCCAGTTTGGCGGGCTGAAACGTAACGAACGTCCTGTCAGGGTCCCGCTTGCCCACGGTGATGTGGTGGTCTGGGGTGGCCCGGCACGACTGAGATATCACGGAGTATTGGCGCTGAAGGCCGGGGACCATCCTCTGACCGGCGCCTGTCGATACAACCTGACGTTCCGCAAAGCCCGGTAACCGGTTACTGCCGCGCAGACTCCTGGCGACCTTACTTTCCTGCAAGGGGGCTGATAAGCTTCGCGGCCTTTGAATTCGTAGCAAACCGGAACCCCGAAATTATGGTGAATTCCTTAAAGGCCAACTGGCTGTCAAATACCCGCGGCGATGTCCTTGCCGGCATTGTGGTTGCCCTGGCGCTGATCCCGGAGGCAATTGCCTTTTCCATCATCGCCGGAGTCGACCCCAAGGTCGGGCTTTATGCGTCCTTCTCTATCGCAGTGATTATTGCGTTCGTGGGCGGACGCCCCGGTATGATCTCGGCAGCCACCGGGGCCATGGCCTTGCTGATGGTCACGCTGGTGAAAGACCATGGTCTTGAGTACCTTCTGGCGGCGACGCTGCTGACCGGTGTTATCCAGATTGCCGCCGGTTACCTGAAGCTTGGCGGCCTGATGCGGTTCGTCTCACGCTCGGTGGTTACGGGCTTTGTCAACGCACTGGCGATCCTTATTTTCATGGCCCAGTTGCCCGAGCTGACCAATGTAACCTGGCACGTGTACGCCATGACGGCAGCCGGCCTCGGCATCATATACCTGTTCCCGCTGTTGCCCCGGGTTGGCCGGATCCTGCCTTCGCCTCTGGTGTGTATCGTTGCTCTCACGGGTGTGGCGATGTACCTCAACCTGGATATCCGTACGGTAGGCGACATGGGCGAGCTGCCTGATACCCTGCCGGTTTTCCTGTGGCCGGATGTGCCCCTGAATTTTGAAACCCTGATGATTATCCTGCCATACTCCGTGGGCCTTGCGGTTGTTGGCCTGCTGGAATCCATGATGACCGCAACGATTGTTGGTGATCTGACCGATACCACCAGTGATCGCAACCGTGAGTGCAAGGGTCAGGGTATCGCCAACATCGGTTCCGGCCTGCTCGGCGGCATGGCCGGTTGCGCGATGATCGGGCAGTCCATCATCAACATCAAATCCGGCGGTCGTACGCGCCTGTCGACACTGACCGCCGGCGTGTTCCTGCTGGTAATGGTGCTGGTGCTGGACAAGTGGCTGGTTCAGATCCCCATGGCCGCGCTGGTCGCCGTGATGATCATGGTCTCGATCGGTACCTTTAGCTGGGGCTCTGTCAAGGATCTCAGAGAACACCCGCTGTCAACCAACATCGTTATGGTTGTTACCGTTATCGTGGTGGTGGCCACCCATAACCTGGCCTTCGGTGTGCTGGCGGGCGTGCTGCTGGCGGCCCTGTTCTTTGCCAACAAGGTGGGGCACTACATGCTGGTTACCTCGGAGCTGGATGAGACCACGGATACCCGCACCTACCGGGTAGTGGGCCAGGTGTTCTTCAGTTCCTCGGAAAAATTCCTGGAATCCTTTGATTTCAGGGAAGCAGTCGATAACGTGATCATAGACCTGAGCCGGGCACATTTCTGGGACATTACCGCCGTGGGCGCACTCGACAAGACCGTGCTCAAGTTCCGTCGTGAAGGTTCGGACGTTGAGGTTATCGGGTTGAACGAAGCCAGTGCCACCATTGTCGACCGCTTCGGTGTGCACGACAAACCCGAAGCTGTTGACCGGCTGATGGGACACTGACATGACACAGACCCGGGAATCCAACAGCGATCACAGCCAGAATAGCAATTACAGGGATCACGAAGGCGAGGTTGAGATGTTACGAGTAGTTGCCTGCATTGACGGCTCCCAGGCCGCCCCGGCCGTGTGCGATTATGCTGCCTGGGCCAGCAAGTATATGGAAACGCCCATGATGCTGTTGCACGTCCTTGATGAGGAGCGTTATCCGACCGAGCCGGACCTTGCCGGAAGCATCGGCCTGGGAAGTCGCGAACAGTTAATGGAGGATTTGGCGGAGCTTGACCGCAAGCGGGCGAAGCTGGCCCTCGAACACGGGCACCATATGCTGGATGAGGCAGAAAAACGGGTGCGCGACTCGGGCATCAGTGAAGTGGTGCAGCGCCAGCGCCACGGCGACCTCACCGAGTCCCTGCTGGCACTGGAAAACCAGACCCGCCTGCTGGTCATGGGGTTGCACGGTGAAACCTGTTCGGAGCGCGATACCAACATTGGCAGCCAGCTGGAAACGGTGATTCGCAGCATGCATCGTCCGATTCTCCTGGTGCCGGATGAGTTCACCCGGCCCCGCAGTGCCATGCTGGCCTTTGACGGCAGCGCAACGGCGTTCAAAGGTGTGGAGCTTCTGGCCGGTAGCCCGGTGCTCAAGGGTATGCCCCTGCATCTGGTGATGATTGGCGCGGATACCAGTGACCGCCGGGAGCAGCTCAGGAAGGCGGAGAAAATGCTGGCGGGCCTGGAATCCGGGATCACTCTGGCGATCCGCGCCGGCGATGTTGAACCCGCGTTACACGCCTATCAGGAAGAACACGATATCGACATCCTGGTCATGGGGGCCTACGGCCACTCCCGTATCCGGCAGTTCCTGGTGGGCAGCACAACCACCACCATGCTCAAGACCGCCAAAAAACCGCTGGTGATTCTTCGTTAGTTCCCGGGAGTGGGTCTTCTCAGGCGGTTGTCCGATGCCGCCGTGGACGTGATGGGTTACGCCTGCTTGGTTTTGCCATCATGAGCTGTGGGGCAGGGTAACACCGTGAATCTCAGGCGCGTTTGCACGGAACAGGTGGTTTTGGGGACAATTTTCAGGCATCGTTCCCCGCCGCAACACCGGACGCCCAGGCCCACTGGAAATTGTGGCCGC
>PAKW01000038.1 GCA_002707215.1 Halomonas sp.
AAACCCATTCAGGCCCTTGAAGCCCGGGGTGTGGAATACATTGAGGTGCGGTGTCTGGATCTGGATCCGTTCTCTCCGGTCGGCGTGAGCGAAGCCCAGATCGATTTCCTGGACCTGTTCCTGCTGGATTGCCTGCTGTCCGATTCTCCCCGTATTGGCGACGCCGAGTGCGAACGGCTGGACGATAACTACAAGGATGTGGTGGCCCGTGGACGCTATCGCGAACTGACCCTTTGCCGGGGAGGGCAGCGCACGCCGGTACCAGAGGCCGCGGCTGGTCTGCTTGAGCAACTGGGGCCCCTGGCGGAGCTGCTGGATGGCTGGCAGGGGAACGATACCTACCGCAAGGCCCTGGCTGCCCAGCGTGAGGCGATGTCTGGCGAGGGGGCCGTGCCCTCGGCCCGGGTGCTTGACGCCATGCGTTCGTCTGGTCTGGGGCACCGGGAGTGGGGTATGGAAGTGGCGCGCCAGCATCAGCAAACCCTGAGGCAGGAAGGCCTGGGTGCCGATGTCCGCAAAGCGTTTGACGACATGACCGCAGAGTCCCTGGCAGAGCAGGCGCAAATGGAGCGCGCCGATACCCTGCCATTTGGCGAGTTTCTGGCGCAGTACCTGCGCTCGTGAGCGGTCAGTTGTGTTGCCGTCGCAGCAGTCTGCGGACCTGACGCACAGAAACTGAACAAAGATTTGTCACCCTCCGGTCTGCCTGTTAATTTTTGTAACATCAGGATCGGGAGTAACGGGCATGGCAAGGGACATCAAACTCGGCTGGGATGTGGAGGCTCTGAACAAGGCTTACCGCCAGGGTTACATGGCGGCCACGATGAATATCGATAAGACCCGCTGCCCTTACCGGGGCGATGTCGTTATCGCGGCCTGGGAGGCCGGATGGGATGATGGCGATCTGGTTGCCTGTGAAAGCCGGGACAAAGGCGACGACCTGTTTTCACAAATCGCCTGAGTCCCCGGCTCTGGCTGTGTCTCGCACTATTTCTGCACGACGAATTCCGTAAACAGTACGCCGGCGATGCTTTCGCCGGTCTGCTGCTCTTCCAGTACGGCATTTATCCGTTGTTTTGCTTCCTCACGGAGCGCCTGCTGACCTTCCATGGAAGTCAGGCGTTCGATATCCGTCTGCTCGCCAAAGAGCATCACCAGCTCATGTCGCAATCGCGGCATGTGAGTCTCCAGAGCGGGCCGGGTGCTCGCGCTCCGGGCCCGGAGACTGACCGCTGCCTTCAGATAGGTTGGCTTGTTGTCCGCAGTGCCCACGTGGGTGACAAACGCCGGATCCATGCTGATGTAGTCGGTGAAGCCGCTGTCTTCCTGCACGACTTCTTCTGAGGTTTCCTCATCCTGGGAAACCGCCGGCAGGGAGACCAGCGAAAGCAGCAGGAAGATCATTGTGAGAACAGGTTTTGGCTGGTGTGTCATAGGCTTGAAGTTGATCGTGGTTTAGGGTTTAGTGACGAGTCGGAGGCGATATCGCCGGTAGCACCGAGAATAGCAGGCCCGGTGCAAGGTTGCAGTTTCAATTCACGAATCGAGGTGTTCTTTTGACCAGCAGATGGGTTTTCGGGCTTATTTTCCTTGTGTGTGCCGCACTTCTGGGTGTCGCGTTTTATATGGAGCATGTGATGGGGCTCGAGCCCTGCCCGCTATGCTGGCTGCAGCGTTTCGGGTTCATGGGGGCCGGTCTGGTCAGCTTTCTGGCCCTGCTGCAGGGGCCCACCGGGTTCGGGATTCGCATTTATGGCTTCCTGCTGGTACTGACCGCCGGTGCCGGGCTCGGCGTGGCCAGCCGGCAGTTGTGGCTTCAGAGCCTGCCGGCGGATCAGGTGCCCGCCTGTGGCCCTTCGGTCGACTATATGCTGGAGGTGTTGCCCTGGTTTGAGGTGCTCTCCACCGCCCTGAGAGGCACCGGGGATTGCGCCCAGGTCGTGTGGCGGTTCCTGGGGCTGAGTATTCCCGGCTGGACAGCGGTGTTCTTTTCGCTGCTGGTGATTACCGGGCTGATTCTGATGTTTCGCCGGCGAAAGTCCGGGGAGTGGATTCGGAGCTGAAACGGTTGCGGGGGACCGCAGGCATGGGGTAACTTGACCCAAACCCGAAACAGAAGTGCCGGAATACCAAGCGGAGAACAGGCGTCATGTTGGAAAATTGCCGAAATGCCAGGGAGCGTTGGGGTGGCGTCAGCGAACTGATTGATCGCTGGCTCAAGGAACGTCAGGAACTGCTGGTTCATTACTGTGATCTGTCCGGGGAGACTGACTTTTCACAGACAGAAGCGCTGAGAGAGAAATTCGTGCGCCTGTGCGAAGTGCTTGTGGATTATGTCTCCACTGGCCATTTCGAAATCTATGAGCAGTTGGTCAGCGAGGCCCGTGAATTCAACGACGGCGGCCTGGAACTGGCTGCGAAGGTTTATCCCAGGATTGAGCAGACCACCGAGGTGGCTCTCAACTTCAATGATCGCCTGGACGGCAGGGAGCTGTCAGAGGAGGATGTGAAAGCGCTGTTTGGCGAATTGTCGAAGCTCGGCGAAGCCCTCGAGACCCGGTTCGAGATGGAGGATTTCCTGATTGAGCACCTTCACAACGCCCATGCGGGTAAAGTGGCGCCCGCCTGAGAAATGTCCGATATAAAAAGCCCCGGTTCGGTGTTGCCGACCGGGGCTTTTTTCTGGCCGCAATTTTACAAGCTGCGGCCTGACCTGATCGGTGCTTTACTCTCCGGATTCCGGATTGACGTCCAGAAGCTCGACCTCGAATACCAGGGTCTCGTTCGGGCCGATGGCACGGTTGCCGCCCGGACCGTAGGCCAGGTCAGATGGAATATAGAGCTTGTAGCGGGCGCCCTCGTTCATCAGCTGCAGGCCTTCGGTCCAGCCCGGGATAACCTGGTTCAGGGCAAAGGTTACCGGCTCGCCACGCTCGCGGGAGCTGTCAAAGACTTCACCGGACAGGAGTTCACCAGTGTAGTGTACCTGGACGGTATCGGTTTCCGCGGGCTTTTCGCCGTCGCCTTTCTCCAGCACTTCGTATTGCAGGCCGGATTCAGTGGTCTTTACACCTTCGCGTTCGGCATTCTCCGCCAGGAAAGCTTTGCCTGCCTCAAGATTTTTGCTGGCCAGCTCTTCCGTCTGCCTGGTCTGCTCTTCCTGAAGCTGCTGCTGATAGGCCATCAGCGCCTGCTGGATTTCCTCACGGCTCATGCGCCTGGCTGCTTCATCGCCGGCCTGGCCATGCTGAATACCCTGAAGGAACTGATCCATCTGCAGGTTCGGCAGATCGTTGCTCATGCGCTCACCAAGAACCAGACCCATGCCATAGCTGATCTTCTGGTCGGTTGACTCCAGTTCGGGTTGTTCCGGAGCCTCGGGCGGTGTTGAACAGCCAGCGACGAGGCCGGCCACTGCCAGTGCGAGGAGCGTCTTTTTCATTGCTTCATCCTTTATAACGTCTGTGTATAGGGCATTGCCCCGCGTTGTGTTTGTCAGAACGGAGAAGGTAACGGGTTCCGGCGCGAGATGCCACTGAACATGTGTTAAGAATCCGGACGGGTCAGATCAACTGTCGTTGTTGCCGGCCGCTGAAGGGTCCAGAGCAAAGGGCGCGGTATAGGGGGCCTGCCAGTCGGGCTCCGGTTCTGGAGTGCGGTTGAGTGGCGAGGCCTTGTCCCGGCGCTCGATGGCCAGCGTGTACCAAGGGCCCTGTTTCGGGGGCTGGTCTGCATAATGCCAGCTGCCGTCTGTGTCCCGCCATTTGAACACAATTTCCGGACCTTCGGTGGGAATCGGGGACGGTACCAGGCCTTCAAAGGCCGGGATTTCCGGTTGCTCCTCGTCTGCAACCGGTTCGGATAACTGCTCCGGATCGTTGAGTCCAAAGAACATCAGCAACAGCAGTAACCCGAGGGCGGGAAACGACAGCCTTATGAGCCATTTCATCATCATGGCTGGTGGTCTCCCTTTGGAAAATTGGCCAGGGCAGTGCCCAGTGCATTTAGCAGGGGCCCGGCACGGTCATCGATTCGCGATGCCGGTGCAGCCGCGGCAAGGTTGGTTCTGATCAGCGTATCGAGCCCTTGCATGTCAGACTGTTCCGGGTTGTTGGTCATTAACGTCCGCCAGGCCAGGGCCAGCTCCATCTGTTCGGCTTCGAGCTCCAGGCCGGCGATGCCGGTGCGAAGCTGGTGACACCCACCGACAGCCGGCAGTGATTTTCTCGCAGCGCGCAGTGCACCGGTTACACGCTCTCGCCACTCTGTTACCGTAGCGTCCTCGACCCCGGTGAAGGCCCTGCCAGACAGTGCGAGCCAGCCTGCGCAGAGAACCGGCGTCAAGCTCCAGCCCTGGTTCTGAAGCGCCAGGCAGTTGTCCTGAACGCCCGGAAATTTCCAGAGCGCCAGCGCAAAACGCCAGAGTGGATTCTCCGGTTCCAGACCTGCCGGCAATTCCAGCGGAGGTGTCGATAAATCCGGGGTGTTTGCCGGGCGCAGCGACATAGGCGCGGTAGCTTCCCTGAACACTTTACGTTGATAAAATGAAAACATGTTAACGATAACCGATCTCAGTTTACAACGGGGCGGCCTCTGGTTGCTAGAATCCGTCAGCCTCACGGTCCAGCCCGGCCAGCGGGTGGCCATCGTCGGCGCCAACGGTGCCGGCAAATCCAGCCTTTTCCAGCTGCTGCTGGGCCAATTGACGCCGGAGCAGGGAACGGTCTCGCTGCCCGGAGGCTGCCGGATTGCCCACATGGCCCAGGAGGTCGAAGCCTCAGGGCGCAGCGCCCGGGATTTCGTTCTTGATGGCGACCTTGATCTGCGTCGTCTGGAGCGGGAGCTCGCCCAGGCAGAAGCCGCCGGTGATGACCATGCCATTGCCCGCGTACACGGTGAGCTGGATGTGCACGACGCCTGGTCTGCGGCTCGCCGCGCAGAGGCACTGCTGCGAGGCCTGGGGTTCTCTGACCAGGACGCGGATCGGCCGGTGTCGGCATTTTCCGGTGGCTGGCGTATCCGCCTGAACCTGGCTCAGGCCCTGATGCGGCCTTCCGATCTGCTGCTGCTGGATGAGCCAACCAACCATCTGGACCTGGATGCCTGCCTGTGGCTGGAAAACTGGCTGCGCCGGTATCCAGGTACCTTGCTATTCATTTCCCATGATCGTGATTTCATGGATCGGGTCGCCACCCATGTGGTGCATTTCGACCGCCGTAATCTCGAGCTCTATACGGGTAATTACTCAGCCTTTGAAGGTCAGCGCAGCGAACGGCTCGCTCAGCAACAGGCCGGTTTCGAACGCCAGCAGGCCAGGATCGCCGAAATTCAGCGCTTCATCGACCGCTTTAAGGCCAAGGCTACCAAGGCCCGTCAGGCCCAGAGCCGGGTCAAGGCGTTGGAGCGTATGGAGCGCATTGCGCCGGCCCATATCGATTCGCCCTTCAGCTTTGAATTTCCGGTGGCTGAAAAGGTCTCCAACCCCCTGTTGTCGATGCGCAATGGCAGGGCGGGTCATGGAGATGCTGCAATCCTGAATGGCATCAACCTGACCCTGCTACCCGGAAGCCGGATTGGTCTTCTGGGCCCCAACGGAGCGGGTAAATCCACCCTGATGGAGGCACTGAGGGGGGAAGGCGCCCTGTTGTCCGGCGAACGCACCTGTGGCGAACATCTGGCCATTGGTTATTTTGCCCAGCATCAGCTGGAATCCCTGGACCTGGATGCCAGCCCGTTCCTGCATTTGCAGCGGCTGGCACCCAAGGCTTCGGAACAGAGTATCCGCAACTTTCTTGGTGGCTTCGATTTTCACGGCGACGAGGCCCTGAGCGCGATCCATTCGTTCTCCGGTGGTGAAAAGG
Source organism: Halomonas sp. (assembly GCA_002707215.1). Classification (GTDB taxonomy): domain Bacteria; phylum Pseudomonadota; class Gammaproteobacteria; order Pseudomonadales; family Oleiphilaceae; genus Marinobacter. Next base: position 5,862 of record PAKW01000038.1, read on the forward strand.
CCAGGGTGGCACTGGCGGTGATCGCCTGGCAGAAACCGAATCTGCTCCTTCTGGACGAGCCGACCAACCACCTGGATCTGGAAATGCGCCAGGCTCTGACTATGGCCCTGCAAAACTTTGATGGTGCCATTGTGGTAGTTTCCCATGACCGGCATTTGCTGAGAAACACCGTGGACGAATTCTGGCTGGTGAACGATGGCCGGGTTGTTGAGTATCAGGGGGATCTTGAAGACTATGGGCGCTGGCTGGCGGACCGTCGCAAGGACGAAACCGAAGCACCGAAGCGATTGCAGGCTGGCCAGCAAGACCCGGTGGAACCCGCGGTTGGAACCGGCGAAAGCGCTGATGACCGGAAGGCCCGCAAGCGCGCGGAGGCAGCCCTCCGGAAAAAGCTCAGCCCCTATCGCAAGCAGCAGACGTCCCTGGAAAAGGAGATGGAGCAGTTGCACCGGAGACTGTCGGTGCTGGAGGAAGAGCTCGCGGACCCGGGGCTGTATGAAGAGAGCCGTAAGGTCCGCATGAAAGAGTTGCTCGGTGAGCAGGCCACATCAAAAAGCCGCCTCGAAGAGGTTGAGGTGCAGTGGCTGGAAGTCAGTGAAGCTGTGGAATCGCTGGAGGCGGAGCTGGCGGGTTGACTGCCCTCAGCCTCCGTTCAACTCCAGGGTGAAATCCTGTCTGGCGAGGTAATCACGTTCGTTTTCGAGATCGGCCAGAGTCAGCGGCCGATCATCCAGCCAGCCGGATGGAAACGTCAGTACCAGCTTGTCCTTGTGGGCATTCAGGGTGAACTCCGGCGGCGGTTCCATGTTGCGGGGGTGCTGAAGCAGGACGGCCAGACGCACCAGGACGCAGAGATAGCGAAGCCGAATGGTATCGTCCGGGTCCAGCCCCTCGAAGATGGCCAGGGAGAACTTGCGCCGGTGCCCGCGAACCAGCGTGGCGAGGTCCCGCTGGAATTGCTGGCTGAAGCCGGGAAGGTCCGAGTACCGCAGCAGGTAGGCTCCGTGTTTATGATACTGGCTGTGGGAAATGGTCAGGCCGATTTCATGCAGGCGGCAGGCCCAGCGCAGCACTTCTTCGTCGGCCGCGGTCTGCAGCCCCCAGGCATCCGCCACCTGTTCCCAGGCTGCAATGGCGGTCGCTTCGACTGCGGCACCGTGCTCCTGATCAACGTGATAACGCCCCTGGAGGGCGGAAATTGTCCGTTCGCGCACATCCTCGTGCCGGATCCGCCCGACTATGTCGTAGAGCAGCCCTTCCCGAAGGGCGCCGTCGGCAAACGACATTTCAGTGATGCCCAGGGACCGGAACGCTCCCATCAGGATGGCAAAGCCGGCGGGGAAAATACTCTGACGGTCGGAGCGCACGCCCAGATCCGCCAGCTTTTCTGTTTTGCCCATATCCACCAGACGCTTGCGCAGTTCCTGCATGGCGGGGAGGGTGATGGTGCCATCGGTAATCTTCAGGGATGACAGGGCGCTGGCAATCGCTTTGATCGAGCCGGATGAACCGACGGCACTCTGCCAGCCCACGGAGCGGTAATGCTGGCGGATATTCAGCAGTTCCTGTTCGGCGTGGGTCACTGCCCTGTCCATCTGTCGCCGGGTAATCTTTCCGTCCCGGAAGTATCTGTTCCGGAAGGAAACACAGCCCATGTGCAGGCTTTCCAGCTCCTGGGGCTCGAAACGCTGGCCGATAATGAACTCGGTACTGCCGCCGCCAATATCGATCACCAGCCGGCGCCCGATATCGTCAGAAAGGGTATGGGATACACCCAGATAAATCAGGCGCGCTTCCTCGCGCCCGGCAATGATCTCCACGGGATAGCCGAGAACCTCCTCCGCGCGGGTCATGAACTGATGGGCGTTACGAGCCACCCTGAGGGCGTTGGTGCCGACAATCTGTACAGCCTCCGGTGGCATCCCCTGAAGGCGCTGGGCAAACCGGCCCAGACAGCACAGCGCGCGCTCCTGGGCCTCTTCAGTCAGCCGGTTGTACTGATCCAGACCTGCGCCCAGCTGGACCTTTTCCCCCATCTTCTCGAGCGTACGGATTTCTCCATGTACGAGTCTGGCAACCACCATGTGGAAGCTGTTCGAGCCCATGTCGATGGCTGCAAGCACCTCTGGCGAGGGCGCAGCGTTTTCGGCGGTGGAGGCGGCCGTCACGTGGTCGAAATCCTTTTGGGATGAACTTGCAGGGTACTATAAGCGAAATCCCTCAGGCCTGTCAGTAACCGGCAGGCGCGGTATTTGACCGGGGTCAGCCCCGGATCGATGGATAGAGGTGGATCTACTGCTTCACATCCGGCTGATCAATCGCGTAAAGTATGACGTACCGTGATGAGGGTGAAGGGTTGCCCTGCAAGCCACGGCGCCCTTCAGCGACAGTCAACAGCACCTGTGACGGTACCGGATCCTTTATCGAAACCCCGTACCGGCGATGAGCAGTCGTGCATGAATCAGGAAAATGTAATGAGCGGAAATATCGTAAATGTAACCGACGCGTCTTTTGAGCAGGATGTACTGCAGTCCGATGTCCCCGTGCTGGTGGATTACTGGGCAGAATGGTGCGGCCCGTGCAAGATGATCGCACCGGTGCTTGAAGAGATTGCCGACGAATACGATGGCAAACTGAAAGTCTGCAAGCTTAACATTGACGAAAACGAGCAGACCCCACCGAAGTTCAACATCCGTGGTATCCCCACCCTGATGCTGTTCAAGAACGGCAACGTGGATGCCACCAAAGTCGGCGCACTCTCCAAATCCCAACTGGCGGCCTTCCTGGACAGCAATCTCTGATTGCAGCCCGGTCGCCAAAAACCGCCCCTGAGCACAGGTTCACGGGCGGTTTTTTGTTTGCCATTCACTCCCAGCCCTGAGACCGTTCCAGATCCGAATCCTTCTGCTCCACCCAGTGCTCACCACCTGAGGTGATCTCCTTCTTCCAGAACGGTGCCGAGGTCTTCAAGGCGTCCATAATGAACTCGCAGGCCGCAAACGCATCCCCCCGGTGGGCACTGCACACCCCCACGAACACAATCTGATCCTGCAGCGCCAGCCGCCCAACCCGATGAATCACCCGGGCCTCACGCAGATCCCAGCGTTTTGAGGCCTCATCAACCAGCTCCTGAATCACCTGTTCTGTCATCCCCGGATAGTGCTCCAGGTAAAGCCCCGTGACCCCCTGCAGATCGCCGCTGTCCCGGACCAGGCCGGTAAACGTCGCAATGGCGCCGGTCCCGGCGCCGCTGGCCCGTAACGCGGCATATTCGGCGACAGCATCGAAATCTCCGGACTGAACAGAAATCATCTCAACCTCCGGTCACCGGCGGGAAGAAGGCCAGTTCATCGCCGGCCTCCACTGCAGAGCCGGGTTTCGCCATGGCCTGATTGATTGCAACCATCACTGGCTGGTCGCCCTGTAGCTGGCCCCAGGGGCCGCCCTGGCTGGCCAGGTCCGCCAGTACATCGCCGGCCGTAAGCCCGGGCCTGGCCTCGATGACCAGTTGTTCCGTTTCCAGTTCTTCGCGCAGACGGGCAAAGAAACGCACCGTAATCGTGTTATCACTCATGGTTAGCTCACCAATTCTGCAAACGAATAATAGGTTAGCAGGTCGCCGGGGCTGACCGTGGTGTTCTCCGGAATCACCGCCAAACCATTTGCCCAGCAGGCAGAGCTCAGGATACCGGAACTCTGGTTGGGAAAGGCGGTAACCACAAGCTCCGATCCCCGGGGTTCTTTCCGTGCCCTGACAAACTCCCTCCGCATCGACGTCGAAGCTACGGAAAAGTCTGCCGGTATCCGCTCTCCGGCGGGATCTTCATGGTTCCGCCCCTGGCATTTTCGGATATAGGGCATGCCCACCACCAGGAAAGTGACCAGCACAGACCCCGGGTTACCGGGCAATCCCAGCACCGGTGTGCCGCCGATGGCGCCAAAGGCCACAGGCTTTCCGGGTTTGATGGCCATGCGCCAGAGCGACAGACTGCCGGATTCCTCCAACACCGCACGCACGTGGTCCTCTTCACCCACGGAAACACCGCCGCTGGTGATGATCAGATCCGACGACTCCGCCGCGCGGAGCATTGTTTCCCGGGTCGCCTCACGTTTGTCCCGCAGCGTCTCGCACAGCGCCACCTCGCAGCCGGCCTGAGTGAGCAGGCCGATCAGGGTGAAGCGATTGCTGTTATAGATCTGCCCCGGGGCCAGGGGCGTTCCGGGATCCACCAGCTCGTCGCCGGTGGAGAGGATGGCGACCTTCAGCCGTGCCAGAACGGCGACCCGGGCCACACCCATGGACGCCAGCAGACCCATTTCGTGCGGGCGCACCTGCGTGCCCTTCACAAGGGCAAGGTCGCCCCTGGTCAGATCCTGGCCCCGGCGACGAATGTTCTGCCCCTCGGTCACTTCTGCCCGGACAATAATGCCGGCGTCGGTCACCTCCACTCGCTCCTGCATCACCACCGAGTCTGCGCCTTCGGGGATCTCGGAGCCGGTGAAAATGCGCGCGGCGGTGCCTGGCGCCAGAGCGTTCGGCGCTTCACCGGCGGGAATCCGGGCCGAGACCGGTATCGCCTGATCCTGGTGAAGATCCTGTTTGCGCAGGGCGTATCCGTCCACCGCACTGTTGTCCGCCGGCGGCACGTCGGCCGGGACATAATGGTTCTCGGCCAGCACCCGGCCCAGGGAGTCGGCGAGCCCCACGGTTTCGACCCGGGTGACCACGGGCGCTTCCGATAGCAGGTGAGACAGGGCGTCTTCCAGTGACATGAGGTTTGGGTTAGCCATCAGTTCTGAACTCCGATCCGGATTACTGTTGCCCTCAGCGCTCGGCGCGCTGCCCAATGACTTCATCGAGTCGCTGGATCGGCTTTTCGGGTTTGCGCAAGACCAGGGCCGAGAAGTTGCATGGGGTATGGCGGCTGTCCAACTGGCTGCTTAAAATACCGTTCCAACCGGTGCGACAGGCACCGGTAGAGCCGGGCAGGCAGAAAATCACCGTGTGGTTTGCCATTCCTCCGAACGCACGGGACTGAATGGTTGAAGAGCCGATTTCAGAGGCTGACAGGCGCCGGAACTCCTCGCCAAAACCCTCAATGGTTTTATCCAGCAGGGGCCCGACTGCTTCCGGGGTGCTGTCACGCTCATTGAAGCCGGTGCCGCCGGTAATGATCACCACATGTACTTCGGGATCGGCGATCCAGCCAGACATCACGGCCCGCACCAGGTAGACGTCATCGGGTAGCATGCGGCGGGCGACCAGGCGGTGCCCTGCCTCAACGACGCTGTCCTCCAGAAACTGGCCGGAGGTGTCTTCATCCGGCCCGCGGGTATCGGAAACAGTCAGTATGGCAATGTTCAGGGGTTTCAGTTCGGTACTGGGTTCACTGCTCATGGGCGGGGCTCCACAAATCGCTGAAAAATTCATACATGCCAGTATCGTCATCACAGGCTCTTAATGGAAGGGAGTAGCCCATCAGGGGGAGGCGCCCAGCCGCGATTAAGGCCAGTTCGGTGTGAAATTGCCGTTAAATTATGTGGTGCACTTGACATTCGCCAGTCAGGTAGCCGATGATCCTTCTTGCCCGGCGAACGGTTGTTCCCACTCTCTGGCTTCAGTACCTTAATCCCGGACTCCATCTGCACCGGTTGCTCCATCTGGCCAGCATCAGTTTCAACGTTTATTTGATCAATACGTTCAGCGGCACCCCTGTCATTCCAATAGTCGTTTACTTCCATTCCTGACAATCCAATAAACTATGAATCTTACTGAACTCAAGCAGAATTCCATGCCCGAATTGCTCGATATTGCGCAAGAGATGGGCCTCGATAACCTGGCCCGTTCGCGCAAACAGGATGTGATTTTCACAATCCTGAAGAAGCATGCCAAGAGCGGCGAAGACATCTACGGTGACGGCGTACTGGAAATTCTGCAGGACGGTTTCGGTTTCCTCCGTTCTGCTGATGCCTCCTATCTGGCAGGACCTGACGACATCTACGTCTCTCCCAGCCAGATTCGCCGGTTCAACCTGCGGACCGGCGACACGGTTGCCGGCAAGATCCGCCCGCCGAAAGACGGCGAACGCTATTTCGCCCTGTTGAAAGTCAGCGAGATCAATTTCGACAAGCCGGATAACGCCCGCAATAAGATCCTGTTCGAGAACCTCACGCCGCTGTTTCCTGACGAACGCCTCAGGCTCGAAGCAGGCAACGGCAGCACGGAGGACCTCTCCTCCCGCGTTCTGGACCTGGTGGCGCCCATCGGCAAGGGCCAGCGTGGCCTGATTGTTTCCCCGCCCAAGGCGGGTAAAACACTGTTGATGCAGAGCATTGCCCAGTCCATCACCCGAAACAATCCCGAGTGCCATGTGATGGTACTGCTGATTGACGAGCGGCCTGAGGAAGTGACCGAGATGCAGCGCACCGTGCGCGGCGAAGTCATCGCCTCCACCTTCGACGAGCCCCCGGCCCGTCATGTTCAGGTGGCCGAGATGGTGATCGAAAAGGCCAAGCGCTTGGTCGAGCACAAGAAAGACGTGGTTATCCTGCTGGATTCCATCACCCGTCTGGCTCGCGCCTACAACACGGTGATTCCGTCCTCCGGCAAGGTTCTGACCGGTGGTGTTGACGCCCATGCCCTGGAAAAACCGAAGCGTTTCTTCGGTGCGGCCCGTAACGTGGAAGAGGGCGGAAGCCTGACCATCCTGGCGACGGCACTGGTGGATACCGGTTCCAAGATGGACGAGGTGATTTACGAGGAGTTCAAGGGCACCGGTAACATGGAAATTCACCTGGATCGCAAGATCGCCGAGAAGCGTGTCTACCCGGCCATCAACATCCGCCGGTCTGGTACCCGTCGCGAAGATCTGCTGATGACCGAGGCGGATATCCAGCGTGTGTGGATCCTGCGCAAGCTCCTGCACTCCATGGACGACGACACAGCGGCACTGGAGTTCCTGCTGGATAAGCTGAAGGACACCAAGACCAATGACGAGTTCTTCCAGTCCATGAAGCGTCGTTGATCTCTCCCCAGGTAGAGCGCTTCGCGAATAACTGGTGATCTGAAGAACGAGGTGGGGACCTGCTTTCACAGACTGTGTCTTGCCATGGATGGCAAGACCAAGCCCCCAGGGATGGGTTCACGGCGTGTCTGGGAAAGCAGGTCCTCACCTTGTTCTAACTCCGAAAAAAGCAGTCCAGCGAACACCGACCTCCGTAGTACGGACATATATGAACGGAGCAACCGATGAAATACAACGACCTGCGAGACTTCATTGACCAGCTGGAGAAGCTCGGCGAGCTGAAACGTATCAGCGTTGAAGTCGATCCCCATCTGGAAATGACCGAAATCTGCGACCGCACCCTGCGGGCAGGTGGTCCTGCGTTGTTGTTCGAAAACCCCAAGGGCTATGACATGCCGGTGCTGGCCAATCTGTTCGGGACACCGAAACGGGTGGCATTGGGCATGGGGCAGGATAACGTCACCGCGCTGCGGGATATCGGTAAGCTCCTCGCGTTTCTGAAAGAACCGGATCCCCCCCGGGGATTCCGGGACGCCATCGAAAAGCTGCCGCTGTTCCGGCAGGTGATGCGCATGAGCCCGAAGGTGCTTCGTTCCGCGCCCTGTCAGGACGTGGTGATCGAGAAAGACCGGGTGGATTTGTACCAGATACCGGTACAGCACTGCTGGCCCGGGGATGCCGGGCCGCTGATAACCTGGCCGCTGGTGATTACCCGTGGTCCCCTTAAGGAGCGTCAGAATCTGGGCATCTACCGGCAGCAGGTGATTGGCCGCAACCGGCTGATCATGCGCTGGCTCAGCCATCGCGGTGGTGCGCTGGACTTCCAGGATTTCCAGAAGACTTATCCGGGCAAACCTTATCCGGTTGCGGTCGCTCTGGGCGCCGATCCGGCGACGATCCTGGGGGCGGTGACGCCGGTACCGGATACGTTGTCGGAATACGCCTTTGCGGGCCTTCTTCGGGGCAGCCGGACGGAACTGGTTTCGGCTGGCCTGAGTGACCTTCAGGTTCCGGCCAGCGCCGAGATTGTACTCGAAGGGTTTATTTATCCGGACGATATGGCTCCGGAAGGACCGTTCGGGGATCATACTGGTTACTACAACGAAGTGGACCAGTTCCCGGTGTTTACCGTAGAACGGATCACCCATCGCAGGGACCCGATCTATCACAGCACCTACACCGGTCGACCGCCCGATGAGCCGGCAATTCTGGGGGTGGCGCTGAACGAGGTGTTTATTCCGATTCTGCAGAAGCAGTTCCCGGAGATCGTCGATTTCTACCTGCCACCGGAGGGCTGTTCCTACCGGCTTGCTATCGTGACCATGAAGAAACAGTACCCCGGCCATGCCAAACGGGTGATGATGGGGGTATGGTCTTTCCTACGGCAATTCATGTACACCAAGTTTGTGATTGTCACCGACGATGACGTGAACGCCCGCAACTGGGAAGACGTGATCTGGGCAATGACCACCCGGATGGATCCGATGCGTGACACCACCCTGGTGGAGAACACGCCTATCGATTATCTGGACTTTGCCTCGCCGGTGTCGGGGCTCGGTTCCAAGATGGGGATGGACGCCACCAACAAATGGCCGGGCGAAACCAGCCGGGAGTGGGGCGAACCCATCACCATGACCGACGAGGTCAAACAGCGTGTGGACGATCTCTGGGGCAGTCTGGGCATTGAAAGTTCGCTGTCCCGACCCGACTGATATGGCCAGTGACCATCGGCGCGTGGTGCTTTACCCTTCCGGTATTGCCTTTAACGCTGCCCGGGAGGGCGATTTACTCAGTGCCGCTGCCAGCGCAGGCATTGAGGTGCCTGCGGCCTGTCGAAACGGGGTGTGTGAACTCTGCGAGGCGCGGCTAGTGGCCGGCCTCGCGCTTAACACCCGAAACCAACAGACTGTTGAGGCCGGCGGGCAGTTGATGCTGTGCAGAACCACAGCGCTCACGGACCTGGACCTGGAGATATCCGCCGTTATGGCAACCGGAAACAACCAGCCTGGTAATTACCTGGCGAAAGTCGTGGACGTCCGCTCCATCAGTCACGATGTCTATCGCGTTGAGCTACAGCTTCCGCGGCGCCGGCAACTTTCGTTTCACGCCGGGCAGTATCTCTCGATCAAGCTGCCGGATGCAGAGCCCTGCTACTTTTCCATCGCCAGCAGCCCTTCGGCCCGGAACATCGAGCTGCATATCCAGGCGACTCCGGAGTGGGTGTCGGCACAGAAAGTCATTGATGCCCTGACCTCCGGCGGCGAGGTGACCGTGGAATTACCCCACGGCAAGGCCTGCCTGGCGTCAACGCCAGAAAAACCCCTGCTGCTGGTGGCGGCCGGTACCGGTTTTGCGCAGATGAAAAGCCTGGTGGATTATCTCCGGGAAACCTCGTACAAGCATCCGGTGAAGCTCTACTGGGGGGTGCGCCGACATGAAGACATGTACCTTCGTTCCCTGGCCCGGCAATGGCAGGAGGAGTGGCCACCATTCACCTTCCTGCCGGTGGTGGGTGATGATGAAGACAGCGACTGGCGCGGTCACCACGACCAGCTGGTGCACGCGGTTCTGGCTTCCGGAATGGACTGGAACAACGTGGAAGTGCACGCCAGTGGCTCGCCCACCATGGTGTACACCCTGATGGATGCGCTTGTGGAGGCCGGCCTGCCTGAGGGCGCCTTCTTCTCGGATGTGCTCGAATACGCACCCAGAGCGTGAAATCGGGGTCAGATGAAAATGGGGTCAGATGAAGTTTTCATCTGACCCCATTTTCATCTGACCCCATGTTCATGCCCTTGGCATCGGCAGGTCCGGTAGTCCGTTATCTTTCTCCAGTCCCTGCATCAGCAGTTTGACGCTGGCCCCTTCATCGCCCATGTGGGCGTTCAGGCGGCTCAGTTCCGCCAGTGCCTCCCGGCCCCGTTTCAGCCGCAGGCTGGTTTCGAAGTATTCCCGGGCCTTGCCCCACAGTTCGTTGCGCAGGCTAAGGCGGCCCAGGGCCAGCAGAAGCTCGGCGTTGTTCGGCCGGTCTTTGAGCCACTGTTCTGCCAGCAACAATTGCTCGTCGGGCTTCTGGCCCTTCACCCGGCCGTAGAGGTTGATCAGTTCGTCACTCCAGTGATTGCGCAGCACCTTGCGTAACAGGGTTTCTGTCTGTACTTCGTCGCCAAGGCCTGCCAGCAGGCGGGCGTAATCCCGGATGGTGTATTCGTCGCGACGGAGAAAGCCAGGTAATTCATCCCAAAGCCGGGTTAGCGGTTCCAGAGATGCCTCCGGGTTCTGTTTCTGCTGGCGACGGCAATCGTCTGCGGCGCGCTCCAGGAGGTTGTGCCAGACCTGACGTTCGAGATTATTCAGTTCCGTTTCCGGCAACACGCTGCGCTTGCGCAGCTCCGGTACCAGCTTTGACAGCTCCCGCCAGTCTTCCAGGCGCAGGTAGGTGTTTTTCAGCAGTTTCAGCACAAAGGGATGATGAGGTGACTGTTTGCGAAGGCGAACCAGTGTGGCCAGGGCCTGCTCAAGGCGGTTGCCGGCCAGTTGCAACTGGGCCTGGGTGATGCCGACGGCCATATCCGACCCCGGGGTGCTGTCGAACGCCTGGCGCAGCAGGTTATCCACCGCTTCATGATCACCGGATTCGAACGCCGCCTGGGCGGCCGCCAGATAATTGATCAGCGGGGTATCCGCATGGCCGGCCGAGGCGGTCAGTAATTTGCGGGCCCTGGGCCAGTTACCCTCCGCCAGGGCCAGCAGGCCCTGGGTTGTCCGGCGGCGTGCCCTGCGCTCATTACTCCGGGCAACCCAGCCTGCGACCAGCCCGGTACTTTTCCCGAGCCGGCGGGCGACGTTGATGATCAATACGGTCAGGATAACGACGACTACCAGAAGGCCCAGCCCCACCCAGAAGTTGGTTTCGACTAGGTAGTGACCAAGGCTGATCCGGATATAGCCCAGATCATACTGCAGTCCCAGGGAAAGCCCGGTGCCAATCAATAGCGCAAGCAGGATAATCAGTAGCAGGCGAATCATGAATCACCGCCCCCATTAGCCTGGCTGGCGTTGCCCACGCCATCACCATTACTGGCATTGAGACGGCCGGCCAGCCGGTCCTTGAGCAGGTCCAGGGACTGGCTGATATCCGGCAGTTCGGGGTCCACATTTTTCTGGGCCAGCTCGGCCAGGGTGCCGGTGAGTGCGGTGATCCGGGGGTTGCTGGCATCGTACCAGTCGTCGATGGTTGTGCGGGCCTTGGTCAGCGCCCGCTCGTACAGAGACTGGTTGCCCCGCAGGACCGCCATTTCCGCTTCTTCCAGCATCAGCTGGAGATTGAGCCGGGCGTAGGCGCTCTGGTCGGGCGAGAGAAGGGGTTTCACCGGTTCGTCCAGGCGGCGGACAACGACGACCTGCATCAGGGTGGCTTTTGCCTTGTTCCAGGCCTGTCGCAGAGGGCCGGTTTCGCCGCCGGTTTCGACCTCCGCTGGTGAGCCAGAGCCAGCGAGGAAGCCAGGTGCGTTTTCGCTGATCAGGGCCTGGTCGGTCAACTGGCTAATGCTGTCGATGGCGGCTTCGAGTTTCAGGTAGAGCCCGGTCCGGTCGACACCGGCCAGCCCGTTGAGGGCCAGGATCTCACGGGCAAGCTGCTGGCGCACCGGATAGACGCCGATATCGTCAGACGCGTTCAGCACTTCGTCGGCCGCTTCCAGTGCCGACAGGGCGCCACGGATGTCTTTTTCGATCATCAGCCGCTGGTTGGCGATCCGCAGCAGGTATTCCGCCTCGGCGAGCAACCAGTCAGTGCGGGTCCGGTTACCGGCTTCAAGAAGCTCCCTGGCGTTGTGATCGATCTGGCGCTGCTGGGTGGCAATCAGCTCGCGCTGGCTCGCCAGTTTTTCTTCCAGGGATTGCAGGCGCCGACTCTGCTGGCTGCCCCGGTCGCCATAAAGCTCTTCGAGCTGGGCGGTGTCCTGCTGCAAGGCCTGCAGTGACTGCATGACAGCCTGATGGTTGTTCCACTGCTGCCAGCTCCAGAGTGCCAGGACAGCCGTAAGAATCAGGGCAACGAGGGCGACCAGCCAGACCGGCCACAGTTTCTGGCGCTCGGTTGGTTCCTTGGAAACGGGTGCGGGCAGTTGATTCGTTGTCTCTGTCACGGGCGTCCTTACTTGGCTTTTCCGGAGCCACCGTCCCGGCCGGCGAGTTGCGTTGCAACCGTAGCCACGATGTCGTTATCGGCAAGGCTTCCTGGTATACACGGATTTTGGAACCCCGCCTCACGGGCCTGTTCGGCAACCCGATCTGCGGGAACAATCAATAACCTATCGTATAGATTATGGCTGCTATTCGCACTGAGTGCGATGAGATTGTTCAAGGTTTCTCCGGAGAGCACGATGATGGCCTCCGGAGCGAAGGTCTCAAGCGTCGCTTGAACCTGTTCCGGCGGATAGTCCGGGCAAAAACGCCGATACAGGGGCAGGGGGGTGACCCTGGCGCCCCGGGATTCCAGGGTTTCCCGGATAAGCTCTCGGCCGGTTTCACCCCGGGCCAGCAACACCCGTTCGCCCTGAAGATTGTTCAGCGATGGCAGGGCAAGAAGCGCTTCGCTGGTCCAGCCTTCCGGAGGCATTTGGGGATTAAGTCCGTGTTCTGCAAGCACCGCAGCCGTGCCAGCGCCGACACCATACCAGCGGATACCCATGGGCATCTGGGGCCACCAGGTGTCTGTCTCATCCAGCAGAAGACGGGCGGCGAAAGGGCTGACCGCAATGATGTGGGCGTACTCGTCCAGGCTGAGGATGAGGGTGCGACGCTCCGGGGTTTCCGGCAGAGGTTGCCGGTCAATCAGTGGCAGGATGCGCACATCGGCACCCGCCGCCCGGAAACGGCTGGCCAGCCGGGACGCTTCCGGTTCGGGCCGGCAGATCAGGACCCGCCGGCCGTTCAGATCAGGCTCAGGTTGGTGTATGGCCATAGATTTCAGCCAGCACCTTGTCGGCACCCAGGGCCAGCAGGTCTTCCGCCAGCTCACGGCCAAGACGCTCTCCCTCGGCCCGGGGGGCACGGCCCTCGGCGCGGAAGATCCGGGTTCCGTCAACGGCACCCACCAGCCCCCGCAGCCAGAGAGTGTCCTGGCCTTCAAGCAGTGCGTAGGCGGCAATCGGCACCTGGCAGCCGCCCTGAAGGCGGCGGTTCAGGGCCCGTTCCGCCCTGACGCGATCAGAAGTGTCTTGGTGATTCAGTGGCTCAAGCATGGCCAGCAGCTCGTTATCATCAACCCGGCATTCAATGCCGAGGGCGCCCTGGCCGACTGCCGGCAGGGAGACGGTGTCCGGCAGGCTGTAGCGGATGCGCTCATGGAAACCCAGGCGCTTCAGGCCTGAGCTGGCCAGTACGATGGCGTCGTATTCACCGGCATCCAGCTTGGCCAGCCGGGTATTGACATTGCCGCGCAGAACGTGAATCTTCAAGTCCGGGCGGTAGGCCCGCAGCTGGGATTCCCGGCGCAGGCTAGCGGTGCCAACCACGGCACCGTCGGGCAGGGCGTCAACGTTCCCGTACTGGTTGCTGACAAAGGCGTCGGTGGGGTCTTCCCGCTCACAGATGGCCACCAGCCCCAGTCCTTCCGGGAATTCCATGGGTACGTCTTTCATGGAGTGCACCGCCAGATCCGCGCGGCCGTCCAGCATGGCCTCTTCCAGTTCTTTGACAAACAGGCCCTTGCCGCCGATCTTGGCCAGGGGTACATCCAGAATCTTGTCGCCCTGGGTCTTGATCTTGACCAGCTCCACGGCGATGTGGTCGTGCAGCCTTTCCAGTTCTGCCTTGATGAATTCTGCCTGCCACAGCGCCAGTGCGCTGCTGCGGGTTGCAATGCGAAGGGTACGTTTGGACATGACACTCACTGTCGGTTTGGAAAATGTCCGCCAAGGTTACCTTGTGACGGCAGAAAAGTCCCGTAGATACCACCTTTGAAATAGGCGCGCCCTCAGCCCGGCTGGTGCTCCTGGAGCCACTGGCGCACGTTGCTGGCATGCCTGCGGCTGACCGGGAGTTCGCCTTGGCCGTCCCTGAGTACAACCCGGTTCTGACCGTCGGATGTCCGTTTCAGCCCCTGGATAAAACGCACGCCCACAAGAGTGTGCCGGTGGGTCCGGAGCAACACGCCGGAGTAGCTGTTTTCCAGCTCCCTGAGGGTGTAGTCGCAGACGGTTTCACCCCGGGTGTGATGGATGGTGACGTATTTCTGGTCGGCTTCACAGTAGAGGATTTCGGACAGGTCAATCAGCTCGGTACCGCGATGAGTGCGCACCGCCAGCTGTTCAGGTCTCTGGCGGGCCTGGCCATTCAGGGTTTGCAGTTGCACCCGGTTGACCCTGCCGGCCCTTGCCAGTGCGTCCGCCAGTGCCTCCTTGCGCACGGGCTTGAGCAGGTAGGCAATGGCCTGCACGCCGAACGCCCGTATGGCGTAATGGTCGTAGGCGGTGCAGAAAATCAGAGCCGGCGGGTTGGATAGCTGGCTCAGGCGGTCGGCCGCTTCCATGCCGTCCATGCCGGGCATGCGGATGTCCAGCAGCAGAATGTCCGGATCCAGTTGTGCAACCTGTTTCAGGGTTTCGTCGCCGTCTGCGGCTTCACCACAGACCCGGTAACCCGAAAGCGCCTCCACCAGGCGGCGGATACGCTCCCGGGCCAGGGGCTCGTCATCGGCAATCAGGACGCTGCGGGTATCACTCATGGCGGATCTCGGTTCCCTTTCCGGGGATTTTCTGTTCGCTGGCGTTCTGGCGAGGCAGTCGCAGTGTCACGGTATACACCTCGTTATGATGGCTGTGTTTGAGCACGGCCGGTTCCCCGAACAGCGCCTGGAGCCGGGACTTGATGTTGGCCAGCGCCATGCGGTTGCCGTCATGCTGGTGGGGGCTCTGTTCTGGTTTCGGATTCTGCACCAGCAGGTAGACGAAGTCGCCTTTGCCCTCGGCCTCGATTCGCACGGTGCCACCCTCGGGCCTGGGCTGGATACCGTGGTAGATGGCGTTTTCCACCAGGGGCTGCAGGGTAAGGGGGGGGATCGCCTGTTGCTCCAGGCCCGCCTGAATCCGCCATTCGAGCTTCAGCCGGTCACCCAGGCGGAGTGCCTCGATGGTCAGGTAGCGCTGGCACAGTTCCAGTTCCCTGGACAGGGGAATCAACTGGTCGCCGGTGCGAAGGCTGGCGCGGAACAGTTCGGACAGATCCAGCACTGCTTCTTCGGCTTTGTCTGGATTGATGGCGATCAGGCTTGCGATGGTGTTCATGCTGTTAAACAGGAAGTGGGGCTGGATGCGGGCCTGAAGGGACGCCAGGTGGGCCTGCATTTCCGCTTCCCGCTGCTGCTGCCACTGGTGTTGCAAATAAAAGTAGCGCAGCACCATCAGTACAATCAGCAGGGCCAGCAACATCTTTTTGGCGACGCCCTGCCAGACGGCCACACCGGCCTGGGGGTGCACGACGCTGTCGGCAAACAGGCTGAACGCCAGTACATCCAGCAGCACGATGGCGACAATAATGGCGGTGGCACCGGGAACGGACATCCGGGCGAGCCTGGTTCGCAACAGGCAGATCAGTGCGGCGCTGGTGAGGGTGGTCCACTGGATAAACAGCGACAGCAGCCCGAAGTAGTTCCAGTCGATCCAGCCCCGGTCCGCCTGCACGATGGCGAGGACCAGAACCAGCAGTTCGCTGGTCACCAACAACAGGAACACGGCTCTTACCCGGCACAGGTCGGGGACGTAGAACTCGTTCGCTGTCACGGCTTTCGCCCTGCTTTTGTCCCCGTAAAGGGGTGTCTCCTTTACCCGGGTCACAATGGTATACTCCCGCCACGTTCAATGTACCCAGTTCCCGCCAGATGATGCCGGGCTGTCAGCAGGAAAGATAGACCATGACGGATCAGAAAAAGTCTGACCAGACCACAAGCTCTGAAAAACCCT
>PAKW01000039.1 GCA_002707215.1 Halomonas sp.
CTATCTGGAAAGCTACCTTCACAGCCACCCTGACCTCGATCCGGCACAGATTACCCTGGAAGTACTGGAAACAACGGCCCTTGAGGATACCAAACGGGCCAGCAATGTCCTCACTCGGTGCCGGAAACTCGGCCTGCGGGTGGCCCTGGACGACTTCGGCACCGGATTTTCATCGCTCACCTACCTGCGTACGCTGCCGGTGGACGTTATCAAGATTGATCAGAGTTTTGTGCGGAACATGCTTGAGGATGCCAGCGACCACGCCATTGTGGAGAGCGTGATATTCCTGGCCCAGCGGTTTGCCCACCCGGTACTCGCTGAAGGCGCGGAAACCGTGGAACACGCCCGGGCACTGCAGCAGATGGGTTGTAACTTTGTTCAGGGCTATGGTATCGCCCGCCCGATGCCCGCAGGGGAGGTTCTGGGCTGGGCACGCCAGTGGCAGGAACGGGTGAAGTCTGGCAACCACGGGGGTGCGCTCAATCCGGTTCTGGCTTCCGGCAAAGACCTCTGAACCGGAACGGCCTTATCGGTAACGTCTCTGATCCAGTGTTGTCAGCCGGTCCGGGTGAAACACCATCAGCCCGGTCACCACAGTGCCATTCACAAAGCCCTCCGGAATCATGAACAGAGGCAGATAGCGCAGGTATTCATGCACCAGCTCATCAAAGGCATAGACGCCGCTGGTCCATAGCATCAGGCACATGACAATACCGGCAGCCGCCACCGAAATGCCGGCACCGAAAAAGCCGCAGAAAAAGAGGTAGGCGAAGAAGTTCCGGAAATCCCGCCGACGCTCCCAGCGCATGATCCAGTGGCTGACAAGCGCCGGCACCATCACCGTAACCAGGCCGTTGGCGGCGAACATCAGCAACGGCTCGCGGCCGGTAATCACGGTGATCACCAGGGCCAGCAGCCCCGAAAGAACGGCCAGAGCCCACCCCAGCATCAACGTTAAAGCGGTGATACCGAAAATATGGATGGCCAGGCCCGGAGAAATCCCCGCCCGCAGTTGCCAGACAAACCCCAGCACCACGGCTGCCCCGAAAAACGAATGCTGGAGCGCACTATCCTTTCGGAACGCCTGCCAGTCAACCGAACGTGCTGCCTGGACCAGAATCATCAGGAAAAGCAGAAGGGTGACGACCCACTGGCTGGTCGTTAGCAGGTTTTCAGTCATGCCCATGGCGAAAATACCGCAGAAACCAGGTCGGAAATGACATCATAACGGCCCGCCCCACCCCCGGCGCAAGCGGACCTTGATTCACCAGGCGACCGGTTTTTCAAGCTTGCCAGGGTCGGTCAGGCGCTGCCAGGCCTCAAAGGTGCTCAGGTACACCTCGCCGCCCAGGTGGGAAAGCAGCTCCGTTCCCTTCAGCCTGTCCATCACCGGCCCTTTCACCTCGGAGAGATGCAACCGGACCCCGGCATCCTTCAGGCGCTCATTGATGGTTTCAAGGCTTTCCAGCGCCGAGGCATCCACCAGGTTAACCGCCGGACACACCAGCACCAGGTCTTTCAGTTCCGGTTCCCGGGTCAACAGATCCATCACGGTTTCCTCCAGGAAACGGGCGTTGGCGAAGTAGAGGCTCTCATCCACTCTCAGGAAGGTGACCTTGGGGCACAGCTCCACGTCGTGGCGGAGCACATTGCGAAAGTGCTCGGTACCGGGCACCCGGCCAACCACCGCGCTGTGAGGACGGCTGGTGCGATACAGGAACAACCCGATGGACAGGGCCACACCCGCGATGAGGCCCGCCTCCACACTGTGCACCAGTGTCAGTACGATAGTGGCAAGCATGGCACCGAAATCCGTACGGGAATAACGCCAGGTGCGGCCCAGGGCCGGAAAGTCGATCAGAGTGGCGACAGCCACAATAATGGTTGCCGCCAGGGTCGCCTGGGGCAGATACGCAATCGCCGGCGTCAGTAACAGCGTTGCCAGGGCAATGCCCACCGCCGCATAGGCGCCCGCGGCCGGAGTTTCGGCACCGGCATCAAAGTTGACCACCGAGCGGGAGAAACCGCCGGTTACCGGCATGCCGCCGGAAAAGCCGGCACCCAGGTTGGCAGTACCCAGGCCAATCAGCTCCTGGTCCGGATCGATTCTCTGGCGGCGCTTGGCGGCCAAAGTCTGACCGACGGATACCGATTCCACGAAACCGACCACACTGATCAGCAGGGCACTGACCGCCAACTGCTGCCACAGCCCCATGTCCAGACTGGGCAAGGCCAGCTCCGGCAACCCCCGGGGAACATTGCCCACCAGTCGCACGCCCCGGTCATCCAACTGGAACTGCCAGGCCACCAGGGTGGTGGCCAGAATCGCCACAATCGGTGCGCTCTTGGCCAGGATGTCCGCCGATCTTGGCGCCAGCCCCACAGCCATCAGAAACGGTTTCAGGTGCTTACGGGCGAGCATCAGGAACAGCAGCACCCCGATGCCAATGGCCAGTGTTGTCGGGTTGGTGTCGTCTATTGTCAGCAGCAGCGACTGGCCGATCTCCAGCAGATTATGGCCAGAAGCCTGAATCCCGAAAATATGCTTGAGCTGGCTGGCCGCAATAACAATACCGGAGGCAGTAACAAAGCCAGAAACCACCGGGTGACTGAGGAAATTGACGAGGAAGCCCAGCCTGAAAATACCCATTAGGGTCAGTATCAGGCCTGACATCACCGCCAGCAGAATCGCTCCGGAAACGTATTCCGGAGTGCCGGCTTCCGCCAGCGGCGCCAGCGCGGCCGCGGTCATCAGGGACACCACCGCCACCGGTCCTACGGACAAGGTGCGGCTGGTGCCGAACACGGCATAGATCACCAGCGGCAGGATACTGGCGTACAGCCCCACCTGGGCAGGCAGGCCTGCCAGCAAGGCGTAAGCCAGAGACTGGGGAATCAGCATCACGGTCACGATGACCGCGGCCACCAGATCACGGGTGGCCTGATTGCGCCTGTACTGTGGCGCCCAGTCAAGAATGGGCAGGTAGCGTTTAAGATTCATCATGAATCTCAGAACAGATCAACCGGTACTTTCAGGTAAACCTGCCCATTGTCTTCGGCAGGGGGTAATGCCCTGGTGTATGCAATACCCACCCTTCAAGGCCGCCAATGGCCATGGTGCCCCTTCGTGGAAAAGCTGGTCAAACTGGCTGCCGTCGCACTGGAATTCAGTACCGGCATTGAACACCTTGCCGAAAATCTCCTGGACGTCACGGATGTGCGCGCCAATGCCCATTTTGCCACCCAGCTCCTCTTGCAGGTAGGGCGCGGCAGACAAGTGGTCCGCGTGCACGTGGCTTTCCGGGTCCCGCACCACATAACCGAAGGTGCTGGTGGGTTCATCAAAAAAATGCTGAATGATCGGGTTGCTCATGACTGTCACCTCTATCGGAGCTGATATCTAGAGATTTAATTATAAAGATATACTATCTGGTAATATGAGGTGAAATGACCTTTCTTTATATGCGCAATGTCCCTGATGGATCAACAAGGCAGCCACTACCCGCCGGTTCAGTCTCAAGATCCGCGACCCGGCGTGGCATGGCCATTCTCCCGCTACGCGGCTTCGTTGCCACTTCCGTCACGGCTGGCAGAACAGAGGGCCTGGCTTTAGCAGGTCAAGGGTTCACCACCAGAGGCTTAAGGTCGCATTAAGGCTTTGTAAGGGAGTTTTTCAGGTTTATTTAAGGTTGAGCCAATAATCTAACGTGCCATTATCCGGATTCCTCCGGACACGCCCGGTTATTGCCGGGCACCCCCGATTTCTGGAGTGAGGCTGTATGAGACTTCCGGATTTAATGACAAACCGATCAGGCAGGCTGCCCCGCTTCCTGCTGGCCGGAGGGTTCGCCACCCTGCTCCACTGGCTGATCATGCTGGTACTCATCCGGTTCGGTGTGGGTGCGGTGTCAGCGACCTCCATCGGCGCAACCATGGGGCTTCTCGCCAACTACGCGCTTCAGCATCGTTACGCTTTTTGCTCTGCCCTGCCGCACCGGGTGGCCTTCCCCCGTTATCTCACCGGAGCGGGACTGGGCTGGGGCCTCAACCTGCTCAGCTTTTCATTGCTTATGGCAGCAGGAACCACGGTTGCCCTCTCACAGCTTGTTGCCACCGGACTGGTGGCATTCGCCAATTATCTCTTTGCCAAGAGGTTTGTTTTTCATGAAAAAACAACCATCAATCTTCACTGACCCGATGCTCAGCATCGTCGTTCCGGTTCACAACGAGGCGGAGGTCATTCCGGATCTTCTGGCACGCCTGGACCTGGTGAGCCGGCAACTGGAGGATGCCGTGGAGCTGCTGTTCGTGGACGATGGCAGCCAGGACAATTCCGTCGCCTTGCTGATGCAGGCCCGGCATCGCCAGCCCGCCATACGGGTAGTGCAGCTGTCACGGAATTTTGGCAAGGAGGCGGCGGTGACCGCGGGCCTGGAGCACGCCCGGGGCGATGCGGTGGTGCTGATGGATGCCGATCTACAGGACCCGCCCGAGCTGATTCCCAGCATGGTTGCCGAATGGCGCAAGGGCGCGGATGTGGTGTTGATGAAGCGACGGACCCGGGCCGGCGAGAGCTGGCTGAAACGGACAACAGCCAGCATCTTCTACCGATTGATCAACCGCATCAGCGACGCCTCGATACCGGTCGATACCGGAGATTTCCGGCTGATGAGCCGGCGCACGGTGGATGCCCTGAACCGGTTACCCGAACGCAACCGCTACCTGAAAGGAATGTTCGCCTGGGTTGGCATGCCTACCGTCACCCTGGAATTTGATCGTGACCCGCGGGCAGCAGGCAAAACCAAGTGGAATTACCTGAAGCTCATCCATCTGGCGATGGAGGGAATCACATCTTTCTCGACCCGCCCCCTGCGTATTGCACTGGTGCTCGGCCTGCTCGCCGCCGGCGCCGGCGGCCTGTTTGGCGCCTGGGAAGTCCTCCGGACCCTGGTTTTCGGCGTCTCTACTCCGGGCTACGCCTCCTTGATTGCAATAATCACTTTCCTGTCGGGCGTCCAGCTGCTCTGCGTCGGCCTGCTGGGGGAGTACGTGGGGCGCATCTACATGGAAACCAAACAGCGCCCGGTTTTCATCGTTGCCGAAGACAGCGAAGACGTCGCCCGACCGGCTCTGCCCCAACTGCGAGTGGCCGGCAATGACCAGAAACATTAACACCCTGCTCTGGCTGTTGTTCTCGGTCCTGGCCCTGCGCCTGGGCCTGGCGGCCATACTTCCCCTGGCCGACACCACCGAACCCCGCTACGCGGAGATTGCCCGCATCATGGCTGAGACCGGCGACTGGATCACACCCTGGTTTGATTATGGAGTGCCCTTCTGGGGCAAACCGCCGCTGTCTTTCTGGGCACAGGCACTGTCGTTCAAATTGCTTGGCGTAAGTGAGTTTTCGGGCAGACTGCCCTCCTGGCTGGCCAATGCTGTCATTGTCTACCTAATCTTCACCCTGCGCCGACGCCTGCATCCCGACCACACCAGTGAAGCGGCCAGACGGTCCGGTCTCTGGGCGGCTCTGATTTATGCCACTACCGCACTCGGGTTCCTGACAGCGGGCACGGTGATGACCGATTCCTTCCTTGCCCTCGGTTCTACCCTGGTACTGACCAGCCTGATCATCCGTCTTCAGGGCGGCACAGAGGTCTGGGGCTGGCTGTTCTTCCTCGGTCTCGCTATCGGCTTGCTTGCCAAGGGCCCGCTGATTCTGGTTCTGACCGGTCTGCCGGTATTTCTGTGGGTCGCCGTTACCCGGCGCTGGCGTACCCTCTGGCAGTGCCTCCCCTGGATTCGCGGCGCCATACTGATGCTGACCATCGCGATGCCCTGGTATATCCTGGCTGAGCTCAAGACACCCGGCTTCCTTGATTACTTTATTGTGGGAGAGCACTTCAAGCGGTTCCTGGTCAGTGGCTGGCAGGGTGACCTGTATGGCAACGCCCACGAGTTTACCCGAGGCACCATCTGGCTGTACCTGATCGCGGCCGGTTTTCCCTGGAGTCTGATCGCTATTGTCGCCTTCGGACTCAACCTCTGGCGCGGCCAACCGCCGGGGCATCAATGGCAGCCGCGTGAACAGGGAGTTGGCGGCCTGATACTGGCGTCCGCCCTGAGCCCGGCCATCTTTTTCACCTTATCCGGCAATATCCTCTGGACCTACGTTCTTCCGGGATTGCCCTTTCTCGCGGTGCTGACATCAAACCTTTGGTCTATTTGGTCAAAGGGGCTTGCCAGACCAATGCACCCTGCGGCTCTGGCTACTGTTTTTCTGATACCGGTGATTGGCACAGTCGCCGGTGGCTGGCTTGCCATTCACCCGGAGCAACTGAAAACCGAGCGGGAACTGGTGGCCAGGGTTAACCGCATCCCCGGTATGGCTGCGGACAGTCTGGCTTATCTCGACAAGACCCCATTCTCGGCACGTTTCTACAGCCAGGGAGAGGCACGCACTATCGATGCGGATCTGGTCATCCGCCGGCTGGAGAAGGGAGCCCTGACGGAGCCCATGGCTCTGGCGGTAGCGAAAGGCGATAAAGCGATGCTGCAACGACTCAAAGGCCTCGCCGACCCCATCCACGAGAACCGACGCTACCGCCTTTTCCTGCTCGAACCCCGGCCCGGAAGCACAGCCGGTGGCGCCAATCGGGAAAGCAAAACCGGCGGTATCGATTACACTGTAACCAACGACCAACCGCTGAGCTGAGTACCAACCGGATTCCCGCGGCATGCGCATACTGCTTATTGAAGACGACCACCTGCTGGCCAAGACCATGCTCAGGATGCTGCGCGACGACCAGAATACCGTCGACTGGCTGGATGATGGCCATCAGGCACTGCGCGCACTACTCGACGACCGTTTCGATCTGGCCATTCTGGATCTGACCCTGCCGCGCATGGATGGTCTTGATGTCATTAGAAAGGTCCGCAACAAAGGCATCGAAACACCGGTAATTATCCTCACCGCCCGCAGCGATCTGGATGAAAAACTGCGGGGCCTGGATGCCGGTGCCGACGACTACCTGACCAAACCCTTCGCGATGGCAGAACTGAAGGCTCGAATCCGGGCAGTTACCCGGCGCGGCCCGGAGGTCCGGGCCGGCCGCCTGAACATTGGCCGGCTGACCCTGGATCCTGACTCAGGCCAGCTCCAAATTGGTGCCGAGACAGTGGCCCTGCCGCGCAGTGAATTCCAGATTCTGCACTACCTGATGCGCCATCCGGACCAGGTCGCCACACGGCGCCGGCTGGAGGAGCAGCTTTACGGCTGGGAACAGGGTGCCGAAAGCAATACGCTCGAAGTGCATGTCCATCATTTGCGGCGGCGTGCCGGCAAACAAACCATCCGCACGGTTCGCGGCGTTGGTTACCTGCTTGACAGCAAAGCTGCTGCAGAGGCGCCCCCGGAATGAGCCTGACCCGCAAGCTCACCCTGCTGGTAACAAGTACCGTTTTCATCATCACATTAATTGCCGCCGGCTGGGGCTACTACGCCAGCCACCACGTGTTGGAAGAACTGTTCGATGCCGAGCTCGCCCGGAGCACCCGCATCGTCCAGGGGCTGGTTGAGCATCTCTCCTCTACCCAACCCAACGACCAGCTCTCCCGAGACCTGGCAAAAGCGCTCCAACTGCCGGCGACTGCCTACCAGGGAGAGGAAGACGAAGATAACATCCTGCCTGACGGTTTGGGCCACAAATACGAACGCAAAATTGCCTTTGAGATCTGGTCGCCGGACAGGGAACCGATCCTCGACACCCTCCGGGCCAACGACCCCCAGGGCCTGAAGCCTGGCTTTGCCTGGCAGGAGGCCATGAATTACCAGTGGCGGACCTTTACCCTTGAGGATCCGGCGACCGATTTCTGGATCCGTACTGCCCAGCGTGAGGATGTCAGAGCCGAACTCAGCCAGAAAATCGCCCTGGGCAACGCACTGCCCTTCCTGATCGCTCTTCCTTTGCTGGCGCTGGCCGTGCTTCTATCAATCCAGGTGGGCCTCGAGCCACTCCGGAGACTTGAGAGACCCGTCCGCAACATGGCCCCCGAAAGTATCCACCCCCTGGACGACCGCCGGGCACCAAAGGAGGTCGCCGGACTGGTGCAGGCGGTGAATGGTTTGCTGAGACGTCTCCATCAAGCCCTGGAACGGGAACGACGTTTCTCTGCGGATGCCGCCCATGAGCTTCGAACACCACTGACGGCGCTCCGACTGAACCTGGAAAAAGCCTGTGAGGACATCCCGGATCAGTACGAGGACCTGATCCAATCCGTGGATCGCATGGTGCACCTGGTGGAGCAGATGTTACTGCTGAACCGCGTTGATTCCGGTGTCGATTTCACACCGGAATACCACAATTTGTCTGCGACTCTGGAGCAGAGCATTGCCGATGTGGCACCCCTGGCCCTGAAGAAGAATATTGAACCGGTACTGGAAGACGATGCAGGCCAGGCCCTGGTGTGCTGCCACAGCGCGCTGATCAATACACTGATGCGCTCCCTGCTTGCCAATGCCATTCAGTACAGCCCCGAACATACCATGATTACTACCCACCTCACGCCTTCCGGCGACGGTTACCACATTACCGTCTGTGATCAGGGCCCCGGCATCCCAACCGAAGAGCGGGAGCGGGCTCTAAGCCGTTTTGTCAGGCTTGATCAGCGACTCGGCGGCGGCGCCGGGCTCGGGCTCGCCATTTCCCGGCGCATCGCCGAGCTCCATGGTGGTCAGCTTACCCTGGGCGAGCGGCCGGATGGCCAATCCGGCCTCTGTGTCGGCATCTGGCTTCCGGCTCGTCCCGCTTCACGGCGCAGCCAGACTTAAGGTTAATTTAAGGTTTGAGGAGGATACTTCGGCCCTGTTGAGCAAGGCCGTCACAAGGTCCGGTTGATGTTCCGTTTTCGAGGATATCGTTACATGGGTCAGGAAAAAACTCTGTCGCTGGTTATCCCGGCCTTGAATGAAGAGGCAAACATCGCCACCCTGCTGACCGAAGCCTTGGGTGTGATGCGGGATTACCCCGGCTTCGAAGTCGTTCTGGTGGACGATGGCAGCCACGACCAGACACTGGACACCGCTACCCGGACAGCCCAGTCCCTTGGCGGCCGACTCGTCACGGTTCGTCATGAGCAGAGCATCGGCCAGAGCGGTGCACTGGCTACGGGCATCAGGCACGCCCGAAGTCGTCTTATCGTGACGATGGATGGTGACGGCCAGAATGATCCCGCTGACATTCCGGCACTGCTGCAAAAAGCAAACACAATCCGGGCATCGGATTTCTGTATCGCGGGCTATCGAAAGAACCGCAAAGACACCGCCTGGAAGCGATTTCAGTCGCGACTGGCCAATCGCGTGCGCGACGCACTGCTGCATGACAGTGTGCCAGACACCGGGTGTGGCCTCAAGCTGTTCCCTCGCTCCACGTTTCTTAAACTGCCCTGGTTTGACCACGCACACCGTTTCATTCCGGCGCTGGTGCGGGGTATTGGTGGTGAGATTGCGGTCGTGGAAGTAAACCACCGGCCACGTGCCGCGGGCACTTCCAAATACAACGCCTGGAATCGGACCTGGGCCGGCATACTCGACCTGTTCGGCGTTTTATGGCTACTACACCGGACCCGTACTCCTGTCATTGCCAACCCCGTCAATTCCGACACCCCGGTATCGGTAACGGAGCAGTCCTGACATGTTCAACGGGTCCCGCTGGTTGGTCTTTGCTGTGCTGGCGCTGGTCGGCTATCTGGCAATCCGGAATGGCTGGTTCGATTTTATAGCGGACAGGGCCCAGGTAGCCAGTTACCTGCACAGCCACGGAATTGAAGGCCTGCTGGCTATCACCCTGGCAGGCGCGATCTTCACCGGCATCGGCGCCCCCCGCCAACTGCTTGCCTTTGTGCTTGGTTTTGCCCTCGGGGGCATCAACGGCACCCTGGTATCAACACTGGCAGCCACTATTGGCGCCTCAGGGTGCTTCTTCACCGCAAGATGGCTGCTGCGAACATCCCTGGCCCGCCGGTTCAACCGGCGCATGCGCCAGTTTGACGAACTGTTTCAGGAACAGACCCTGCTGAAGGTACTCATGGTTCGCCTGCTGCCTGTCGGCAGTAACCTGGTCACCAACCTCGTTGCAGGTTGTTCCGGCATCCGTTTTCTGCCCTTCCTGGCCGGCAGCGTGCTCGGATACCTTCCGCAAATGCTGGTGTTTGCTCTGGCCGGCGCCGGCATTGGCACTGCTGACGAATATCAACTGATCCTGAGCGTTGCCCTGTTCATTCTGGCCTCCATGATTGGCGCGCTGCTCTACCACAATCAAAGAGCCAGAACCCTGGCCAATTCCCTTTCCGATCATTCCTGAGACCGACCATGCCCGCATCGCCTTTCGTTCGCCCTCTCCCCGAGTACCTTTTCAACCTCTCGCGGAACCGGCTACTGCTCGTGCTGCTGGCATTTGCCGCAGCGATCATCTTCTCCGGTATCGGCCTGCGATCCCCGTGGCCGGCCGACGAGCCCCGCTTTGCCGAAGTTGCCCGGGAAATGGTGGCTTCCGGACAGTGGCTGATTCCCATGAGAGGTGGCGAGCTCTATCCGGACAAGCCTCCGGTCTTCATGTGGAGCATTGCCCTGTTCTATTGGTTAACTGGCAGCCTGAAAGTCGCCTTCCTTCTGCCAAATGCGCTTAGCAGCCTGCTGACCCTGGGACTGGTTTTTGATCTGGGCACGCGGCTATGGAACCAGCGCACCGGCACGATAGCCGTGTTGCTGTTGTTGCTTGCGCCGCAGTTCCTGATTCAGGCACAGAAGGCCCAGATAGATGCCATGGTTGCAGCCTGGATTACCGTCGCCTGCTATGGTCTGATCCGGCATTTTTTCACCGGACCGGCCTGGGGCTGGTACTTCGTGGCCTGGGCATTCATGGGCCTTGGAATTATCACCAAAGGTGTCGGCTTTCTGCCCGCATTCATGTTTATCCCGATCCTGATACTCGGGCTCCGGAATCGCCAGCTTTTTTCCGGCACCCTTACCTGGCGCTGTGCGCTCGGCCCGCTGGCCATGATAGCCGTCGTTGCAGCCTGGCTGATCCCAATGGTGCTCTACGTGAACAACCTGGGCACGGAAGAAGCCCTTGCCTACAGGAACAACATTCTGTTCAGGCAAACCGGCGAACGATATGCCAACTCCTGGGGTCATATCCAGCCTTGGTATTACTACCTGACCAATGCTATCCCCTCGCTCTGGTTTCCGCTGCCGTTACTCTTGCTTGCATTAGTACGCCCCCTTGCGGGAGCCATCCGGCGAAACCCTGTCCTTCCCGTTCTGCTGGTCTGGATCGCCCTGGTTGTGATGTTTTTCAGCATCAGCCCCGGCAAGCGCGGGGTTTATATTCTGCCGGCATTGCCCATGTTCGTCCTGAGTCTTGCGCCGGTGTTGAGCACTCAGCAACCTGCCCGCTGGTTCCCGGTCGTTCTCACGGGACTGCATTTTCTGTTGGCCACGGCCCTGTTGGTCGTTGGAGTCATGGCCTGGAATGATCATCCCAGGCTGGTCGAAAAAGTGGCGGACTACAGCCGAGACCCGGCGCGGCTGCATGAGGCCGGAACACTGGTTTTCAGCGTTGGCCTGGTATGGTTGGTCAGCCTTGCGGTGTTCTGGCGCTCTAATGCGCTGGGGCGGCTGTTCGTGGCCATGATGGTCAGTTGGCTGCTATACACAACCTGGGGTTACCGGGTTCTGGAACCTTTACGCACACCTCGTGATATTCTCGCGGCTGCGGAACGGAGCATGCCGGCCGATGCACAACTCGGCATGATCGATTTCCGGGAACAATTTATCCTGTTCTCCAGGCGCGATTTCACCCACTTCAGCTTTTTCACCGACCTTGAGCAGGAAAGTCGCAACGCATGGCTGTGGATGAACGAAACCGCAGATAGCTATCTCATCGTCGCAGATCAGATTGAATTGCAATGCTTTACCAAAGAAGGCGCCATCCCTTTGGGAACCGCTCACCGAGACAACTATCTTTTACTGGGTGATCAACAAATGAAGCCCAGCTGCGCACCGCCAGACAAGGTTAAACGGTTTACCACGCCAACTCCCGGTAGTTGGCAGGATTAAGCTGGTTGCGCCGGGTAACGGAACACTTTCCCAGCAACAAGAAGCGACCCCAAAAGGGTGACGCCACCTACATTCTCGGACAAGGACTCAATAAAAATTTGTCCACCCAAACATCGTAATGCCCTCCAGGTTCGGGTTGATGGACTTGAAGGGTACGCCTGCATCTACGGGATGAACTCGACCAACATCCGCATCGTCTCGACCTTCAAGCCGTCCTCCCGCATCGCTTTTTTGCCTTCATCAGACTGCAGCAGCTCCTCAAATTTCGCCATATCAGGAATTTCCGCCATAACGCCCGTCGCATTGGGGTTATTAGGGTCACGGAAGTTTCGGCACTTGATGCCAAGTTTCCCAAACATCTCATGGCGGCTCCCTGGTCCTTTCTTCCAGGCTTTGGCCCAAACTGCACCATCCTGAACTTCGTGAAATATAATTGCCGTTGCCATTGTTGACTCCTTTCGTCTTATGTTGATGGTTGATGGTTGGGCGAAGCCGCTACGCGGCCGAGGTCCAAGTCATCTGCACTTCCCTGCGCGGGAAAAGCGCCAGGACCATTGACCTTTACATCCACGGCCTGCGGCAGGTGAGCGACTATTTCGATACCTGTCCCAGCCAGCTTAGCACCGATCTTCTGACGTGGCTTCAAAGCCGGAGAACTTTCACCACTCACTCGTCTTCGAGCACTTGGTATACCAAACGATGCTGAATATTAATGCGGCGCGAACAAGCTCCCGCAAGATCACCGCTGGGCTTTTCAAACGACGGCGGCTTACGGTATGAATCTTCTGCAACCAGTGCCAATCCCTTGCAGTGCTTGGTCACTTTCCAGCTTAGCGGGCAACCGCTGGGCTGGTGTAACTATTCAGCTGCCTCCCCGTAAAAAGTCCTGTTAACCCCCTTCCGGGGCCGACATGAAATCCGGCTCACGCCCGGTAAACAGCTGCGTCAATACCTCGGAGGCACCCAGGTTCTGTTTCCGCGCCGTGGACAGAAGACTGCGCACACGACA
>PAKW01000040.1 GCA_002707215.1 Halomonas sp.
CACCAATTTCTAGTCCCCTTCGTCTAGTGGCCTAGGACTCCGCCCTTTCACGGCGGCAACAGGGGTTCGAACCCCCTAGGGGACGCCAATGCGGCTTGACGGTTTAGTCCACCGGAAAGCCATCAAAAAAACCGCCTTTGGGCGGTTTTTTTGTGTCTGAAGATGGGGTCAGATGAAAGTTTCATCTGACCCCGTTTTCATCTGACCCCATCTTCACTCAACGTTCCGCGATAGCGCCTTTGCCCACACCTTCATAAGCCTTGACCCGAATAGTGTCAGTGGGAAACTCCACCTTCAGTTTATCGGCCATGTGCGCCGCAATCAGCTCCACTGTGGTGTCGGTATCGAGCATGTAAACCCGCTCCTCAGGCAGTGTCAGCGCAAACTCCCCCTGATTGGCCTCATACTCGAAGGTCACGTACCGAACGCCGGCTTCGCCGACATGGCGCCGTACCACGTCTTCCTCGGAGCCCACGTAAATATCCCGCCAGAGCTTCGCCCAGCGACGCTCCAGGTCATGATCCCGGTGCCCGTTGCGATCAATGCGAATCGGGGAGCGGTGGCCATGAGCGATGCGCTGGCAGTTACCGAGATGCTTCTTCAGGCCATGCACGTAGTGATAGTAAGCACCGTCGATTTCCTCTTCCCGAAGATTGACCTCCACGGAGGTTACGTTCGCCGGAAGCACTGCCTTGATCTCTTGTTCCAGCAGGGCAGCCACCGCAGAAGGTACGACCCGTTCTGCCGACAACCAGACGATGGCTTCGTCCGGCGAGCGGTGAATGATCTCGGCGCCATCGGTCAGCGCCCAGGTAAAGGTGTCCGGCTGTTCCTCGTTCCAGGACAAGCCCTGGTAGCCACGCGCAATCACCAGCCGGTGGTCGACGCGCTCGTCGATCACCCGTTTGATGGTGCGCTTTACCTTGCTGAAGTCGAACACCATTCCCTGTTCGTCCAGCTCCCCGCCAAGCACCACATCCGCAACCCAGCTCTCACCCACCAGTCCCCTCGCCGGGTCCAGATACGCGAAATCAATAACGGTCAGGTTGTCTATAAACAGATGGTTCATCAAATTTCCGGGCGGGTATGGTTGATTGATGGACGAATTCTAGCAAAAATCCCAGGGTGCAGCAGTCGGGCTGAGTGCCGGGGACCATTGCTTATTGCTATCGGGCGCAACATCATAAACTTCCGCAGACAGATCAACGATCAGGAATTTCCGGCACTGATACTGGCCGCCGGTGCTTCGAGCCGGATTGGGCGGCCCAAGGCGCTTCTGCCCCTTGGCGCCGGTGGGAGTGAGGGCAGGCAAATCCTGCTGGACGCGGCCATTGACCAGGGCCGGTTATTGAGCCGTGATGTCCGGGTAGTTTGCGGCGCCTGGTACCCTTTGATCCGTTTTCGTTGCCGCAGGCAACCTTCGCTATGGTTGCAAGCGCCAGACTGGCATGAGGGGATGTCGGCGTCACTGGCTGCCGGAATCCGCAGCCTGGGGCCGACGGCGAAAGGAGTCTTTGTGCTGCTGGCGGATCAGCCGCTGCTGGATCTAAATGCCCTGGAGGCGTTTGGGAATGCCGCGCGTTATGTTTCTGGGCAACCAATCGCGGCGGATTACGGCAGCCGGCCCGGTGTTCCGGCCTATCTGCCTCGCTGGCTGTGGCCCCTGGTGCTGGATCTGGAAGGGGACCGTGGAGCCGGACGGCTGCTGGCGGAGGTGAGGGCAACCCGGGTGGACATACCAGGGGTCCACGACGATGTGGACACCCCGGCCGACTGGCAAAGAATCAGAGCCCTGCTCAACCAAACAGGCCCGACAACCATGCGATTCCGACACTGAAGACGCCAAGACTGACGGCCAGGCCAATGGTGTAGGCCCGGGACGCCGCTGTTCGCTGCTGGGCGACGAACAAATCGATGGTGCGCTGGGCAATGTCTTCCGCGGTTTCCCGGGAAATCTCGTGGGCCTGCTGAATCGCCTCGGATTGCAGGGTTTGCCAGAACTCCGTATCAATGGTCTGGACGCTGGTGATGTGGTCCTTCAGTTCGGCCATGTGCTCGCTGGTGAATCCGGAGTTCTTTTTGAGCTCCTTCTTCAGTACTGCAAGCTCACTACCCAGGCTCAGGTTGACCTCGGCGGCAACGTCATCCCGCAGGTTTTTCGTGCGCTCTTCGACCATGTCAGAAATGGTATTGAGGCGTTCCTCAATGACCGCCTCCTGTTTACCGCGGGATTCGTCCAGAGCGCGCTTGAGGTGGTCAAACTGTTCATCAAACAGGGAGCTGAGCAGTTCATGCAGCCGGTTGTTGATATGGGTTTTAACAGCGGAGCGGGCAATCTGCTCAATAAGATCGCTGGTCAGCGGGACAACGTTGGCCTGGGTGCTGCCCCGGCTTGCGGAACCTCCGTTTTTGGGAGAGAGCTCGACCGAGGCATCTGCAGGTACGTTCAACAGGTCGTCGTCCCGGGCCAGGGTGGCCTCTTCGGTGGGTGGCTTGGGCAGCGTTCCCTTGGTGACATCGTTGGCCAGTTGATCCAGGACATGGCTAAGGCCATCGGTCTGGGGCGGCTTGGTCAGGATGTCGTAAACGCCGAAGTTCTTCGCCTCTTCCATGAAGGACGAGGATTTCTTGGACGTGCACATGATGATCGGAATGCCCGCTGTCTGGGGGTTGCACTTGATCACCTTGGTGGCTTCGACGCCGTTCATGCCTGGCATCAAATGATCCATGAAGATCACATCCGGCCGGTCATGACTGCTCAGGAAATCCAGGGCCTCCTCGGCCGAACCCGCCATGTTGACTTCCATGTCACGATCCTCCAGCAGTTTGCTCAGGGCAAACCGGGCCACCTTGGAGTCGTCCACGAGCAGAGCGTTCTTGATCGCCATGTCACTACCTCAATCGTTTACTGCAAACGCGTTTGTTATCGGGCCGGCGTGATTACCAGCCTTCCAGTTTCGGGCACTCGGTAGCCCGGTAGCTTTTGTCCCGATAACAGACACCGGGCTCCGTTGTGCGGGCTGTGAAGGTTTCCCCCGCCGCCGTGGTCAGGCGAACCTGTCCATAGGGCTCGCCATGACGGAAGGTGGCTTCAATGGAGCTGCCATTCGGGTTCCTTAACAGGCCGTTGCCATGGAACTTGCCTTCGATGTACTGGCCCTCGTACTTCTTGCCATTGGCGAAGACCTCGGAGCCGGTACCGTGGAAGGCTCCGTTGGAAAATTCACCCTCATAGTGGCGTCCGTCCGGGTAAGTCAGTGTGCCGGTGCCGTGGAATTCATCGTTACGGAACCCGCCGACGTAGAGCACGCCGTCAGCGGTGGTCAGTGAGCCGTGGCCATTGAGTTGCCCCTGCTGCCAGTGGCCGGTAAGGATATCCCCGTTCGCCAGGGTCAGTGTGCCTTTACCGTTGAACTGGTCCGCCCGGAAGTCGCCGGAGTAGCGGGCGCCGTCCGCACTGCGCCATTCACCTTCGCCCTCGCGCTTGTCGGCAGACCAGCCTCCCTCGTAGCGGCTGCCGTCGGGGTACCAGGCGGTGCCCTGTCCGTGGAATTGGCCATCCACGAAATGGCCCTCGTAGCGCAGGCCATCGGCATCCTGGTAGGTGCCATCCCCTGTCTTCACGCCGCCGATCCAGATGCCGTCCTGGAAATTCACCGTGGTTAAGGCTTCCAGCTCGCCCACCAGCGTCATTTCTTTACCGGCTTCCAGGGCAACGTACTGGCTCCAGGGTTTAAAGCCGGTCTTGCTGATGGTGACATCGTACCGGCCCGGTTCCAGTTCCAGTTCCAGGCGGGTTGCGCCGTAATCCTTACCGTTGATGGTGACCTGATCGCCCACAACGTTTGAGCGAAGCACCAGGGTGCCGGTGGTTGGTGGTTGCTTCCCGGGTTTGTTGCGAGCCTGCTTTTGCACCGCCGGAGCGGCGTCCGTGCGGGTTGCCATTGCCGAGGGCGGTTCGGCGACCGCCAGAACCGTGGACGCCTCGGGCAGGGGCGGTACGGTGAACGGGGTGGCATCGACAATGGGCTGACGGGCGTCGGTACGGGCTTGCACTGTATTTGCGGGTTCCGGTTCAGCCGGTGCGGGTGCTGGCGGCTTGCCGGTTGCATTAGTTTCAGCGGCAACGGCCTGGGCCATGATGGGTGGTTCGAAGACTTCCGTCATCCGAAGCTCGTCCCGGACCGACGCGAACCCGGCGGTGACCAGCAACATGAGCGCCAGGGCGTTGATGAACAGAAGTGGTCTGAGATCGACCATGGCGGAACCTCTTAATCCTGCATTCTCGAAATTCTGTCTACCGCTTCATCTTAACCAGTGAGTACAACGTTATGTAACAGAAAGTGTCTGGAGTTAACGAGAATGCAGGCCAAATCACACTTTATCCGGAAGCTGGTCATGGTTGAGCTGTTCCCATGATTTCATGTACACATCGGCTTCGTATTCATAAGGCGACTTAAAAGGGGTAAGCACAAAATCAAACACCAGGAAGAAGAATCCGATCGAGGCCCAGGCAATCAACAGGGTGCTGATAGTGGTGGCCTGTACCTCCGGGTTGGAATTGACGAACGCCTCTAGCAGCGGAATCAGATCGGATGCCATGACAACAGGGTTGAAGCTGGCCATCACGAACGGAATCCAGAAGGCCAGGAATACCGGGAAAAATCCGAATGACCAGAGCACACGGCGGAGCAGGTAGATGGCAACTTCCTGCCAGAAACGCTGCCTGGTTTCCGGAATCTTTCGTATGCGCTCGAGATATCGGCGTCGTTCTGCCCAGTAGGCAGCGACCTCGGGGGCATCAACAGCCTTGGTGTGAGGTGCAGGTGTTGTCATGGATTGGTGGGGTGCCTTATCGCTACGGGAGTAATGCATGATAATCGATACTACGTGTTACCCTACAATTCTCCAATTGTTTAAAGACAGGATAGTTTGAATGGCTGCAGTGATCGACAACGCAACCCATCCGGCCTTTGAAAAGCTTCGCGGTCACCGGATTGGCACGCTCAATCTTGAGGTTGAGGAGTATCGCCACAAGAAAACCGGGGCCCGGCACCTGCATCTGGCGGCGGATAACGACGAGAACGTGTTCTTCGTGGCCCTGCGTACCTTCCCGATGGATTCAACCGGCGTTGCCCATATTCTCGAGCATACCGCACTCTGCGGCAGCGAACGTTATCCGGTTCGCGATCCGTTCTTCATGATGATCCGGCGGTCACTGAATACGTTTATGAACGCCTTTACCAGCAGCGACTGGACCGCGTACCCCTTCGCCAGCATGAACCGGAAGGATTTTGACAACCTGCTGGCGGTGTACCTGGACTGTGTGTTTTTCTCCAGGCTGGATCCGCTGGATTTCGCCCAGGAAGGCCATCGCCTGGAATTCGACAAGCCGGAAGATCCTTCCACCGATCTGGTCTACCGGGGGGTTGTCTATAACGAAATGAAGGGCGCCATGAGTTCGCCCACCTCCCGGTTATGGCAGGATCTGAGCGGTCATCTGTTCCCTACCACCACCTATCACTACAACAGTGGTGGCGAACCGGATCATATTGTCGACCTCACCTACGATGACCTGGTGAAGTTCTATCGCCATCACTATCACCCCAGCAACGCGATTTTTGCCACCTATGGCGATATTCCGGCTCGCGAGCACCACGAAAAGTTCGAGGAATTGGCGCTGAAGCGCTTTGACCGGCTGGACATTGACCTGCCGGTCCGGGACGAAAAGCGCATGTATGCTCCGGTTCGGGTGGAACAGGGCTATGCGGTCAACGAAGGTGAGGGTACAGACAACAAGACCCATATCGTTGTTGGCTGGCTCCTGGGCCACAGCTTTGACCTTCAGGAAAACCTGGAAGGGCAACTGCTTTCCGCAGTACTTCTTGAAAACAGTGCCTCGCCCCTGATGCGGGCGCTGGAAACCACCGGGCTCGGCCACTCGCCATCGCCCATGTGCGGCCTGGAGGACTCCAATCGAGAGATGGCCTTCGTCTGCGGTATTGAAGGCAGCGAGCCCGGCAGACATCATGATCTGGAGGCGCTGGTGGAGGCAACGCTGCGCAAGGTAGTGGAGGAGGGTGTCAGTGAGGAACGGCTGGAAGCCATACTGCACCAGTTGGAGCTGCATCAGCGTGAAATTGCCGGTGACCAGTTCCCCTATGGTCTGCAACTGATCATGAGCGCGATTGGACCGATGGTTCACGGCGGCGATCCTGTTGAGTTGCTCGATCTGGAGCCGGTGCTGGCGACGCTCCGCGAGAAGATCCGGGACCCCGGCTATGTGCCCGGCCTGATCCGCAAAAAGCTGCTGGAAAACCCCCACCGGGTGACACTCACATTGCGCCCGGACGAAAAGCTGGAGAGTCATCGCCAGGAAGCTGTCCGGGAAGCGCTGGCCCGTCGTAAGGCGGAGCTTACCGAGGATGAGGCACGGATGATTGTCCAGCGCGCCGGCGCGCTGGAAGAACGCCAGATGCGCAAGGACGACGACTCCATTCTGCCGAAGGTCGATCTGTCGGATGTGCCACTGCAAATGCCGGAACCGCTAGGCCATTACGACGGTGATATCTCGGCAACGGCCTATGCCCGCGGAACCAATGGGCTGGTGTATGAGCAGGTGGTTGTACCGGCGCCGGCGCTCACTGAAGAAGAGCTTTTGCTGGTGCCGTATTACACTACTCTGATTTCCGAGGTGGGTTGCGGAGAGCTGGATTACCTGCAGATGCAGGACCGTATTTCCGCGGAATCCGGCGGCATTGGTGCCGCGTTCAGTGCCAAGGGGCGTATCGACGATGTTCAGGAGGTGTCCGGTTACATCATCTTTAATGGCAAGGCTCTGGCCCGCAACCGCGGCGCATTGGCCCGGTTGCTCCGTGATGTCTATACCAGTGCCCGCTTTGACGAGAAAGAACGGGTTCGGGAAATCATTGCCCAGATCCGCGCCCGCCGCGAGCAGGCCGTCACAGGCAGTGGTCATGCCCTGGCCATGGGCGCGGCTTCCCAGGGTATGAGTCCGGGCGCCTGGCTGTCCTTCCGCCTTGGCGGTCTGGCTGGCATCCGGGGCACCAAGCAGCTGGATCAGGCCCTGAAAGATCCGGATGAGCTGGCGGCCCTGTGCGAGAAACTGTCAGCCCTGCATAAGAAAATCAGTAACCAGGGGCGGGAATTCCTGGTGATTGGCGAGGAAGAGCAGCTTCCGGCCATGGTTGACGATCTCAGATCCTGCTGGCAGGAAGTATCGGCATCTGTCAGCTCCAACTGGAAGATAGAGCCGGTCAGTTATACCGCTCAAGAGGCCTGGCTGACGTCCACGCAGGTGAATTTCTGCGCCAGGGCTTATAGCACTGTGCCGGTAGACCACCCGGATGCAGCGGCGCTGACCGTGCTTGGTGGTTTTCTGCGTAACGGTTACCTGCACCGTGCCATCCGTGAAAAGGGTGGCGCCTACGGTGGTGGTGCCGGGCAGGACAGCGTGAACGGAACCTTCCGTTTCTTCTCCTACCGGGATCCCCGCCTGGAAGAGACCCTGGAGGACTTCGACAGGGCGCTGATCTGGCTGCAGGAAACGGACCACGAATACCAGGAACTGGAAGAGTCGATTCTCGGGGTTATCGGCCAGCTCGACAGGCCCCGCTCTCCGGCCGGTGCGGCCCGCCATGCGTTCCACAACAGGCTGTTCGGCCGCACTCCGGAGCAGAGGGCCCGGTTCCGGGAGCGTGTTCTGGCCGTTACCCTGGATGATCTCAAAAGGGTCTCCAGTACCTGGCTGATGCCGGAGAAGGCGAGTACCGCGGTTGTTACCAGTCCTGAGAACCGGGCCAGGGTGGAGAAACTCGGCCTGGCTATTCAGGAACTGTAAACCAGAGGTGCAATGCAGGACATACCGGGGTCAGATGAAAGCTTTCATCTGACCCCTTTTCCAACCCCTTTTTCACTTTTCCCGCCCCTTCAGCGATTCCGCTTCAGCCCGGTGGCCACCATAATCCGTGTCGAAATTTCTTCCACTGAATAGGCCGTGGTATCCAGGTAGGGAATGCGCTCACGCCGGTACATCAGCTCGATTTCCTCGATTTCATGCATGCACTGCCTGACTGAGGAGTACCTTGAGTTGGGGCGGCGCTCGTTGCGTATGGTGGCGAGACGCTCGGGATCGATGGTCAGCCCGAAGACTTTCTCCTTGTGGGGCTTCAGGGCGGCCGGGATCTGCTGATCCTGCAGGTCTTCCTCGGTAATCGGATAATTGGCGGCCTTGACGCCGTATTGCAGTGCAAGGTAAAGGCAGGTCGGGGTTTTTCCGCTTCGCGACGCCCCCACCAGGATCAGGTCCGCTTCATCGTAATACCGGGTCCGGGCGCCATCGTCGTTATCCAGCGCAAAATTGACGGCCTTGATCCGCCGCTCGTAACTGCCCTCGTTGTTGATTGAGTGCGATTTTCCCACGGTGTAGGAGGAGGAAGATTGCAACTCCTGCTCCAGGGGATTGAGAAAGGTTCCGAAAATATCCACCATGAAACCCCCGGCTGTCGAGATGATATCCCGGATATCACTGTTCACGATGGTGTCGAAAACCAATGGTCTCGCGCCGTCTGTTTCGGCGGCCTTGTTGATGCGCTTTACCATCTCCCGGGCTTTTTCCTCGTCCGCAATGTAGGGGACGGTCACCCGCTCAAACTCGATTTTTTCAAACTGGGCCAGAAGACTGTGCCCCAGCGCCTCGGCAGTCAGGCCGGTGCCATCGGAAATGAAAAAAGCAGTGCGTTTCATGATGTATTGTCCGGTTCCGTATTCAGCGGGTGGTTCCCTAGGTAATTTCCGCGGGTTACAGTATCATACACGCCAAATTCGAGACCCTGCAGTGGATATTGCTTTTACCGCTTGATACCGCTGGCCCGGTTTTGCTCTTTGCTTCACAGACTCAAGGGAGACATGCTTTGGAAGATTACATTATCTGGTTTGACCACCTGGGA
Organism: Halomonas sp.; assembly: GCA_002707215.1. GTDB lineage: Bacteria > Pseudomonadota > Gammaproteobacteria > Pseudomonadales > Oleiphilaceae > Marinobacter. Next base: position 8,970 of record PAKW01000040.1, read on the forward strand.
ATGTCCGATGTCGACCGGGTGGGCGGAAAGAACGCCTCCCTCGGCGAAATGATCAGTAATCTCGCCAACGCAGGTGTTACCGTTCCAGGTGGTTTTGCCACAACAGCACACGCCTACCGCGAATTTCTGGCCAAAGACGGCCTGAAAGAGCGGATCGATAGTGTCCTGGAGGCTCTGGACATCAATGATGTCAACGAACTGGCCCGTGTAGGCGCTCAGATTCGTGAGTGGATTATTGACACACCCTTCCCGGATGCCCTGGAAAAGGCCCTGGAAGAGGCGTTCTCGGCACTTCAGGATGGCAACGATCACATGGCCGTTGCGGTGCGTTCCTCAGCCACCGCCGAGGACTTGCCAGACGCCTCGTTCGCCGGCCAGCAGGAAACTTTCCTGAACGTGGTGGGGCTTCAGCAGGTGCGCACCTCGGTTAAAGAAGTGTTTGCTTCACTGTTCAACGACCGGGCCATCTCTTACCGTGTCCACCATGGTTTTGATCACAAGATGGTCGCTCTTTCTGCTGGCATTCAGAAAATGGTGCGCAGTGAAACAGCGGCCAGTGGCGTTATGTTCACCCTCGACACCGAATCCGGGTTCCGGGACGTGGTTTTTGTAACGGCCTCTTATGGCCTCGGCGAAACCGTCGTTCAGGGTGCCGTGAACCCGGATGAATTCTATGTCCACAAGCCGACATTGGAGGCTGGCCGCCCGGCGGTATTGCGCCGCAATCTGGGCAGCAAGGCCATCAAGATGATTTACCATTCAAGCCCCGGTGAAGGCGAGTTCGTGGAAACAGTCAAGGTTGAGCCGGATGAGCGTAATCGCTTCTGTATTAACGATGCCGAGGTGGAAGATCTGGCACGCCAGGCAATGATTATCGAGAAGCACTACCAGCGCCCGATGGATATCGAGTGGGCGAAGGATGGCGACGACGGCAAGATCTACATCGTCCAGGCCCGCCCTGAAACCGTCAAGAGCCGCGTCTCCGCCAACGTGATGGAGCGGTACCTGTTGAACGAAACCGGCAAGGTGCTGGTGGAAGGTCGCAGTATCGGCCACAAGATTGGCAGCGGCCCGGTGAAGGTTATTACCAGTATCAAGGAAATGGACCGCGTTCAGGCCGGTGACGTGCTGGTGACAGACATGACCGATCCGGACTGGGAACCGGTAATGAAGCGGGCCTCCGCCATCGTGACGGATCGAGGCGGCCGTACCTGCCACGCAGCCATTATTGCCCGTGAGCTGGGTATTCCGGCGGTGGTGGGTTGTGGTGACGCGACCGAGGTTTTGAAAGATGGTCAGGAAGTGACGGTTTCCTGTGCCGAGGGCGATACCGGTCTGATTTACGAAGGTGCCCTGGAATTCGAGCTGCGGGAAAATACCGTTGACTCCATGCCCGATATTCCGTTCAAGATCATGATGAACGTCGGCAACCCGGACCGTGCCTTTGATTTCCAGGCGTTGCCCAATGAAGGCGTTGGCCTGGCCCGCCTCGAGTTCATCATCAACCGGATGATTGGCGTGCACCCCAAGGCCCTGCTGAACTTTGACGGGTTGCCCCGGGACATCAGGCAGACCGTTGAAAAGCGCATTTCGGGTTATTCGTCTCCGGTCGATTTCTACGTGGACAAACTGGTTGAAGGTATTTCCACCCTGGCAGCCGCTTTTGCGCCGAAAAAGGTCATTGTGCGGCTGTCGGACTTCAAGTCCAACGAGTACGCCAACCTGATTGGCGGCACTCTGTACGAGCCGGATGAAGAAAATCCGATGCTGGGTTTCCGTGGCGCATCCCGCTACATCTCCGAAACGTTCCGCGATTGCTTTGAGCTGGAATGCCGCGCCCTGAAAAAAGTGCGTAACGAGATGGGGCTGACCAATGTGGAAGTGATGGTGCCGTTTGTTCGCACCGTTGGTGAGGCGGAACAGGTGGTTAGCCTGCTGGCGGAGAATGGTCTGAAGCGGGGTGAAAACGGCCTTCGTGTCATCATGATGTGTGAGCTGCCGGCCAACGCGATTCTCGCCGAACAGTTCCTTGAGCACTTTGACGGCTTCTCCATTGGCTCCAACGATCTGACTCAACTTACCCTGGGGCTGGACCGGGATTCCGGCATCATCGCCCACCTGTTCGATGAGCGTAACGACGCCGTCAAGGCATTGCTGGCCAGCGCCATTCAGGCCTGCAAGAAAGCGGATAAGTACATTGGCATCTGCGGGCAGGGGCCATCGGATCATCCGGATCTTGCCAAGTGGCTGATGGATCAGGGCATTGATTCCGTTTCCCTGAATCCGGATTCGGTGCTGGATACCTGGTTTTTCCTGGCCGACGAAACGATCGACTGAGTACCTTTTGCAGGATGAAGGAGAGCGGCAAAGTGACACGGATTATTACTCCGGACCTGTGCGACGAGTTTCCGGAAGTGCAGGTTGTGACGCCCGGCTTTAACAACTACGGTGGTAACAAGGCGTTTGGCGGCGAGATCGTTACCGTGAAATGCTTTGAAGACAATTCCGTGGTGAAGGAGCAGGTTGGCCAGCCCGGCAATGGTCGGGTTATGGTGGTGGATGGTGGTGCCTCAAGGCGCCATGCACTGCTGGGCGACATGCTGGCGGAGAAAGCCGCCAGCAACGGCTGGGCCGGCCTGATTATCTATGGCTGTGTTCGGGACGTAGACGAGATTGGCAGCACCCCACTGGGCGTTCAGGCCCTGGGGACTCATCCCCGGAAAAGTGAAAAGCGCGGACTTGGCGACCTGAATGTGCCGGTTGCCTTCCACGGCGTAACCTTCCACCCGGGTCATTATGTCTATGCCGACAACAACGGCATTGTTGTTTCGGAGAAGCCCCTGGTCTGATCCAGAAGCTATCTTGCAGGAACAATCAACGGCGGCTACTGGCCGCCGTTGATTGTTCAGCGAGTCACTTCGCTGATGTTCGTTCCGAGCAGGTAGCCGTCACCCTCCGGTTCGCACCGAATGACTTCGCATGCCGTTTCCAGTGGCGGAAACTGATCGCTGGTCGGGTGGAGGATCGTTTGCAGTTCTTCGCCAACGGCTATCTCACGCCCGACATAGAGCTGCATACCGGCTGCACTCAGGTTGCGGCAGACGCCGGTGAACCTGTTGCCCTGACTGTCGGTAATGTCGATTTCAGAGTTCACCTGCATGCGGTGAAAGTCGCGCTTTTCCGAGTAATCCTTCATGGCGTCAGGCCCAGTTGTCTGTTTTTCTTGTTGGTTTGAGCATCGGAATAATCAGTGCCAGCAACACACCGCCGAGGACCAGGCCGGCACCGAGTAGCATGAAGTCGTACTCCTTGCTGGCTTCGAGACGTTCGTTTTCCGCGGTAAGGACCTCAAGGTCGTTGCGGATCTTCTGGTTTTCCTCAAGGAGTTCGCGGTTACGGCGCGCCAGGTTGATAGAGTCGGATGCGATACTCTTGATGCGCTGAAGCTCTTCCTGGAGTTCCTGGGAGCGGTTCGAAAGCGACGATTCAGAGTTTTCCAGAGCGTCCCGTTCGCTGGTTACCTGGGTCAGTTGCTCTTTTACCCGGGCGAGTTCCGCACGGGTATTTTCCAACTGCTTGTTGGCTGTCCGGAGGCGGTCGGCGGCGATGGGTGTTTCGCTCAGGTATTGGCTGGAGACCCAGCCCTCTGTACCCTTGGGGGTGCGAACCAGGGTATAAGCCGGATCGGAGGCATCAAGCACTTCCAGGGGCGTCCCGCTGGGCACGGCATTCTCGATAATCCGGTACTGGGTACCTGCGCCAGACCTCACCGGAAGGTACAACTGATCATCCACCCAGACTGTTTTCGCCTGGGCAACGGCAATTGACGACACGGCAAACAACACGCTGATGGCGAGGCGAAAAAGCATCACTGGTTACGTTCCCTGAAATTCTCTGAATGAAGTCTGGGCATGATTAAAAGCGCAATTTTGTCACAGATGTGTGGCTGTGCAAGCGAGCCATCATTACAATAAACTCATGCTGCAGCGCAAGCGATCATGGTAAAACAGCCTTGAATGGTTTCACGCTAACCTTCTCGTATACGCCGGCCTCAATGTAGGGGTCAGAATCCGCCCATGCCTGTGCTGCCTCCAGCGAGTCGAACTCAGCAATCACCAGACTGCCGGTAAAGCCGGCATCACCCGGTTCCGGTGTGTCCAGGGCGGGGTGCGGGCCGGCAACAAGCAATCTGCCCTCGGCTTTCAGTGCCTGCAGGCGCTCGATGTGAGCGGGTCGCGCAGTCTGGCGCCGCGGCAGGCTGTTTTCGACATCTTCACTGATAATGGCGTAATACATTCAGCTCTCCGGATTGAAGTTCCTGACGTTACTGGCTGATAAATAATCAGCAGTCGTGCAGCGCCAGCGATGACTGGTACAATCTCCAACCATGGCATATCGCCCGTTACCCGCTGATTCAGGATGTTTCGTGACTATACCGCAAGACCCGGTTTTGTGCATTGATCTGCATTGCCACAGTACCGCCTCGGATGGCGCGCTATCACCGTCGGCGCTGCTTGAGCGCGCAGCCGAGCGCGGTGTCAGCCACCTTGCATTGACCGATCATGACACCATTGCCGGATTCGCCGAAGCCTGGGATGCGGCGGGGAAGCATGGTGTCACCCTGATTCCCGGGGTGGAACTGTCCTGCCTCTGGAAAAGCCTTACCATTCATGTTGTTGGGCTGGATTTCGATCCGGACAATGCTGGATTCCAGAGCGCCCTGGCGCAGCAAAACGAGAATCGCCGGGCCCGGGCAAGGATGATTGCCGAACGGCTGAGCAAGCTTGGCATCGATGATCTGCTGGAGCAGGCAACCGCTGCTGCGGGCGGCGATGTCCCGGGCCGTCCGCATTTTGCCGCGGTCCTGACTGGCGAGGGTGTCGTGCGTAACCCCGCGCAGGCGTTCAAGCGTTATCTGGGCAACGGCAAGGCCGGTGACGTAAAAGCCTACTGGCCGGAACTGCCGGAGGTGGTTCGCTGGATTAATGAGGCGGGCGGAATTGCTGTTCTCGCCCACCCACGTAAGTACCAGCTCACTGCCACCAAACTCCGGGCGCTGACGGCCGATTTCCGGAGGGCAGAAGGGCAGGCGATTGAAGTTTCCACTTCGGGGCAGTCCAGCGGGGATCTGGGATTTCTGGCGGCGCTGTGCCGAAGGGAAGGGTTGTTGGCATCTCAGGGCAGTGATTTTCACTTTCCCGGAGCACCCTGGTGTGAGCTTGGTCGCATCACGAAAATGCCAGACGGGCTTGAGCCGGTCTGGCATTCATTCAGGCAGCCAATTCTGAGTCCTGCGCCGGTTTAATCCGGCGCGTGAAACAGGAGATACAGATCGGTCAGTGAATCGGGAATGGCATCGGCCATGTGCCGGGACAGCTTGTCGCTGTTGCGAACCTTCTGAAAATCCTCGTCATCGAACAGCCCCGACAGCGCAAGCATGGGCACCATCAGGTCGGCGGTTTCCTCTTCGCTGGCAGCGTCCAGCCACTGTTCCTCGTGCGCAAGGAAAGTATCCACGAACCCGGCACACCAATTCTCCAGCGCGTTCATGGGGTCGCCGTCTTCCGGTTCCGGCAATTCCAGGGCCTGGCCCATATCCAGAGCGTGAGCCATGGCTCCGGCCAGCTGCTCGGCACAGCGCCTGAACACCTCAGGAACCCCGCCATCGGGCGCCTCATCGATACCTGTGGCGAGACGGAAGACTTCTTCCGCACCCAGGTCAGCAGGGCCAACGACGCTGGCGCAGACAACCCCGTGGAAGCCGAAGAAATCCAGGGCGTCATCGCCCCAGGGTTCGGCAAAGAGAATGTCTTCCAGCGCCTCTATGTCGGAGTTCGATAGCATCAGTTAGTTACTCCCGGTCTTTTTGGCCTCTTCCGCAGCCCTCTGGCGCTTGCGGACCTCTCGTGGGTCATTGTAGGCACGTCCCGGTGTAACCGGAATATTGGCGGCCGGTGTTTCGGCAGATGCGTCCGTTTTGGTGGTCTCAGCCTCAGGCTTGTCAGTCTTTTCAGGCTGCGCATCCGGGGCCAGAGACGGCTCTGGCCCGGGCTGCCCTTTCGGGGCCGCCTTTTTCGGAGCGGTGGGCTTCGGCGCTGCGGCCGCTTGTGGCTTTTCGGCAGGGGCTGGCGCTTCAGAGCCGCCGGCGGGCTGCCCGGAAGCCGTCTCAGGCGCTTTTTGGGTCTTGGCAGGTTGCTTTGGTTCAGCTTCTGCTCTCTTTTCCGATTCGGCTTTCGGTGCCTCTTTCGCCTGCTCTGGCGCCTGGCTGCCAGAAGACGCTTCCGAAACAGCAGGCTGGTCGGCCTGGCCCTGTTTCGGATCTTGCTTCGGCGCGTCCTTCTGAACCGGCACGGCTGCCTTGTTTTCAGGTTTTTCAGAAGCCTTTTCACGGCTATCCCGTGGCTGCCCGGCTTTCGTCACAGGCTTGTCGCCTTCGGAACTAAGCTCAGGCTTGTCACCTTCGGAACTAAGCTCAGGCTGGGTGTCTTTTTGGTGCTTTTCGCTTCGGACTGCCTTGCGATCCGCTGGCGTGGAGGCCGGGTTTTCCGCCGGAGAGCCATCGCGATTACGCTGACGGCGGGGCTTGCGGCGCTTTTCGTCAGACGCGGTTTTTTCGCCACCGGCTGGCTTGGCGGCGCTTTCCTGCGGGCTGTTGTCCTTCTGGTCCCGCTGAGGTTTGTTGCGCCCACGGCCCTGGCTGTCCCGGCGGTTGTCAGTGCCCTTGCTGTCGCTTTTGTTGTCGCCTTTAGTGTCGCTGTCCCTGGTATCCGGGCCCTGGCGATTCTGGTTACCGCGGTTCGGGTCATCTTTGCGATTGCGATTGCGGTTGCGGCCACGGTTGTCCTCGTCACGGCCTTGCGGGCCGCCCTGGCGGCGTTCATTGCCGCTGCGGTTGCCGCCGGAACGCTGGTCGTCACCACGGGCTACGCGGGATTTTCGACGATCCTGGCGGCCCTGATTGCGGCGATCCTCACGCTGGCTTCTGCTCTTTTCGCTGGTCTCGGTTTGCGGTTCTTCCTCACCGCTGAAGAAGCAGGCAATCTTGCGGCCAAGGCGGCGGAACAGGCCTTCTTCCTGATCAACGGCTTCGGCAGCCCTGGGTGCCGGAGCGGGCGCGGGCGCACTGGGACGAACCGCCCGTACGGCTGCCTGTTCACGAACCGGTTTTTCCGCGACCGGGGCTTCGAAGATTTCCTCTTCACGCTCGCTGTATTCCTGGGCCACCTGGTGGCTGGAGATATGCTCGGGCGTTGTTTCGTCGTCGCGCATCCGGACGATTTCGAAGTGCGGTGTTTCCATGTGCGGCACGGGCACCACGACGACACTCACTTCCTGGCGCGCCTCGATATCTGCCAGTTGCTTGCGCTTTTCGTTCAAAAGGAAAGTGGCAACAGACACGGGAACAATAGCCCGCACTTCGCCGGTCTTGTCTTTCGAGGACTCTTCGTAGATCAGGCGCATGATGCTCAGGGCGAGGGATTCAATGCCCCGGATGGTGCCCTGGCCTTCGCAACGCGGGCAAACCTCGCTGCGGGTTTCTCCGAGGGAGGGGCGCAGGCGCTGACGGGACATCTCAAGCAGGCCAAATCGGGAAATCTTCCCGACCTGAACCCGGGCCCGGTCAATTTCCAGGGCCTCACGGATCTTCTGTTCAACTTCCCGCTGGTGCCTGGCGGGAGTCATGTCGATGAAATCGATGACAATCAGGCCGCCCATGTCACGCAGGCGCAGCTGGCGGGCGATTTCCTCGGCCGCTTCCAGGTTGGTCTGGAGGGCGGTTTCCTCGATGTCATGGCCCTTGGTGGCACGGGAGGAGTTGATGTCGATGGAAACCAGCGCTTCGGTTGGATCGATAACAATTGAACCGCCGGACGGCAACTTCACTTCCCGCTGGAATGCGGTCTCGATCTGGCCTTCGATCTGATAACGGCTGAACAGCGGGATTTCGTCCTTGTAAAGCTTGATCTTGTTCTCGAACGTCGGCATGACCGCGCGGACGAAATTCAGTACGTCCTCATATACGCCATCAGAATCGATCAGAACCTCGCCAATATCCTGGCGAAGGTAGTCACGTACGGCACGGATAATAACGTTGCTTTCCTGGTGAATCAGGAACGGCGCCTTGCGCTCGCCCGCGGCCTGGGAAATGGCTTCCCAGAACTGAACCAGGTAATCCAGATCCCACTGCAGCTCTTCGGTGGTCCGGCCAATGCCGGCGGTACGAACGATGATGCCCATGGATTTCGGTACCTGGACATTGTTCATGGCATCTTTGAGCTGGGCCCGCTCGTCGCCCTCAATGCGGCGGGAAATACCACCGGCACGGGGGTTGTTGGGCATGAGGACCAGATAGCGGCCGGCCAGGGAAATAAAGGTCGTCAGGGCGGCGCCCTTGTTACCACGTTCTTCCTTGTCGACCTGGACGATGACTTCCTGGCCTTCGGAGACCACATCCTTGATGTTGACCTTGCCCTCAATCTGACCCGGGGATTTCCTGAAGTATTCCTTGGAGATTTCCTTCAGGGGCAAAAAGCCGTGGCGATCAGCGCCGAAATCGACGAACGCAGCTTCGAGGCTGGGCTCAACGCGGGTAATGCGACCCTTATATACGTTGGCTTTCTTCTGCTCGCGGGAGCTGGATTCGATATCGAGATCAAACAGACGCTGGCCGTCAACGAGGGCGACGCGCAACTCTTCAGGATGAGTTGCATTGATAAGCATTCTTTTCATGGAAAGAAAGAGTTCCTGTCGTTTGGTTTGACAGAAAACCGGAGGGGATCGCATCAGCGAAGCAGGATGTGCGTACCGTGGGCCCTGTTACCTCAAGGGCGGACCGGCGGCCAGACGAATCAGACCCTTCGGGGGGTTGATCCTTTCGGTCTGAGACCAACGCCGACGATCCGGCTGCCTGTAGGCAGGGGGCGGTCGTGTAAGGTTCGTGTCTGTTGACGCATGTTATCCGTTTTCAGGTTCACTCAGGTGCCTGGGTCTCACGTCGTATTCGTAAGCTGGACGGCCCGGCCCTGCGTGGCAATGATTCTTCGCGATGTCGCCCGCGGTTTTCTGCGCGGTTTTTCTTCTCCCGGGGGAGCAGGGTTCAGTCTTTCCAAGATCTGGCCTGGTGCTCCGGGAGCATTTACTTCGCCGTTCCCGGTAATGATTGGGTGCACGGCGTTCAAACTCTCGAATAGTGTCGGTATACTTCTGCCGCTCCGGCTTCTGACTTGAGCTGATCAGGCCGTAGACAAACGGCAGAGCACGCCGAAATATAACAGTATTCAGGTTGCCGTTCAATGCTGTATTCAGTCACTACCATAGGAATTCCATGTCCCGCAAGCGTGCGAACAAGAAGCCAGCCAGAGTCAGGTCCGACAAGGCGGCACCAACGCCCATGGAAAGGGGGGGAGGTGATGTGGCGTCACACCGCGGCGACGCTCGCCAGGGCGTGCTTTGGGTTACTGTGGATGAGGACAACGAAGGTCAGAGGGTGGATAATTTTCTTTTGGCGCAGCTGCGTGGCGTGCCAAAGAGTATTATCTATCGGATGGTCAGAAAGGGCGAGGTTCGGGTCAACAAGGGGCGGGTGAGGCCAGACACCCGGCTGAAAGCCGGCGATCAGGTGCGGATTCCTCCCGTAATTCGCAAGGAAAAGCCGGAGCAGGTCGCGCCCGGCTCCCGGGTGCAGGGGGTCGTTGAGGCCGCGATCCTTTTCGAGAATGAACAGATGCTTGTGGTCAACAAGCCCTCAGGCATTGCCGTTCATGGCGGCAGTGGCCTGAGTTTCGGTCTGATTGAGGTCCTGCGTTCGGCCCGGCCATCGGCCAGGTTTCTGGAGCTTGTGCATCGGCTGGATCGTGACACGTCCGGCTTGGTCATGGTGGCCAAGAAGCGCTCAGCATTGCGCTATCTGCAGGACGAGCTTCGCCAGAACCGGATAAGAAAGCACTACCATGCGTTGGTGGCGGGCGACTGGCAGGCTAGTGTTGACCGGGTTGATGCTCCCCTTCTGCGTTACGAGATGCCCAATGGCGAGCGTCGGGTGAAGGTTGACCAATCGGGGAAAGTTTCATTGACTGGCTTCCGTTGCCTTTATCGTTATCAGGGCTACAGCCTGGTGGAGGCCTCACCTATAACCGGGCGAACACATCAGATCAGGGTCCACAGTGCCTGGGCGGGTCATCCGGTTGCAGGTGACGACAAGTATATGGATGATGTCAGCCTCAAGGCATTTCGGGCGATTGGTGGTCAGCGCCTTATGCTGCACGCCCGGACGCTTGAATTTACCCTGCCGGCCTCTGATGAATCCATGCGCCTGGAGGCACCCTACGACGATGCATTTAGCGACATGCTCGGGAAGCTTTCCGGGCGCCTCAAAGGAACAGTTCGATGAATGTCAGAGTGGTTATTTTTGACTGGGACGGGACCCTGGTGGACTCGGTTGAGCACATCGCAGGCAGTCTGCATCAGGCTGCAACCGATCTGGGCTACCCGGCCCTGGAACCTGAGGCCTACCGCGATATTATCGGTCTTGGCATGGTCGAGGCGCTGGAGAAGCTTTACCCGGGTATCGGCCGGGAAGAGATGAGCGCTATCCGGGAAGGTTACGCCCGCTACTTCTTCAGCAAGGTCACCACGCCTCAGAACGTGTTTGAGGGCATGGCGGATGTGGTTGCTGACCTTCGCGGTTCTGGCCGAAGCTGTTCCGTTGCCACTGGCAAGAGTCGTCGCGGGTTGGATTTCGCCCTGGATTCCAGTGGCCTTGGCGGTTACTTCGAAATCACCCGCTGCGCGGATGAGACCCGCTCAAAACCTGACCCTGCCATGCTTGAGGAGATTCTGAGTTTCTATGGAATCGAACCGGGTGATGCGGTAATGATTGGTGACACCCGCTACGACCTGGAAATGGCCCGGCGTATCGGAATGCCTTCCATCGGTGTCGAGTGGGGTGTACACAAGCGCGATGTTCTGGGCGACTATTCGCCCCATGCTATTGTTGATACCGTGCCCGGCCTGCGCCGGGTACTTGGGCTCTGAGAGAGCCGGATTGGCCAATTTAATTGATGTTGCCGACAGGGTGAATAAATGAGCGACTGGGATTCCGATAAGTCCCCTGGTTGGGGAGATGAGCCGGTAGAGCCGGAAAAGGACACTAAGCCGTTGTTCGGCCGCAAGTCGCCAAAATTACCGCCGGAGTCGGGCCGGGACTGGAAACTCATTGAAAAACTGGTGATGTCGCTCCAGGCCGAGCAGCGCAGAAGCCGCCGGTGGGGAATTTTTTTCAAACTCCTTACCTTCGGTTATCTGATTGCGTTGCTTTTCATGCTGAAGGTTCCGTTCGGAGACACGTTGAGCAGTGTCTCTGGTAAGCATGCCGCCCTGATTGAGATTAGCGGCCCGATAGCGGCAGATGAGCTGGCGAGCGCTGATAATATTGTCGGTTCGCTTCGTTCTGCTTTTGAGGCGCCAAATTCAGTGGCGGTGATTCTTCGCATCAATAGCCCCGGCGGAAGTCCGGTTCAGTCGGGGTACGTATACGATGAAATAAAGCGGCTGCGTGAAGAATATCCGGAAAAGAAAGTGTATGCCGTGATTTCCGACATCGGCGCTTCCGGGGCTTATTATATCGCCGCGGCTGCCGATGAGATTTACGCCAATCGTGCCAGTCTTGTGGGGTCCATTGGCGTCGTCGCCGGTGGCTTCGGCTTTACCGGTGTGATGGAAAAGATTGGGGTTGATCGACGCCTGTACACGGCGGGTGAGAATAAGGCCTTCCTTGATCCTTTCTCGCCAGAGCAGGAAGAAGAAGTGATGTTCTGGCAGGGCGTGCTCGAAAACACCCATCAACAGTTCATTGAGGCGGTAAAGCAGGGTCGGGGTGATCGGCTGGCCAATGATGAGCGTCTGTTCAGCGGTCTGGTCTGGAGTGGCGACCAGGCGGTGGAGCTCGGCCTGGTGGATGGGCTGGGCAGCGCTTCGCACGTCGCCCGGCAGATTATCGGCCAGGAAGAGCTGGTGGATTACAGTCGCCGCAAATCGCCGCTCCAGGACATTGTTGACCAGCTTGGCGTTGCCTTCGGAGCGGGCTTTGCCAGTCAGTTGGTGGAGTCCCGTCTGGAGCTTCGCTAAACCTGGGCCGCATCAGGCCGGTTTTCCAGCAGCGGATTCCGGCCCCAGCGTCGCAGCATGTCATTCAGGGCAATCAGTGGCAGGCCCACGAGGCTGTTCGGGTCCCGGCCTTCCAGTGCTTCAAAAAGAGTGATGCCAAGGCCTTCCATCTTGAAGCTGCCTGCGCAGTCATAGGGCAGTTCTCGCCGCAGGTAAGCATCAATTTCCTCGGCTGTCAGTACCCGGAACCGGGCATTGTAGGGCTCGCAAAGACTCTCCAGTTTCCCGGAATCGGAGTCCAGCAGGGCAAGGCCTGTGAGAAACAGCACCCTGTGACCGCTGCTCTGATGCAACTGGCTCGTTGCCTGTTCATGGTTGCCGGGTTTGCTGAGCACCGAACCATCCGGGAGGCAGGCGACCTGGTCCGAGCCAATGATCCAGTGGCCGGGGAACCGCTCTGCCAGGGCGCGGGCCTTGCTTTCGGCCAGCCGCGTGACCAGCGACTCTCCGGATTCGCCCCGCTGCGGCGTCTCGTCGATATCGGGACTGGCGCAGGTGAACGGCAGGCCCAGCCGGTCCAGGAGTGTCTTTCGATAAGGCGATGAGGACGCCAGCAAAAGCGGTTTTCGGGACATCTTTAGAATCCTTTGAGTGCCCGGGCAGTGTATCCGGAGTGCGCCTATCGTAAATTACACCCTTCTGCACGGGAACCCCTGCCCAAAAAGCAACGAAGTCTTTGACAGCAGAGGGCTGCGCCCCTAAAATTGCGCGCCTATGCCAAAAGCGCCGAACGCCGAGTTACCCAAATCTGTTGATCCTTACCGGTTGGCGGAACAAAACAGCACTCTGGAGGGAACCATTCCCCTCAGCGGGCTTGGCCGTTTCCGGGAGGCTGTGCTGGGGTTTTCAGAGAATGCTGCGTGTCGGGTGACCCTGTCCTTTTATATGGACAGTGAGCGTCGCCGTGTTGTCTCGGGTGAGCTGGAGGCTCCGGTGGAGCTGGAGTGTCAGCGCTGCATGGGTTCCATGGCCGTGACACTGCTTTCCCGGTTCAGCCTGGGGTTGGTAACCAGTGATGAACAGGCGAGACAGCTGCCGAACGAGCTTGAGCCTTACCTGACCGATGATTTCAGCGCCGATCTTTGGTCAATGGCAGAAGATGAGCTGTTGCTGGTACTGCCACCGTTCCCGCTTCATGACCGGAATGAATGCCCGGCCCGGGAAGATCTTGAGGCTTACGAGCCTGGTGGCTCTGCTGTACCGCCGGTGAGGAAGTCGGGCGAGAACCCGTTCGGCGTGCTGGCGGATCTCAGGAAGACAAAGCATTAACCGGGCGTGGGTTTCCTCAGGGAAAGGAAAGCCGGCGCCCATCAAACGAACACAGGTTACTTTCCGAGTAATACAAAGTTTACGTTAACAGGTCAGGAGCATAATCATGGCTGTACAGCAAAACCGCAAAACCCGTTCCAAGCGTGGCATGCGCCGTTCACACGACGCTCTGAGCACAGCCGCTCTGAGCACCGATGCGACAACCGGCGAAGTTCATCGTCGTCACCACGTGTCTGCAGATGGTTTCTACCGTGGTAAGCAGGTAATCGAAGCGCGCGACGAGTAATCTCGTTGTCGCCAAGCACCGCACGGAATCGGATGGCGGAACGGTGAAGCCGGTCACCATTGCGATTGACGCCATGGGTGGCGACCGCGGAGCCACGGTTGTGGTTGCTGCGTCGCTACGGGCGGTGCGTGAAAATGAAGCCTTGAGCATCGTTCTGGTGGGAGTCCGGAGCGAGCTCGAGGCTTTGTTGCGTGAGGGGCATGCAAGAATCCGCATTGTTGAGGCGGCGGATGTGGTTCGCATGAATGAGCGCCCGTCCCATGCCCTTCGCCACAAGAAAAACTCATCCATGGCCATTGCCCTGAGCCTGGTCCGTGATGACGAAGCCCAGGGCTGTGTCAGTGCCGGCAACACCGGTGCCCTGATGGCGTTTGGCCGTACCATCATCCGCATGTATCCGGGCATTGAGAGGCCGGCTATCGCCAAGCTGATTCCCTCTCTCCGGGGGCGTTGTCATGTCCTTGATCTTGGCGCCAATGTCGATTCAACCGCGGAAAATCTCTACCAGTATGCCCTGATGGGCTCCCTGATGGCCTCGGCTATCTGCCAGCAGGCGGAACCCCGGGTGGCCTTGCTGAATGTCGGAGAAGAAGAGATCAAGGGCAATGAGCAGGTCCGCCTGGCCTCTCACATGCTGGCCCAGTGCGACACTGTCAATTATATCGGTTATGTGGAGGGAAGTGATCTTTTCCGGGATGTGGCCGACGTGGTTGTGTGTGACGGGTTTGTTGGGAATATCGCCCTGAAAACCGGTGAAGGCGTTGCCGGACTCCTGATTGAGTTGATGGAGCAGGCGTTCACCCGAAATCTCTACGGCAGGCTGGTTGGTCTGCTGGCCAGGCCGATTATTGGCCGGCTGCTTCGATTGATGGACCCCTCCCGTCACAATGGCGCCAGCCTGCTCGGGTTGCAGGGCGTGGTTATCAAGAGTCATGGCAACGCCAACGAGCGAGCCATGCTTTCAGCCATTCGTCAGGCTGTCCGGGAAGTCGAGCTGGAAGTGCCCCGCCGGATCAATGAGCGCCTCGACGACCTCATGCTTTGAACGCCTGAGACTAAAGTTTGCCCCGGTCTGACCACGCATTCGCGGATAATGGGCTTACCTTGTACTATTGGCTAATCTCCCGTAACCCCTTAATGACGATAAGATCCCGCTTATGAAATCAGCTTTTATTTTCCCCGGACAAGGGTCACAATCCGTTGGCATGCTCTCGGCGGCCGCTGAAGCCTGGCCCATGATCAACAGAACCTTTGCTGAAGCCTCTAACGTGTTGGGCTATGATCTCTGGCAGCTCTGCCAGAAGGGCCCGGCCGAGGAGCTGAATAGAACCATGGTCACCCAGCCTGCATTGCTGACGGCCAGTGTCGCCCTGTGGCGCCAGTGGTTTGTTGCAGGCGGCCGCAAGCCGGACTTCCTCGCCGGCCATAGCCTGGGCGAGTACAGTGCTCTGGTTGCCTCAGAGAGCCTTGACTTCATTGAAGCGGTGAGGCTGGTTCGCCTTCGTGGTGAGCTCATGCAGGATGCCGTGCCGGCAGGGGAAGGCAAAATGGCGGCTATCCTGGGTCTTGGGGATGATGATGTCGTCGCTGCCTGTGAAAGCGCTGCTCAGGGCGAGGTCGTCTCCGCCGTGAACTTCAATGCGCCGGGGCAAGTCGTGATTGCCGGTTCGGCGGCTGCCGTTGAACGGGCCATTGAAGCCTGTAGGGAGAAGGGCGCGCGTAAGGCCATGCCTTTGCCGGTCAGCGTTCCGTCCCATTGCGCCCTGATGAAAGGCGCGTCGGAAGAACTGGCAAAAGCCCTGGATGATGTACGCTTTAATGATGCTGTCATCCCGGTTATACAAAATGTTAACGCCGCGGCCGAGACGGAATCCGCTACACTGAAAGCCAATCTTCTGAGGCAGCTCTATTCGCCGGTCCTGTGGACAGATTCTGTTCGTACCCTCGTGGGCAACGGTGTGGAAGTGGCTGTTGAGTGTGGTACCGGCAAGGTCCTGGCTGGACTCGCAAAGCGTATTGACCGGACACTGGCGGTTCACAGCATCGAAGATCCGGACTCGCTGGCGAAGGCGCTCGACGCATTCAGCCAGTCCTGAAACGAAAGGGAGTGATTCATGTCTCTGGAAGGTAAGATTGCGCTGGTCACCGGTGCAACTCGCGGAATTGGTCAGGCGATTGCCCGTACACTGGCCGAGCAGGGCGCTGAGGTCATCGGTACGGCCACCAGCGCCAGCGGTGCCGAATCCATCACCAACGATCTGCAGTCAGCCGGGCTCAAGGGCTACGGCATGGTTATGAATGTGGCGGATCCCGCCAGTATCGAGGCAGGTCTGAAGGAGCTGACCGGGAGATCCGGTGCGCCGCTGATTCTCGTCAATAATGCCGGCATTACCCGCGATAACCTGCTGATGCGCTTGAAAGACGAGGACTGGGCGTTGGTTCTGGAAACCAACCTGTCCAGCGTTTATCGCACCAGCAAAGCTGTGCTTCGCGGAATGGCCAAGGCGAGATGGGGTCGGATTGTCAATATCAGTTCCGTGGTTGCCGGTATGGGTAATCCCGGGCAGGGTAACTACTGCGCCGCCAAGGCTGGGGTGGAGGGCTTTACCCGAAGCCTTGCCAAGGAAATGTCGAACCGGGGCATTACCGCGAATTGTGTGGCGCCGGGATTTATTGACACGGATATGACAAAAAAACTGGACGACAAGCAGCGCGAGGCTATGCTGGAAATCATACCCGCGGGTCGGCTGGGTGAGCCGGAAGAAGTGGCAGCTGTGGTTGCCTTCCTGGCATCAGATGCCGCCGGGTACGTGACGGGTGAAACCATCAACGTAAACGGTGGAATGTACATGGGATGAGCTTCGTTCCGGAGCCTGTGCGCAACTCCTTGTCGCGCAACATGTTTGACAGAATCCCTGCTTGTTTGCAGGTAGGGTTTAAACTAAACTGGCAGCACTTGAGTTGCTTGGTTGACACACAAAGTGAGGACATTATGAGTACAGTTGAAGAG
>PAKW01000041.1 GCA_002707215.1 Halomonas sp.
AACCTACCAGCCAGAAAACATCGAGCGCCAGTGGTACGAAAACTGGGAATCCAAAGGGTACTTCCGCCCCAGCGGTGAAGGCCAGTCCTACAGCATCGCCATCCCGCCCCCCAACGTCACCGGCAGCCTGCACATGGGCCACGCGTTCCAGCACACCATCATGGACACCCTCACCCGCTTCAGGCGCATGCAGGGCCGCAACGCATTATGGACCGTTGGCACCGACCATGCCGGCATCGCCACCCAGATGGTGGTTGAACGCAAGCTGGCCACCGAGGAAGACAAAACCCGCCACGACCTGGGACGGGAAGAATTCATCAAGCGCATCTGGAACTGGAAAGAACATTCCGGCGGTACCATCACCCGCCAGATCCGCCGCCTCGGCAACTCCGTGGACTGGGACAACGAACGCTTCACCATGGACGACGGCTTTTACAAGGCCGTGCAGGAAGTGTTTATCCGCCTGTACGACGAAGGCCTGGTGTACCGTGGCAAGCGCCTGGTCAACTGGGACCCGAAACTGCACACCGCCATCTCCGACCTGGAAGTGGAAAACAAGGAAGAGAAGGGCTTTTTCTGGCACCTGCGTTACCCGCTGGCTGACGGCGCGCAGACACAGGATGGCAAGGATTACCTGGTGGTCGCCACTACCCGGCCGGAAACCATGCTCGGCGACACCGCCGTTGCCGTGCATCCGGAAGACGAGCGCTACCAGCACCTGATTGGCAAGCACGTGATGCTGCCGCTGGTGAACCGCCGCATTCCCATCGTGGCCGACCATCACGCCGATCCGGAAAAGGGCTCCGGCTGCGTGAAGATCACCCCGGCCCACGACTTCAACGACTATGCCGTAGGCAAGCGCAACAACCTGCCGATGATTAACGTCATGACCCAGGATGCCAACATCCGGGACGTAGCCGAAGTGTTCAACGCCGACGGTACCGAAAACACCGAACTCGACGGCACCCTGCCGAGCACTTACGCCGGGTTGACCCGCGAAGCGGCCCGCAGGCAGGTCGTCGCCGATATGGAAGCCGGGGGATGGGTTGAGAACATCGAAGATCACATTCTCAGCGTTCCCAGGGGCGACCGCTCCGGCCTGATCATCGAGCCCATGCTCACCGACCAGTGGTTTGCCGATGCCAAGACCCTGGCCAAGCCCGCCATCGAAGCGGTGGAAGATGGCCGCATCCAGTTCGTACCCAAGCAGTACGAGAACATGTACTTTGCCTGGATGCGGGACATCCAGGACTGGTGCATATCCCGCCAGCTGTGGTGGGGCCACCGGATCCCGGCCTGGTACGATACCGAAGGCAACATCTATGTTGGCCGGAACGAAGAGGAAGTCCGCCAGAAGCACAACCTTGCCGCTGACGTTGAACTGAATCAGGACGATGATGTGCTCGACACCTGGTTCAGCTCTGCCCTGTGGACCTTTGGCACCCTGGGCTGGCCGGAAATCACCGAACGCCTGAAGACCTTCCACCCGACGGACGTTCTGGTGACCGGTTTCGACATCATCTTCTTCTGGGTTGCCCGGATGATCATGATGACCATGCACTTCATGAAGAACGAGGATGGCACCCCCCAGGTGCCCTTCCACACCGTGTATGTCACCGGCCTGATCCGGGACGAGCACGGCGACAAGATGTCCAAGTCCAAGGGCAATGTGATCGACCCTCTGGACATGATCGACGGCATCAGCCTGGATGACCTGCTGGAAAAGCGCACTGGCAATCTGATGCAGCCCAAGCTGGCCGAGAAGATCGGCAAACGCACCCAGAAGGAGTTCCCGGAAGGCATCGCCGCCCATGGCACCGATGCCCTGCGCTTCACCCTCGCAGCCATGGCCACCACCGGCCGTGACATCAACTGGGACATGAAGCGCCTGGAAGGCTACCGCAACTTCTGCAACAAGCTCTGGAATGCCGCCCGCTACGTGCTGATGAACACCGAGGGCGAGGACTGCGGTGTGAACGACGAACGGGTGCAACTGTCCCTGGCCGACCGCTGGATTGTCAGCGAGCTGCAACGCTGCGAGCAGGATGTCATCCGGCACCTGGACCAGTACCGCTTCGACCTGGCGGCCTACGCGCTGTACGAATTCATCTGGAACGAATACTGCGACTGGTATCTGGAACTGTCCAAACCGGTACTCACTGACCAAAGCGCCAGTGCCGAAGCCAAGCGTGGCACCCGCCGCACCCTGGTTCGTGTACTGGAGGCCGTCCTGCGCCTGGCGCACCCGATGATGCCTTTCATCACCGAGGAAATCTGGCAGCGCATTGCGCCCCTGGCCGGTAAAACCGGCGACAGCATCATGCTGCAGGCCTATCCACAGCCTGACGAGAGCAAGCAGGATGCTGCAGTCACTACGGACATTGAATGGCTGAAAGGCGTTATTGTGGCCGTGCGGAACATCCGGGGTGAGATGAACATTTCCCCGGCGAAAAAGATTCCGGTACTGCTGCGCGGCAAAGACGCCGAAGATCAGCGTCGCATGAACGATAACCGCCAGTTCCTGAGTTCCCTTGCCAAGCTGGAGAGCCTGGACTGGTTTGAGGGTGACAAAGCTCCGATGTCCGCCACCCAGCTGGTGGGGGACATGGAAGTACTGGTCCCCATGGCCGGTCTGATCGACAAGGATGCGGAGCTCAAGCGCCTGGACAAGGAGCTGGAACGCCTGCAGAAAGAGATCGGCCGCCTGGAAGGCAAACTGGGGAACGAGAAGTTTACCGCCAAGGCCCCGGCCGAAGTGGTTGAGAAGGAGCAGGAGAAGCTGCGGGATGCCCAGAGCAGCCAGGCCCGCCTGAGCCAGCAAAGGGCCGACATCGAGGCCATGTAACCGGCATGATCGGTATTCTCGGTGCAGGTTCGCTGGGCAGGTTATGGGCCGCTTCCCTGCCTGCAGGCAAGGTAGCGTTCATTGCCAGGCCCGGTGAATCACCCGGTGCAGATCTCGTCTACCGATTCCGGCCCTTCGACGGGCCGGAATCAACCATCCGGATTCCCTTTCTCAGGGCCAGTGACGAGCCCGAATTGCTCCTGGTCACAACCAAGGCTGGCGACACCGTTGACGCCATTGCCGGGATAATCGACCGAATCCCCCAGAGTGCCCCGATCATGCTTTTCCAGAACGGCCTCGGCAGCCAGCAAGCCGTAGCGGCCCAATGGCCGGACCGCCCCATCCTGGCGGCCAGCACCACCGAAGGTGCCAACCGGCCGGAGCCGGATCTGCTGGTCCACGCTGGCAGCGGTGATACCTGGGTGGGGGCGATGACAGAGTCCGCCAGACCCTCTGTCGGCAGAGCCGTCGCCTTTTTGCAAGGCACCGGTCTGGCCATTCATCCAGAGCCGGACATCCTGCAGCGTCTCTGGCAGAAACTCATTATCAATGCCGGCATCAACCCCTATACCGCCATCCTGGACTGCCCCAACGGTAAGATCCTTGCCGCTTCTTTCTACCAAGACACCATTGACAGCCTGTGTCGGGAATTGTCGGTGCTGATGGCAGCCGCCGGCCAGGGCAAGGAGACGCCCGACTCACTCCGCCAGCGCATCGAACGGGTTGCCCGCAGCACCGCTGGCAACACCTCATCCATGCGCGCCGACGTTCTGCTGGGTCGGCGAACCGAGATAGACTTTATCAATGGTTACCTGACGCGATTGGGAAAAGACCTGGGTATCAAGACACCGGTGAACCAAATGCTGACCGAACGGGTACAACAACTGTCGTCACGCTAGCAGGCGCAGACCGATAAGCAATCGCCTTTTATCAGCTCAAACGTCGTACCGGTCAGACCTTGAAGGCCTCCACCAGCCGCTGAAGCGAGGCTGTCAGCAGCGACATTTCCCTTGAGGAACCGAGCGTCTCCTCGGCATTGGCGGCAGTCCGCTGGCCCAACTCGCCGATCTGCTCGACGTTCGAGTTCACGTTCTTGGCAACGGCGGACTGCTCTTCAGCCGCCTGTGCGATCTGGTGGCTCATATCCACGATCACCGAGATACCCTTGGCAATCCTGTCCAGAGCTTCCGTGACCTCACCAGACTTCCGCACCGTCGCCTCAGTCACGTCCCGGCTGTTGGTCATGGCGGAAACTGCATCCTTCACACCGCTCTGAAGCCGTGAAATCATGCCCTCGATCTCTTCGGTGGATTTGTGAGTACGCTGGGAAAGAGAGCGGACCTCATCGGCAACCACCGCAAAGCCACGCCCCTGCTCACCGGCTCTCGCAGCCTCGATGGCGGCGTTCAGGGCCAACAGGTTGGTCTGCTCTGCAATCGCCTTGATCTCGACCAGTACCTGGCTGATGTTGTCGCTGTCCTTGCTGACACGATTGATCACTTCTACGGCACCGGATATTTCGGCTGCCAGCTTGTTGATGGTTTCAACCGTGTCAGCAACCACGCCACGCCCGGTTTCGGTATCCCGCTCGGCGTTACCGGCACTGTCGGCAACCCTGTGAGCACTTTCGGTGACCTCGTTCACGGCTTCAACCATCTGGTTCATGGCTTCATTGATCTGGCTGCTTTCTTCCATCTGACGAGCCACCGCCTCGCTGTTGGCCGCCGCGGTATCATTTACCTTGGTTGCCTGTTGGCCCACATCGGCCGTGGTCCGGCTGACAGAACGGATCAGTTCGGCAATCCGGTCCGTCATGTTGTTGAATTCCGTGGTCAGCTCGCCCAGCTCGTCACGGTTTCTCAGCCTTATGTGAGTGGTCATATCGCCGGCGGCGACGCCCCTAGCGGCCTCGCTGAAGCGGTTGATGGCGTTACGAACCGACATGAAGAAACCGATGTAGAGGTAAACAACCACCAGCAGAATGGCAACGAGGGTGATGATGATCAGGCGACGCTGATTCACCTCACTATCGAGCCGTGATCGCAGGTTGGCATTCACCACCTCAAATGCGGCGGCTTTTACCTGATCGTAATGAGCCAACTGCGCTGACATCAACTCATCGTATTCCTGCCAGGGCATTTCCAGGCGCATGGGTGTAATGACATTCCGGTCCAACTGGTCCCGAACAATGGCCGGGCTTTCGTCAACCCTGCGAATTGCCCCACCCGACTTCTCCACCAGGGCGGGCGAGGATTCCGTGACAACAGACAGGGCCGGAGTCAGGAGCGAGCTGCGATTGGTCAACTGGTCATAGATTTCATTCAGGGTTTCACTCAGGGCATAGCCTACCTGCCCATCGACCAGCGCAAAAATACCGTAGGATTTTGCCCGTCCGATAACCGAGCGGGCCGCCGGAAGTGAATCACGAACCAGGCCAAGGATCAGCAGGTTTTCCCGTGAAGCCCCGTACCCGAGGCCGGAAATCTCAATGGTCGCAGGCAACAGGGCCTGGGCCTTCTGAACAAACTCCTGATAATACTTGAATTGCGGATCAAAACTGCCCAGGTAGTTATCATCGGCGCGCAAAGCCTGCCAGTCCTGCCGGAGCGCTTCAACCTGTCCGCTCCAGGAGCCGGAAGCGTCAAAGGAACGCACCTCTGCAGTCAGCGCCTCCAACCTCGCCTCAACTTCACTGGCCGCTTCCTCTGATGCGGCCATAATGGCCCCGTCATCCTTGATCACGGCCGGAGAACGATAATCCCTGTAATCCATTGCCGCATCGACCAGCCGGTCAACCTGCTCCAGTTGCTCAAGCCCCTCGACACCGCGGGTCATGGCCTGAACCGAGCGGTTAAGCTCGGAGATAACCAGCCAGGACAGTCCACTGATCGGTAACAGGAACAGGATGCTGATGAGGCTGAATTTGTAGACCATCGGCAGCCGGTTCATAAGGGCAATGGCGGGACTAATGAGTTGCTTCACGATGGTCCTCTCGCTGGATCTTTAACAACTGAAGATACATTCTTTTCTTATATTGTCGCCTAAAGTCTTAGAAACTTGAGCATTATTTGTTGTTAAACTGTAACATTTTTAAAATTCCGATCAGGTCAGACAACACCAGAAATCACCAGCAAGGCAAGAGTGCAGATCCATACCAGCATACTTCTGTTCAGCAAATCCCTTACTGCGCTCAGGCTTCGCCCTCCGAAAGCTGTCCACTCATCCGGATGAATCCGCGAAAAGCGGGCCGGATCCAGTGCATACCCAGTTAACGACCCATTGGCGGAAATCATTAGGACCTCACCAACTTTTCTCGTTACGCCGGCAAGGGTCTGGCCGGCTTCGTGCAACCAGCCGGCAAGGTCTCCGGCAATTCCGAATGTCAGTGACAACAGCCTGGCTGGAATCCAGCCCGCCCATTCCGACAGTCTTTCGAATCTGGGGCGAGCCGGCGCCTGGGGCCACTGATCGGCGAGCGCAACCAGCCCCCGGACCAGGACTGCCACGCCGATTCCCCCGACTGCGTACCAGAAAGCCACCAGGAAGAAACGCTGGAATACCGATACCATCAGCGCCCTGGACAGGGAAAGATGCATTGCCTCCGGCGACAATGCAGCGCCCCGTTCATCTGCCGGCAAATAATCCTTCACATAATGCCATGCCGACTGCATGTCTCCCCGTTGCCATGCTTCTGCATAGGGCTGGAGCACCTGCCGCCAGCCGGGTGTTCCCATAATGACCACCAGAACCAGGAACTCCAGCGGGTAAGCCGCCATCCGCCAGCCAGAGGCCGCCAGCAGGTACTCGGCCACCCCCAGCAACAAGGCCGGAAGCAGAACCAGCACCAATCCGGATACAATTTCCGCTTCGTGGCCCGTCCTGGCACGACTGCCCTGATGAAACCACCAGCGCCAGACTTCATCACCGGAAAGCCGGTTCAGGGAATCCAGGCGCCTGCGCACCATGTAGGCCAGAAGAAAAACGATCAGCACCATCTCAGACGCTCTCCCTCGCTGCGCGTATTTGTTTAAGGGCTTCCCGGAAATGCTGCCAGTCAAATGCCGGTCCAGGGTCGCTTTTCCGGCCCGGGGCAATATCGCTATGGCCGACAATGCGACTGGCAATGATGTCGGGCCAGGCCAGCATGATGAGATCGGCGGCACGTGCCAACTGATGATATTGCCCGGAGGTATAAGGAACGTCATCGGTGCCCTCCAGCTCAATCCCGATGGAGAAGTCGTTGCATTCTTCCTGCCCCTGAAAACTCGATCTGCCCGCATGCCAGGCGCGATCAAGCAGGCTGACAAACTGGACAACGTCTCCATCACGACGAATCAGCAGGTGAGCCGAGACCTGAATGCCTTCAATGGTCCGGAAATAGGGATGGGCCGAATGATCAAGACAATTACAGAAGAAGTCTTCAATTTCCGGGCCGCCGAAACGCCCAGGAGGAAGGCTTATATTGTGCACAACCAGCAGGGAAATGGCAGCGCCATCAGGGCGAGGCCCGAAGTTTGGCGAGGGGCGCCAGCGGGCGAAGGGAATCTTCCCGGTTTCACGGAGCGCATTCCGGTCGGAACCGGAATCGGAAAGGTTCGCGGGCAAAATGTCTGAATCGGGCAAAATAATTCCAAAAGTTTCAGAGAATTACACTCCCTGATTGAATCACAAACCTGGCCCGGTTGCTACGAATCAATCTCTGCGGCTGTTCCTCAGGTTGTCGATAATTGACTCCAGTGCCCGATCAAAGATCAGGCCATCGTCCAGCATGGTGATTCGGCCCGCCTCCATGTCTGCGGCCAGGGCCTGTCGATGGTATTCGGCAACCTTGGCACCGCTTCTGTTGACGAAGATATACTTCCCGGTTGCCTTGATAAAAGCGGCGAGTTTACACCGGACCCGGGTTTCATTTCGGCTAAGTTCAATCCAGGCCCCCACCCGAAGGCTGTCCGCTTTTTCCTGCCACTGGGGTCCTACCGACCCCGTCACCCCGGGGCACTCAGGCTGTTCGGCAGCATCGTCCCTGGCAACCTCAACCGGTGATGCAGCAGGCTCTGCAATCGGTTCGCGCTCCCGGGATTGCTCCGGACTCCCAAGGCCGGCCGGCGCCGGGTCCTCCGGGCGCTCCGGTTCAGGCTGTACCAGATTGCCAGCCGGCAACTCGGAAGGGGGTTCTTCCCGTGGCGGTGCGGTCACAAGCTTCTGGAATACATCCACATGAGCCAGTTCCAGATCACGGATGGCGGCATCGGTGGCAAACGGATCCCAGGAAATTTCCTGCAGAGCCTTGCGCAGGTCATCAACAATGGCCGGAATGGCCCGCAACAACTCGCTGCGGGTTGAATCGCTGACCGGGCGGGGATCCACACTCCAGACCAGCTGTTCCGTCAGGTTGCTGGCATGTCGCCAGCGGTCACTGTCTTCGCCCTCCCGAAGAACAACCCACTGCAGGTACCGGACCCAGGCCTCGTTGAGCAAACCGGTGACCGGCTCCGGAACAGCATGCTTTTCAGTCAGCTCCCGCACCAGGCCTTCTGCTGCCTCCGAAGCACGCTCCTGGCGGGCCCGCCCCTCTTCCGCATCCCGAAGGCGCTGCTCCACGAGTTCCCGGCGACGGCGATCCAGGTCCATGAAGTGACTGAAATCCTTCAGCAACTCCTCGAACAGGGCTACGTTGTCAGTGAATTCATTCAGGACACGGTCGACTACAGCTTCAATCTTTTCCCGAAGGGGGTCCCGCTGGCCGGTTTTTTTCTCGGTCCACCCGATCGCGGACAAAGCCAGCTCATTAAGCAGCTTGCGAACCGGGTGACCGCCCCGGTTGAAAAAATTCCTGTCACTGAGAGCGACTTTCAGCACCGGAATCTGCAGGCGCCCGATCAATACCTTCATGACCGGATGCAGTTGCCGATCCTCCAGGATAAAATCGAACAACATGGACACCAGATTGATTACATCGCTGTCCACCTGCCCCGGGTTCAGGCTCTGCCCATCCCCAGCCCGAAGAATGGGTTGTAACTGCTCGTTAAGGGGCATGACGACACTCTCGCCCCAGTGTCGGCTGTTGGCCTGTGCTTCCGTCAGGCGTGCCATGAGGCGCTCCGTATCAATGCAGCCCTCACCACCATGGCCCCGGCCGCCGGATACGGCGCCCCCCTGATGCAACAGTGCACTAAGCTCGGAGAAGGTCGCCCGGGACGATGGCCCGCCATAACCTCCACCGGCAGGGCCCGGCGAGACATCAGCACCGGAAGGTTCACCCGTGCCACCAGCTCCGGGCCGTTGACCGGACCGGGCTGGCCCCCTTCCGACCGGCGGACGAGTCATCTCCGGCAACACCCCCTCATCGATCAGCGTCCGGTTCGCCTCCTGGTAGAAGTCGCCCAGTGTATCGGCAAGCAGGCGGTCGAACAGCTTGAGGACCACCAGCTTGGCCCGTATGTCTATGTCAAGATCAGCGCAGGCTTCAGCCACTCCGCCACAGATAACGTCCGGGCTCAGGGGCATCTGCGCATCTTTCAGTTGAATACCCGGTACCAAATGGCCGACCCGCACGGTCAACAGGCGGATCTGTTCAGGGTAGCGATTCCGGAGCTTGTTAATCAGGTTATCGATGGCAACCTGCTGTTCCAGCTGTGAATGGTCCACCAGACTGAGAGAATCCTGGTCGATGTCCTCCAGAGAGCCGGCCGCCTGTTGGGGCAGGAACTTTCCGATTTCGTTGAACGCCTGGCTGACATACTGGAGTATCGACACCACCATGGCCTTGCGGCGCAGCCTGAGCTCACGCATGGCATCAAAATAGACTGTCTGGTCGAGGTTGGTACCTGCCCGGTCGGCGAGTTCGAACAGGGCATCGTCGGCGCGATCAAAAAATCTGGCAAGAACAGATTTCAGTGACTGACCCGAGGCATCACGCAGGCGAACCAGCGCAGCCGGCAAGGAAAACCGGGCAGGCGGTTTCTGGCCTGAAAAGCTGACAACCTTGTTATCGTGCGCCATAGCTGCTCCAGGTTCTGATCGGCCAATATCGGAATTTCTGTCCACCTCACATGATACGAGCTGCCTGCGTCAGGTTGTGTCAGAATTTGTCACCTTTTGTGTAGACCTGACCTATATCACACTTTAGCAACCCAGCTTTATAGAGTAGCAGGCAGGGGGCGAACGTTTGGCGATTGCCCGAGTGCCCTATAGAATAACCGGCCTTGACACTGTTCCACCCCAAACCACCGGATGCCCTTCCCTATGATCACCACAGAAATCCTCCGCCAGGCCAGAATCGAAAATGTTGCCCAGAGTCTGCGCGAAGATATCGGGGACGGCGACATCACGGCAAAGCTTATACCGCCGGAAAAGCGCGCCAGCGGCCGGGTTATTACCCGGGAAGCCGCCACCATTGCCGGTCGCCAGTGGGTTGAAGAGGTTTTCCGGCAGGTTGATCCTTCGGTGACGCTTACCTGGCAGGTTACCGATGGCGAAACCGTGCCGCCCGATCAGGTACTTTTCACCATGGAAGGCCCCGCGAGAAGCTTGCTTACCTCGGAACGATCAGCGCTCAACTGGTTACAGACCCTCTCCGGCGTTGCCACCGCCTGTGCCGGATATGCAGCCAGGGTGGCCCATACTGGTGTTCGCCTGCTTGATACCCGGAAAACCCTGCCCGGGCTGCGCCTGGCCCAGAAATACGCGGTTACCTGTGGCGGCTGTTACAACCATCGCATCGGCCTGTGGGATGCGTTTCTGATCAAGGAAAACCACATTGCCGCGTGCGGTTCCATAGCCGATGCCATTCTGGCGGCTCACCGGATTGCACCGGGCAAACCCGTTGAAGTGGAAACCGAAAACCTTGACGAACTGGACCAGGCCCTGAATGCAGGGGCAGACATCATCATGCTGGACGAGTTCTCGCTGCAAGACATGCGCACAGCGGTTGCCAGGACCGCTGGCAGGGCAAAACTTGAGGCCTCTGGCGGGATTAACTCAACCACCCTGGTTCCGATCGCGGAAACCGGCGTGGACTTCATCTCGATTGGCGCGCTGACCAAAGACATCAGGGCCGTGGATCTGTCCATGAGGCTGGACTGATCAGCCTCCGGACAGCAAACGGTCGATTGTCTCCAACTCCCTGACCAGCTCGCTCCCGGGCTCTGGCCGGCCACGAAAATGCTCCTCAGCCATGGGCGCTATGCCGGAAACCGCCGGCAGCGGGTGGTCGTGCGCAATCAACTCTTTCATTCTGGCCACAAACACAAACTGCAGCCACTGGTGAAACTCCAGGGTATCGATACAAAATGGCTTGGTGCTCTGAAAAGCCTCTTCAGGCGGCAACTCCGACGCCCAAAGCCCGAGTTGACGTAATTCCACCTCAATGCTCAACAGGCTGTCTGCAACCTGCCTGATCGGATTATCGGGCCTGGTCATATCAGTCTCGCTTCAATCAATCAGTGGCTCCAGCTCCACTGTTTCGCCATGCAGAACCCGAAACAGGTCCTCGTACTGGCGTGTCAGAGGGTGCTTGGGCGCCATATGAATCAGGGGCTGCCGGCTCTGATGGGACTCTTTCATTTTCACGGAACTCGATAGCCTTACCGGCAACACAGGCAAGCCCTCTTCGATGAGCTCCCTGACCAGCTGCCTCGGCAAACTGGCCCGGGGCTGGAACTGATTGGCGATAATTCCCTCAACAACCAGGTCTTCGTTATGGTCTTCCTGAAGATCACGAATCTCATTGAGAATGTTGTACAGAGCCTGGCGGGAAAAATCGTCACAATCGAACGGTATCAGGCAGCGCTGGGCCGCAATAAGTGCGGACCGGGTATAAAAATTGAGCGCAGGCGCCGTATCGATGTAGATGGCGTCAAAGGTTTCCTCCAGCCTTTTAAGGGCTTCGCGCAGCTTGTAGATCTTGTGCTTGGCCTCCAGCTTGCGCTCAAGGAAGTCCAGCTCCGGACTGGATGGCATCACAAACAGGTTTTTGAACGGTGTCGCGTGAACGAATTCGTCCGGGCGGCGATTGAATACTGTAAATGCGACGGTCTGTTCAAGCAGATCGGCGGCGGTGTCCTTGAGCTCACTGGCCGGCTTCCCCAGCAAATAATGGGTGGAGTTCCCCTGGGGGTCCAGGTCCACAACCAAGGTTCGTTTTCCCCGAGCTGCACTGATAGCGGCAAGATTGCAGGCAATACTGGACTTGCCAACACCGCCTTTCTGGTTGAATACCACCCGTCTCATTTTGTCTCTCCCTTGATAAGCACGTATCGTTCTTTTGATGCCACTATAGCCTCGCGGGCTTTCACCACCCCATGACCGTTTTCACAAACGGGATCGTGAGTCTTCGCTGCGCCTGAAGCGAATTTTCATCCAGTATATCCAGAATGCCCAGCAAATCCCCAAGCCGCCTGGGAGCCCGGCGCATAATGTAGCCGGCGACGTCATCCGACATCACCAGACCACGCTTTTTCGCCCGCGCCATCAGAATCTTCAGTCGGTCATCGTCCCGGTAGATTCCCAACTGGATGGTCAGGCCGTGACTGAGCCGCGATACCAGATCTGGCAACTTGAATGGCAGGTTGGCGGGCAGATCCGACAAACTCACCAACAATAATCCGTCCTGGTCCTGTATCCGGTTATACAAATGGAATATGGCTTCCTCCCACAACAGGTCACCCGCA
Source organism: Halomonas sp. (assembly GCA_002707215.1). Lineage (GTDB taxonomy): Bacteria > Pseudomonadota > Gammaproteobacteria > Pseudomonadales > Oleiphilaceae > Marinobacter. The sequence continues at coordinate 12,517 of PAKW01000041.1, forward strand.
ATGCGATCCAGGTCATCCAGACAAATCATTTCCTGGGCCTCAAGGCCGGAAAGTGCCTCGGGGCCAAAGGGCTGCAGCTCGGCAATACTGATGCAGACCGCAGCCTTGCCACGGTTTTCGCTGCGATGGCAAACCGCCTGCAGGAGGTGACTTTTCCCGGTATCGGCATCGCCGCACAGAGCAACCACAGGAACCCCGGTGGGCTGATTGCACGCCGCCTCCAGGCGCTTCGCCGCATCGGTATTGCGATCACCGTGGAAATTATCAAAACGCGCATCGTCACGCAGCCTGACGCCAAGAGCCAGTTGGGATGCACTCATGACCGCGTGGCCCTCCAGGCCCGCAAACCCCAGACACCAAGGTAATGAACACCACTGAACACCGCCGAGGCGGCTACCAGCAAGATACCGGCATCAACCACCCAGGGCGGCATGGGCAAATCCGCCAGCAGCATAATGATCGCCAGTGCCACCAGAATCTGAACGAAGGTATTCACCTTACCAGGGATACTTGGCTCCATATCATAGCGGCCAACGCCGTAATGGTACGCCAGCGCACCCGACACGATCAGCAGGTCCCGCCCCAGAACCACCATGAACAGCCAGACCGGCAAAACTGAGGTCAGCGTAAGCATGAGATACGCTGTGATCAGTAAGGCCTTGTCGGCAAGCGGATCGGCAATTGCCCCAAGCCTGGAACGCCAGTTAAAGTGCCGCGCCAGGAACCCGTCAATTGCATCCGTGCCGGCCGCGAGAAAAAAAATAACCAGCGCCCACCGGTAATCTCCGGCCAGCAGCGCGCCGGCAAAGGGAACGATCAGAAGAATCCGCAGAAACGTCAGGGCATTGGGAATCCAGCGCCAACTGTGCAAATTCAAAAGATCCCCTCCGGTTACACCTTACTCGCCGCCATCGGTCCCGATGACAGGAGACGGTTGCCAACGATAATACAGAATCTGGTACAGGGACTGGAACGCTTCCCTGGCCTCTTCTTCATCAACGGGCACCGGCTGATAGGTAAACAGGGAAGCATCCGCGGCCTCTTCCTCAGGTGATTGCTGATCCGGACCCGCCTGCTCCGGGTCCGCACTTGCGGTTGCGCCTTCAGCACTTGTTGCGGGCGACGGCGTCTGATTCAGTATTGTCATTTCAGCGGCATTCCCGGGCCCGTCCGGAAGATCAGATTCCATGGGGACAAACCGCGGATCCAGGGCGATGTACTCCCGAAGCTGGTCCAGCTCACCGGAGAAAGCCACTCGCAGGGTAAGCTGTTCATCCCGCACCCGGTGGGCCCCGACACTGACAACCGGTGTCAGGCTCTCCAGCACCTGATTGGCTCGCGCATAGCCTTCAAGCGAGGTAACGCCGCGCAGCACAATATCCACTTGTGGGGAGTCCCCCACTTCCGAAGCAGCGACAGCGTATCGGCTGGCGTATAACTCTGCCCAGCGGTCGATCATGGCCTCTGCCAGTGCCTCGGGGGTCTGGGCGACTACCGACTCCTCACCGGCATTCATGGCCATACCATCGAAGACCCAGCCGGCGCGCCACTGGCCGCCAGTGCGGCTGACCCGCACCAATGCAAGGACATCCTGGTCCAGATCCCGGGAGACCGACTTCACCCGATCAATGAACTGGCCCCAGATATCCGAGAGCAATTCACGATCCTTTGTGAAATCCGAAGGCGGCAGCGCCACCGGCAAACCTCGTTTCCTGGCGGCCTCATCGAACGCGGCCTGCCAGGTTCCAGCGTTTTCTTCCCGGGCGTCTCCAGCGACGTCCACCGCGGGCCGGGTTACCAGTGTTCGGGAGCCCCGATCCTCAGCCGCAATCCAGGCCAGGGTGAGCGGCCGGTTAGCACCCCATACCGGAGCATTGATGGATGCCAGTGCGCGGTTCACGCCTACAGCCCCGAAAGACATGCTCAGGATGCTCTGGCCGGATTCGTCCCGGGCGACCTGGTAGGAAAGCAGCAAGGACTCGGCGTCGGACAGAAGCGCTTCTGCACCGTCCATCGCCAGCACATCCCGGGTGCCAGAAACCCGGACAAGTACCTGGCTCAGCCCGTCGGCATACCCCTCGGCCAGTTGATCCGGCGCGGAACCCGCGACCGGCACCTTTGCCGAATACAGCCCGGGGACTGTCACCGCGGTGGCCGGGGCAGAAAATCCGGCCAGCAGAAACGTGAATAGCGCAAATACCCAAGTCATCGCTCGCACAGACCTGTGTGTCGGCTTTTGTCCTGATACTGACATGAAACACCCTGCAGTTCCCATGAATGGCGCATAGGATACACCATGCCCCGAGGCGTGAGTAGCGACGCCGGATTTCAGAAAAGCAAACTACATTTGGAGCCCCAAAGCGCAGCTGTTAAAATCCGGCGCCTGACCCACTGGCCAACGGTTAAGTACACCATGAGCGAATACAAGCCCTCCCTCACCTACCGCGATGCCGGCGTTGATATTGACGCCGGCAATGAACTCGTCAGCCGCATCAAGGACACCGCAGCCCGCACCCGCCGCCCGGAGGTTCTTGGCGGTCTCGGTGGCTTCGGCGCCATGGTCTCGATTCCCGCCGGATACAACGAACCGGTTCTGGTTTCCGGCACCGACGGGGTGGGCACCAAGCTGAGACTGGCCATGCGGCTCGACAAACACGACAGCATCGGGATTGATCTGGTTGCCATGTGCGTGAACGACCTGGTCGTCGGCGGGGCTGAACCGCTCTTTTTCCTGGATTATTACGCCACCGGCAAACTCAACGTCGATGTTGCCGCCCAGGTGGTTGCCGGAATCGGTGAGGGTTGCGAACAGGCCGGCTGTGCGCTGGTGGGCGGCGAGACCGCCGAGATGCCGGGCATGTACGAGGGCGACGACTACGACCTGGCGGGCTTCTGTGTGGGCGTTGCCGAGCGCAGCGAGATCATCGATGGCAGTAAGGTCCAGTCCGGCGATGTGCTGATTGCCCTGGGCTCCTCGGGCCCCCATTCCAACGGCTACTCCCTGATCCGGAAAATTCTGGAAGTAAGTAACGCCGATCTTGACCAGCCCATGGGCGAGACCACCCTGGCCAATGCCCTGATGGCACCCACACGGATTTACGTGAAAAACCTTCTTCAACTCATTCGTGAAGTGGACGTGCGTGCACTGTCCCATATCACCGGCGGCGGACTGCCAGAGAATATTCCCCGGGTACTGCCAAAGGGCAGCGTGGCCGCAATCGATACCGCCAGTTGGGCACTGCCTCCAGTGTTCCAGTGGCTCAAGGACAATGGCGGCGTGGCCAGTGAAGAGATGTATCGAACCTTCAACTGCGGTATCGGAATGATTGTCTGTGTACCGGCCAATCAGAAGGAGCTGGCCCTGGATACCCTGAAAGCATCAGGCGAGCATGCCTGGCAGGTGGGCTTGATCGAACGCGCAGACAACGAAGAGGCAGATGCCTGCGTTCGCTACGCGCCGGGGCTGCTGTCCGCATGAAGGCAGATCAGACTCCGTTGCCGAAAATCCTGGTGCTTGCGTCTGGCAGCGGCACCAACCTCCAGGCATTGATTGATGCCAGTCGTGAGCGGGATTTCCCCGGACAAATCATTGCCGTCGGCTGCAATCAGCCCGGTGCCTTTGCCCTGGAACGTGCGGCCCAGGCCAACATCGAAACGTTTGTGGTCAACCACAGGAACTTCGAATCCCGGGACGAGTTTGACGCCTCGCTTATGGCAGAAATCCTTCGCTACAACCCGGACCTGATCGTACTCGCCGGCTTCATGCGGATTCTGACCACCGATTTTGTCCGGGCTTTCCGTGGTAAGATGCTGAACATTCACCCCTCCCTGCTGCCCAAGTACACCGGGCTGAACACTCACCGCCGGGCACTGGCAGCGGGCGATACGGTTCACGGCGCGTCCATCCACTTCGTGACCGAGGAGTTGGATGGCGGGCCGGTTATTGCCCAGGCCGAAGTGTCTGTTGCACCCGAAGACACGGCCGAAAGCCTCGCAGAAAAGGTTCAGGTGAAGGAACACATCCTTTATCCCATCGTGGTCCGCTGGTTCTGCGAGGGCCGGGTTCAGCTGGGCAGCAATTACGTCATGTTTGACGGCGAGCCCCTGAACGCGCCCATGCGCCTGCCCGACAGCTGATCACCCGCCTGAACGAATTGTCATCTCCGTATCTTACCCGGGCAGCTACACTATCGTCATTGATGACGGTATTTGTTCGGGTTCGGCAATATGCACTCACTAACGATCTCCAAACTCCGGGGCGCAGCATTACTGCTCTGCTTCGGCATTCTGGCAAGCCCTGTCCAGGCGGAATCGGGCACCGGGCTCACCCCCTTTGAAGCCAGCTACACAGCGGCCATGGAAAAAGGCGTCTCCCTTAATGGCACCGCAAAACGGACTCTGACCTCTCAGGGCAACGATATCTGGCTCTACCGAACCGATGTGGATTCCTTTATTGCCAGCATTGACGAATCCCTGATCCTCAGGTGGGAAAACGGCCGGGTCGTGCCGATGAGGTACCGCTACCACCTTTCCGGGTTTCTGATAAAGGATCGGAAGCATTCCATCGATTTCGACTGGTCGACAGGTGTGGCCACCGGAGAGTACAAGGGCAAGCGCTTTGAAATCGAACTGGAGGAAGGGGTCCTGGACCCGCTCGGCTACCAGCTCCAGCTGCATCAGGATATCCGTAACGGCGAACGTGACATGACCTACAAGGTCATTGATGGCCGGTCAGTTGATGAGGAGCGTTTCGCAGTCATAAACGGCGAGGCTACAAGCACCGGTGGCGACCGAACAGCCTTTCTGAAAGCGGAAAAGGTTCGGGAGGACTCGAAGCGCCAGACCCTGATGTGGTTCTCACCCGAACAGGATTTCCTTCTCGTGCGACTGCTTCAGGTGGAGCCGGACGGCAGCACCTACGAGCTGAAACTGAAAGCAGCGGATTTCGGGCCCTAAACCTCGCGCCCGGCCTCACGCCAAACGGCTTTGACCTCATCCGCGATGATCCGCAGACCTTCGGCAACCCGCTCATCGTCCTGGGAATAGGTGACGCGCAGGCACTCGTGCCGGTGTTTCCAGCCGTCCTCCGGCAGCCCCGGAAAGAAATAATGGCCGGAAACGACCAGCACACCACGGGCTTTCAGCCGCCGGTATAACTCAAGGCTGGTAATCGGCAGATCCGGGAACCACAGCCAGAGAAACATCGCGCCCTCCGGCTTGTGGAGATACCAGCGGCAACGATCTTCTCCCATGGCTTCCCGAAAAACGGCGACGGCCTTCTGCATTTTCGTCTTGTAGAACGGGCATACCACCTCGCGGCTCAGCGAGAGGATCTCGCCGGACCTGACCAGCGGTTCCGCCAGCATGGCTCCGAAACTGCCCGTGGCCAGATTAATGATGGCGTTAATGCCCGAGAGCGCCCTGATGATCGGCTCAGCGGCAATCACAATACCTGTACGCGCCGCTGGCAGTCCCAATTTCGACAGACTCAGGCAGAGGATAATCTGCTCGTTCCAGGTGGGCGTTGCGTCGACAAAAAGCAAGCTGGGAAACGGCGTGCCATAGGCTCCGTCAACGATCAGGGGCACGTCGTGGTCACGTGCCAGCTGCTCAAGACGCGCAAGCTCGTCGTCGGTCACCACATTGCCGGTCGGATTCGTGGGCCGCGACACGCAGATAGCGCCCGTCTCACCAGTGACTTCCACGGCATCAAAGTCCACCCGGTACTTGAATTCGTGGGCATCGGTAAAGGAAATATCCGGTCGGATCGCATGGAACAGACCAGGCTCGATGCCAGCGTCGGCATAGCCGATGTATTCCGGAGCCAGAGGCAACAGAATATGCTTGCGCTGACCTTCACCGTAGTCGCCGCCAAACATGTTGAACAACATAAAGAAGGCGGCCTGGCTGCCATTGGTAAGCGCGATGTTCCCGGGCTTCAGGCCCCAGGCGTACTCGCGGTTCAGCATCTCGGTGAGCGAGGCGATAAACTGCTTTTCGCCCTGGGGCGGATCGTAAATGCCCACCAGGCGCCGGACATCGCTTTCGCTGCGGCTCATATCCGCCAGAATTTCCTGCACTCGCTGCTGGATCTCGGGAATATGCCCGGGATTACCGCCACCCATCATGATCACGTCATCGCCGGATGCCATGGCGTTACCCAGATCATCCATCAGAGACGTGATACCGGCATCGGCGGTGAACTTGCGACCAAAAGCAGAGAGTTTCATGGGGTAAAATCCATCTGACCTGAACTGAAAATATCCGGTGATACCGGAAGTGTAGCTTGCTCCTGCACCTGGCGTTATTCGCTGAGCGAGATCCCCAGGTTACTGACGCCTTCGTTGGCTGCGTCCTCCCGAAGCCGGGTCACGAACTGATCGGTGGGCGTGCGCTGGCGCTTGAGGGCAAGCACCAGTTCCCGCTGGAAGGTCTTGTCGTCTTTCATCAGGGGGTGTTGATCCAGCAGGCGAACCAACTCGTCTTGGTCGAGATCTCCCCCCTCCGAAAGCTCAATGAAATTCATCACCGTTGCCGTGGCCATCTTCGAGGCGTCGGTTGCCCGGTGTTTACCCGGGTTCAGACGACTAAGCAGAGCCTGTTCCAGCAACTGGCAGAAATCGAAGGCCGGGTAGACGCCGTAGGCATCGAAAGCGTTCACATCCGGAGACAGGGTCTCCAGCTTTGCCAGCAGTTGAGGGATGGCGGATTCCGAGACATCCTTCTGGAGCAGGTCCCAGCCAAGGTCCAGCAACTGGCGCATTTTGGCACCGGTTTTCAGGCCGACGGCGTCTGCGAACAAGGCATAGTTGGGAAATGAGCGCTCAGCCAAAGCGAGCAGGAAGGCGCATTCACGCCAGCCCTGCAACTGTGAGACTGCTTTGAGGAACTGGTTGGCGTTCATGTCTTGGGCAGGGTTACGCCGGTCTGGCCGAAGTATTTGCCGCCCCGGTCTTTGTAGCTGGTCTCGCAGATCTCGTCGGATTCGAAGAAGAGCATCTGGGCCACGCCTTCGTTGGCGTAAATTTTGGCCGGCAGGTTGGTGGTGTTGGAAAACTCCAGGGTAACCTGACCTTCCCACTCGGGCTCAAGCGGAGTGACGTTGACGATGATGCCACAACGGGCGTAGGTGGATTTGCCGAGGCAGATGGTGAGTACGCTGCGTGGGATGCGAAAGTATTCCACGGTGCGGGCCAGGGCGAAGGAGTTTGGCGGGATAATGCAGACATCGCCGGTGTAGTTGACGAAGCTGTTTTCATCGAAGTTCTTCGGGTCCACGGTGGCGGAGTGGACGTTGGTGAAGATTTTGAATTCGTTGCTGCAGCGTACGTCATAGCCATAGCTGGAGGTGCCGTAGGAGATCACGCGGCCTTTTTCGGTTTCACGAACCTGTCCGCTTTCGTACGGTTCGATCATGCCGTTTTGTTCGGACATCCGGCGAATCCACTTGTCGGATTTGATGCTCATTGGCAAAGTCTCGTATTCACTGGGAAAAATTGAGGCGTAGTTTACCTGTTCCCTTGGGGTCTGTCGAAGCTTCCAGGGCTTACTTTTCTACATAGACTGTGGAGTCAGCGGGCGCAGGAAAAGCGGTCCAAAAACCGCTTCGAGCACATCCCTGTGGCTTGTCTCCGGCCTTCCCTGGCCTCCGACATTTTTGGACCGCTTTTCCTGCGCCCGCGAACGGCCCCTCGTTTTCGCCGCCCCGAACGCTCTCTTCTTGCTGCAGTTTTAGTGCTCGGTCACCGAAACACTTGATATCGAGCCGGAAAGGTTCCGTTCGCGGGTCGAGAGCTCAGCTCCGACTCTTCTGGCGATATCGCGATACCGCCGCGCTACTTCGGAGTCCGGTTCTACGATCACCGACGGGGTGCCGCCGTCGGTCTGTTCGCGGATGGTCATGTGCAGGGGCAGCTGACCCAGGAGCGTGGTGTTGTATTCTTCGGCGATGCGCTCGCCGCCGCCGTGGCCGAAGAGGGGCTCTTCGTGGCCGCAGTTGCTGCAGATGTGGACGCTCATGTTTTCGACAACGCCGAGCACGGGGATGTCGACTTTGCGGAACATTTCGATGCCTTTTTTACCGTCCAGCAGGGCGATGTCCTGGGGAGTGGTGACGATCACGGCGCCGGTGACGGGGACTTTCTGGGCCAGGGTGAGCTGGATGTCGCCGGTGCCGGGGGGCATGTCGACGATGAGGTAGTCGAGTTCGTTCCAGAGGGTCTGTTGCAGCAGTTGCATCACCGCGCCGCTGACCATGGGGCCGCGCCAGATCATGGGAGTTTTGTCGGTAACGACGAAGGCCATGGAGTTAGCCTGGAGGCCGTGGGCTTCCATGGGGACGAAGTATTTGTTTTCGCGGGTGTCGGGGCGTTTGCCTTCGGGGACGCCAAGCATCATGCCGATGCTGGGGCCGTGGATGTCAGCGTCGAGGATGCCAACTCTGGCGCCCTCAGCCTGGAGTGCCAGAGCGAGGTTGACGGCGGTGGTGGATTTACCGACACCACCCTTGCCGGAAGCGACTGCGATGATGTTTTTCACGCCGGGAACCGAGGGCAGGTCTTTTTGAACCTTATAGGCGTGGATTTTCTGGCCGACGTGAACGTCGGCACTCTCTACGCCATCGACGAATTCCAGCGCGCTGGTCACGATCTCCTTCAGCGCCCCGGCGATGCCTTTCGAGGGGTACGGCAGCTCAACCATGAGGGTCACTTTGCCTCTGTCGTCTGCGCCCAGGGATTTTACGGCACCCAATTCGTAGAGATCCTTGTTGAGGTACGGGTCGCGGTACTCGCGGACCACGGTTTGCAGGGCCTGCTCTGATATCTGTGTCATCGGGTTCTCCGGAATAAGCTAATGCGCGATTTTAAGCACGGAAACAGGTGATTCGGATGAAAAATATCTGCTCGGAAGGTATCATCTGTGCCCGTTTCTGACCATATGGGGTCTTTACCTGGCGCAATCAATTCCGACGGCCGCCAGGACCCCGTTTTGTCTTTCCAACCCGTATCAACATAAGGTTCGGACATCACCATGACGCAAGCGAGCAAACAACAGCGCGATATTCTGGTTACCAGCGCCCTGCCGTAC
>PAKW01000042.1 GCA_002707215.1 Halomonas sp.
CGCTTGGCTCCGCCATCCCTGGCTCAGCACAGTTTTTGAAATGTCCCCCCAGCCGACTCTTCAGGCTCCAGTGTTTGCCGTCGTACTCAAGCCTGTCTAGCGTTTGGCTGCGCCTGCTTTAATACGGCATCTGCCATCTGGTGCAGGATGCTGATCTCGTCTTCAATACCCTCATCCCGTGACAGTTCACGCTGTTCGGCCAAAATGTCGGCCAGAATTTCTTTGGTGGTCAGAGGATTGGCCAGTACCACCCGGAACACGATGCAAGGGAAGTTGTAGTAACGGGCCGGCTCCAGTCGGGTGCGTGAGACGAACGCCTTGCCCCGTTCCCGCTGGGTTTTCTGGATGAACTTGGTGATCCGGTTCAGGCAGGTGTTAAGCTTTTCCGCCTGCAACGGATCGGCACATGCCAGTGCTTCCTGAACGTTCCCCGGGCAATAGCGATAAGTCAGGATGTTCAGTTCTGGTCGGGTAACCAGTTCGAAATCCGGCACTGCTTCGATCATTTCGGCAAAGGTTTTGGCTTTGTCGATGCCCTGGTCGATCAGGATCTCGTAGCCCTCTCTGGCGAGGATTTTCAGGCCGGAGAGGATGAGCATGGACATGCCGGGCCGCGAGCCTTCGAGGGTGGTGCTGCCCAGATCCCGCGAGCCTTTCCGGATGATGTACTGGGCGTGGTGCTCCACGGCACTGGCCAGGCTTGGGTCGCGGAACACGACGAGACCCACACCCATGGGTACGTATAACTGTTTGTGAGCATCGAAGGTGACGGAGTCCGCTTTTTCGATGCCTCGCAACAGGTGTTTGTAGGTGCGGGAGAACAGGGTTGGCCCGCCCCAGGCGGCGTCGACGTGGAAGTGGGCGCCGAATTCCCGGGCGATGTCGGCCATGGCGTCCAGTGGGTCGACGTTGCCGGTTTCGGTGGTGCCGGCGACACCGCAGATGGCCATGACCTTGATCTTCTGGCGCTGCAGTTCCAGGCATTTGTCCCGCAGGGCGTCGGTCTGGATTCGGTTTTCGTCGTCGGTGTCCACCGAAATCAGGGATTCCCGGCCCAGGCCGAGTACGTCGGCAGCCTTGCGCAGGGAGTAGTGGCCGCGACGGGAGGCCACGATGGCGGCGCCTTCGTAACCATAGTATTTCAGGGCCCGGAACAGGCCTTCCTGATGCAGGCCCCGAAAGCTGCCTTCGGCGGGGAAGGCCCGGTTGCGGGCGACCCAGAGGGCAGTCAGGTTGGCGATGGTGCCGCCGGAGCACATGGCGCCCAGGGCATGGCGGGGGTCGTGCATCCACTTACGATAGAAGGCGCCGTCCTCCTGGTAGACCAGTCGGTGAATCATGCCCAAGACCTGGCGCTCCATGGGGGTGAACGCCTTGGAGGTTTCGGTTTTGACCAGGTTCTGGTTCAGCGCAATCATGATCTTGGACAATGGCAGCATAAAATAGGGCAGCGCTGAGGTCATGTGCCCGATAAAGGCCGGGGAGGCGGTGTGAACGGAGTTGGCGACCAGTTTGTCCAGGAGGAACTGGGCCTGTTCAGACACGAAGACGGGCTTTTCGGGGATGCTGTAATCGGAGAAGTCTTTCTCCACGTCCGAAAGGTCCCGTTCAACCGCAACAATGTGCTCCTGCAGGAAGCCTGCAAGGTTGCGGGAGATGTTCTGGTCAATCCGGCTCAGCGTGGATTCCGGCGCCTCGGGCACCGTGAATACGCGATACATGGCCTCAACCGAGGCCTGGGCGGATTTTTTCTTTCCGGTCATAGGCGCCACCCATGCTCAGTGGGCATCCGGAGGGCCGGTTCCGGATGCCCTGCGGACACGGCCGGTATTGATGTCCGGCACTGGTTTCTGGTCACCTGCCCCTGGCAGGCGCATTGGCATCCCTGAGGGGCCGTAGTATACGGCCTGGCGACAGGTTACGCCACATCGCCCCTGCCCGGGGTGTTGTGCCCCAGTCAGAGTAGTTCCCGATGACTATCCAGTATGGCAGCATCCACCCGTTCCTGGATGGCTTTTTCGACCTGGTCGAGGCGTTGGGTAATCTGCCGGGAGGAGGTGCCCAGGGCGGCGATGGTCCAGGTGGCGCAATCGAGGGCGTCCAGGTCGGCGGTTTCGGCCACGGCCAGGTCGGGTTCTTTGCCCCAGATGGCTTTCAGGGCGGTGAAGACTTTGCGCTTGGCTTTGAGGTCGTCGCAGCCGTAGAGCTGGAAGTGCAGGGTCAGGACGCCCACGTGGGGCGTGATTACTGGCTGTTGGGGCTTTTGGCCTTCCCTCAGGAGTTTTCTCAGGGCTTCTGACATGGTTGGTTCCGACTTTGGTGCCTTAACCGGCGGGGGTTGGCTTTCCAAAACACGCTCCTTACGGCACATCCCTGTGACGCTTGGGCTCCGCCATCCATGGCTCCGCACAGTTTTGGAAAGCCAACCCCCACCGGTTCGCATAGTTCTCAGTAGGCTTCTGTTGCCTTGGCCGTCGTTCGTTATAGCGCCGACAACAAATACATTAGCCTACTACAGGCGTTGCCCGTTTGATAATGGCTGCCGGATCCGTGCCCGAGGGCAGGTTGCCGTAGTTCATGCCGCCGCCGGATTGCAGGCGGGAGGCGCAGAAGGCGTCGGCTACGGCTTTGTCGGAGTGGCGCAGCAGCAGGGACGCCTGCATGACCAGGGCCATGCGGTCGACCAGGTTGCGGGCACGGTACTGGAAGTCGCTGATGTCGGCGAAGTCGTGTTGCAGTTGCGCCAGGAACTGGTCGAAGCGGCGGTCTACGCCTTTGGCTTCGGCAGCTTCTTTAAAGAAGGCGTCGAGGGTTTCGGGTTCTTTTTGCAGGGCGCGGAGGGTGTCCAGGCACTGGACGTTGCCGCTGCCTTCCCAGATGGCGTTGACCGGGGATTCCCGGAACAGGCGGGGCATGATGCAGTCTTCCATCACGCCGCTGCCGCCGATGCATTCCATGGCTTCGTAGGCGTGGTTCGGGGTGCGTTTGCAGATCCAGTACTTGCCGACCGGGGTGGCCAGGCGTGCCAGCAGGCGTTCGTGTTCCTTGTCCTGGTTGTCCAGGGCGCGGGCGATGCGCAGGGTGTAGGTCAATGCGGCTTCGCTCTCCAGGGCCAGGTCGGCGAGCACGTTCTGCATCAGCGGTTGTTCGATCAGGCGGTTGCCGAAGGCGCTGCGGTGGCGGCAGTGATGAGTGGCCTGGGCCACGGCCTGGCGCATACCGGCGGAACTGCCGATCATGCAGTCGAAGCGGGTCATGGCGACCATTTCGATGATGGTGGGTACGCCGCGGCCTTCTTCGCCCACCATCCAGGCGAGGGCGCCGCGCAACTCGGTTTCGCTGGAGGCGTTGGCGATATTGCCCATCTTGTTTTTCAGGCGCTGGACCTGCCAGGGGTTCTTGGTGCCGTCCGGGCGCCAGCGGGGCATGAGGAAACAGGACAGTCCGCCCGGTGCCTGGGCCAGTACCAGGAAGGCGTCGCACATGGGGGCGGAGACAAACCATTTATGGCCCACCAGTTCATAAGCCTGGCCGGGGCCTTCGGCACCCACCGGGTAGGCTCTGGTGCTGTTGGCCCGGACATCGCTGCCGCCCTGTTTTTCGGTCATGGCCATGCCGATGGTGACGGAGGTTTTCTGGCTGTCCGGCAGGTTGCGTGGGTCGTAGCGGTTGGCGAGGATCCGGGCTTCCCAGTCCGCCGCCAGTTCAGGTTGTTTCCGGATGGACGGAATGGCGGCGAAGGTCATGGTGACCGGGCAGCAATGGGCCGCTTCCACCTGGGAGTGCATGTAGTATTTGGCGGCGCGGGCCACGTGAGCGCCCTGACCGGGCTGGCTCCAGGGGCTGCTGTGCAGGCCGTTTTCGAAGGCAATCCGCATCAGTTCATGGTAGGCCGGGTGGAAATCCACTTCGTCTATGCGGTGGCCAAAACGGTCGTGGGTGTTGAACACCGGCTTGTTGGCGTTGGCGCGAAAGCCCAGTTCGATGGTTTCGGCGGCGCCGGCCAGGGCACCGAATGCCGTGAGGTCTTCGGTTGCGCTTCCGGCACCTTCTCGGAGAGCGGCTTCCTGCAAAGCCGTGTCCTGCTCAAACAGGTTATAGTTCTCCAGGGCCGGAGGCTGGTTGAAGACCTCGTGGGTGGTGGCCAGGTAGCGATCCTCCTGGTCGGTTATTGGCATCTGGGGTCTGGGTTGCCGCGCGTTCATTGCTACCTCCTGGTGCCGGTCAACCCCTGCATGCAGAAGCGGATGATGGAATCGACCAGCGGGTCGTTGTTGTCAATTGTTGCGCAGGCAGTCTGGGTTGGCGACAGCGGCCCAACCAGGCTTTCTGCAATGGCGCCGACCAGGCAGGTACTGCTCTGGCGTGCGTCCTGATCCGGTATGCACTTTTCGTCGATGCCTTCCTGGATCGCTTTCTCAAACAGGCTGGCGTAGGCCTTACGGTACGCCAGCCGTTCCTCTTCAACTTTCGGGTCCACCGGCTCGGCAATCAGTGACCAAGCCATCATCGGACCTTTCAGGGCCCGTTCGGCGAACTGTCTCAGGGCCCGCTCAAGCCTTTCGGCTGCGTTTCCTGAGGTGGCCAGTGCTTCGGCAACCTTGTCCACTTCCCGCTGGGTTGCCAGCCGGAATATTTCCGCAAACAGGTCTTCCCTTGACTCGAAGTGCCGGTAGAGGGTTCCCGTGGCAACGCCTGCCAGGTCAGCAATACGGGTAACTCTCGCGCTTCGGAAACCACCCTCGGCAACGCACCGGTAGGTGCACTTCACAATCCGCTTTCGCGCCTCGGCCTTACGCTGGCGCATTTTCTCCGTTTCCCGATAGGCCATTCCGGCTCCCTATAAGTAGTGAATCATTATTCATTCTTTGTGTCAATTCTTCAGGCTCTGGATAGATAATAAATTAAACCTTTTAATTCATTGCCTTATCGATATTTACAAAAAATTACAAAAAAGTAGTTGCCGGTGAATGGCGTAGTCATAAAAAGCAGATTATAAAGACGCCAAGACGAGGCCGCAGGCGGTTGTTCGTCGATACGGAGTGAGGTTCCCTGCGGGGTCGCAGCACTCGGCCATCTGTTTTCGTTGATGGAGAAAAGACGATGAGTGAATTCGACGAAAGCAACCTGGAGCAGTCCGGAAGCTGGACCAGCGACAGTGATGACAACCATTCCATTGCCGGCCGTGCACGGATTCGCGCACAGTTGCAGGCAGACATTGATGCTTTCCTGGGCCAGGGCGGCAAGATACAGGAAGTCGATACAACCTTTCGTTCGGATTGCCCGCGTAAGGTGGAAGTCGGGTTCAACAACCGGTCTCTCTGAACACCGGTCAGGCGAGCCGGGGTACCCCCCGGCCCTGTTTTTGATCGCTGTCTCGGTACCACCTGCCAGCCTGGTTTATTCTCGCCCACTACCATCCTGTCCTGTTAACCGGGGCAAGGCGTCAGTCACCCGATGATTCCGGATTCGCCCCTGGCCATGAAATCCCTTATCCGATTCTGCGCTGCATTGCCGGTGATAATAGCAGTTATTGTCGCATTCTGGCTGTTCACCACCGATTCACAGGAAACGACCCCATCCGCCAATTTTTTCTATCAGAGCGGGCAAACGGTCGTGGTGGCGGAACAAGGGCCTGCCGGCGGGCGGAGTGCCCCCTCGAAGCTGGTTGGCGAGTCGGCAGTTACCGTCCCGAAAACCTTGCCGGCTTCCCTGGCAGGTACGTCTGTTCCGGGCGGATGGGCCAGAACGGACCGGTTAGGCAACCTGATACCCACCGCGCATTTGCGTCAGATGTTCGAGTATTTTCTTTCCGCACTGGGAGAGGAGTCACTGCAACAGCTGGTGGCCCGTATCGGGTCCGCCCTGGCAGCGCTTGGGGAGCCAGCGAGATCCCAGGCCCTGGCAACCCTTGGCTCTTATCTTGATTACAAGCTGGCCGTTTCGGAACTCGAGCAGGCCTATGGCGATATGACTGACCTTGGCCCGGATGAGATGCAGCGACGAATGGCCGAGATCCATGGCCTGCGCCGAACCTGGCTGGATGCCGCTACCGCCGAGGCCTTTTTTGCCGATGATGAAGCGGTAGACCGTTTTCAGATGGAGAAACGCCGAATTGCCCGGGACGGGAACCTGACGGCTGAAGAGAAGGCCGCGGCCCTGCGTAAGGCCGAATCATCGTTGCCGGAACCGCTCCGCGAGGCCCGGGAAGAAACCCGTCAGTTCGCCGAGTATGAACAGGTGCGCCAGCAGCTGGCAGGCGATCCCCGGGCACTTCAGGCCTGGCGGCAGGAGGTGTTCGGCGCGGAAGCGGCGGACCGGCTGGCACAGCTTGAAAAGGAACAGCGGGAGTGGGACCGGCGTTGGCAGGTGTACTCCGTGGAACGGAACCGCCTGATGTCGTCCGGGTTGGCGGCACAGGAGCGGCAAGAGGCGCTGGACCGCCTCAGGGCCCGCCACTTCAATGAAACCGAACGGATCCGTGCCGAGGCGCTGGATTCCATTCGCTAATCGCCCTGTCATCAAATCGGATTAACCTGCTGGGCGAGCCTGCAACCGGCGGCGCTGGCCGTGTATGATGGTGCACAGGGCGCCAGACCGGCGCCGGGAATATCCATCAGACGTTTTGTACAGTTATTCAGGAGGTCATCCGTGCCGATTCCGACTCCCCGTGCTTTCCCAGCTGCCCGCCTGCGCCGCAACCGGGCCAGCGATTTTTCCCGCCGTCTGGTTCGGGAAAACCAACTGAGCCCGGGCAATCTCATTTATCCGGTTTTCGTGCTGGAAGGCGAAAGTCAGCGCGAGCAGGTGCCGTCCATGCCGGGGGTTGAGCGCCTGAGCATCGATCTTCTGGTTGAGCAGGCGGCGGAGCTGGTAGAGCTGGGAATTCCGGCCGTTGCCCTGTTTCCAGTGGTGCCTGCGGAGAGAAAGAATCTGTCCGGTTCCGGCGCCTGGGATTCTGACGGCCTGGCCCAGCGGGCTGTCAGGGCCCTGAAAAAAGCGCAGCCGGAGTTGGGCGTGATCACCGATGTGGCGCTGGACCCGTTCACCACCCACGGCCAGGACGGCATCATTGATAACGAGGGTTATGTGCTCAACGATGTGACCGTCGAAGCGTTGGTCAATCAGGCGCTTTCCCATGCCGATGCCGGTGCCGATGTGGTCGCCCCCTCGGACATGATGGACGGCCGGGTTGGCGCCATTCGGGAAGCGTTGGAAAATGCCGGCTATGTGAACACCCGAATCCTGGCCTATTCTGCAAAGTATGCATCCAGCTATTACGGGCCTTTCCGTGACGCGGTGGGTTCGGCGGCCAATCTCGGCAAAGGCAACAAGTCCACGTACCAGATGGATCCGGCCAACAGCGACGAGGCATTGCACGAGGTGGCGATGGATCTGTCCGAAGGTGCCGACATGGTGATGATCAAGCCCGGTATGCCGTACCTGGATATTGTGTACCGGGTGAAAACGGAACTGCAGGTGCCCACATTTGTCTACCAGGTCAGCGGTGAATACGCCATGCACATGGCGGCGGCACAGAATGGCTGGCTGGACGAAGATGCGGTGATGATGGAAAGCCTGATGGCAATGCGTCGGGCCGGTGCCGACGGCATCCTGACCTATTTTGCCGTGCGTGCGGCCCGCCTGATGCGGGGCCGGCCTCGCTGACAACCGATACAAACCAATCGCCGGCGTGCAAACCAGCGGCGGTGAACAACACTGAAATCGAGGAAACATGACGACGGAAACGGTCAAGGACCAGACAAAGGGTGGTGAGCTGAGTGTGCCTGCGCCGGTGGAAGTTCCCCCGGTGGGCGAAGAGGTCAATCTGGACGCCAGTGAAAACTACTTCAACCGGGAACTGAGCCAGCTCCAGTTTAACTACCGGGTGCTCAAACAGGCTCTGGATACCACCCACCCCCTGATTAATCGTCTGATTTTCTGCTGCATTTTCAGCAGCAACATGGACGAGTTTTTCGAGATCCGTGTCGCGGGCCTGCGTCAGCAGATGAAATATGGCCGCGAGACCCTTGGCGCTGATGGCATGATGCCGGACCAGGCACTGGTGGAAATCAGCCGCGTTGCCCACGACTACATCCACGAACAGTATGACATCCTCAATAACGTACTCATTCCTGAAATGGAGCAGCAGAACATCCATTTCGTGCGTCGCCGGGAGTGGACCCCGCAGCAGGCCGAATGGGTTCGAAACTATTTTGAGGAGGAAATTCTGCCGGTTGTCAGCCCCATCGGGCTGGACCCCTCGCACCCCTTTCCGCGCCTGGTCAACAAGAGCCTGAACTTTATCGTGGAACTGGACGGCAAGGATGCTTTTGGCCGTGAAACCGGCATGGCGATTGTCCCGGCCCCCCGGTCGCTGCCGCGCCTGGTGCGACTGCCGGATGAGGTGTGCGACGGCGGAGAAAACCTGGTGTTTCTGTCCTCCATGATCCACGCCCATACCGACGAGCTGTTCCCTGGCATGGAAGTGAAAGGCTGCTACCAGTTCCGGCTCACCCGTAACGCCGACCTTGAGCTTGAGGACGACCTGGAAGACCTGGCGTCGGCCTTGCGCGGTGAGCTGCTCAGCCGCCGTTTCGGCGACGGCGTGCGCCTGGAAGTGGCGGACAACTGCCCCCAGGAGCTGGTGCAATTCCTGCTGGCCGAGTTTGGCCTCACCGAACGGGATCTGTACCAGGTCCATGGCCCTGTGAACCTGACCCGGCTGATGGCCGTGGGTGGCCTGGTGGACCGGCCGGACCTGACCTATTCCGGCTTCTCGCCATCGATTCCCAGGCAGATCCGAAGCAAGGACTCGATGTTCGATTCCATTCGCAAGCAGCCGATACTGCTTTTGCATCCCTATGAGAATTTCAGCCCGGTGGTGGATTTACTGCGCCAGGCCGCCAAGGATCCCCAGGTGCTGGCCATTCGCCAGACTCTCTACCGGACCGGGGCGGATTCCGAAATTGTCGAAGCGCTGGCGGACGCGGCCCGGCGCGGCAAGGAAGTGACCGCCGTTATTGAGTTGCGGGCCCGGTTCAGTGAGGCAGAAAACCTTGAACTGGCGAGCCGGCTTCAGGAAGCCGGGGTGATCGTGGTCTATGGCGTTGTCGGCTATAAGACCCACGCCAAGATGATCCTGATTGTTCGCCGGGAGGAAGGACGACTGCGGCGCTATGTGCACCTGGGCACGGGTAACTATCACGCTGGCAACGCCCGCCTGTACACCGATTACAGCTTCATGACCTGTGATGAATCCATCAGCGATGACGTCAACAAGCTGTTTCAGCAGCTGACAGGCATGGGCAAGGCCCTGAAGATCAAGAAGCTGTTTCATTCCCCGTTTACCCTGCACTCGCGTTTGCTTAGCCTGATTGATCGGGAAGCCGGCTATGGCGAGAAGGGCCGGATTATCATCAAGTTCAATGCCCTGACCGAGATCCAGATGATCAAGGCCCTGTACCGGGCTTCCCAGGCGGGCGTGAAAATCGATCTGATTATTCGCGGTATCTGCTGCCTGCGTCCGGAAGTGCCGGGCCTTTCCGATAACATTCGGGTAAGATCCATCATTGGTCGCTTTCTCGAGCATACCAGGGTCTATTACTTCGGCAACAACGGCCGGCCCGATGTTTACTGCTCAAGCGCGGATGGTATGGAGCGTAACCTGCTGAGCCGGGTGGAAACCGCGTTTCCCCTGGATGACCCGGCCCTGGCGGCCCGTGTTCGCGAAGACCTGGATACCTATCTGGCGGATAACTGCCAGTCCTGGGTACTGCAATCGGACGGCAGTTATATCCAGAACCAGCCCGCTGAAGGTGAGGAGCGCCTGGCGTCCCAGTTGGTGTTGCTGGAACGATTGACCGGGAAAAACTGATTTCCGGGGAAACTTACGGCCCCCAACGCCTGGACGGCGAAACGAATCTGGGTCTGCTCCTGGCCCTGGCAGAGGCGTATCCGGAGCTGCGCCCGCAACTGTCGCCCCTGATCAAGTTGGGCTTGCTGGTTCAGGAGGGCGACAGGCTGGTGCCGGATGCGCAGGTGAGGCACCTCAGGCCCGTTCAAACTTCCGTTTCAGGGCAGCCTCTACCACCGGATCAACAAATTCAGACACATCGCCGCCCAGGGATGCGATTTCCCGGATCAGGGTGGAGGAGATGTAGGACAGGTGGTTCGCGGGTGTCAGGAACACGCTTTCCACCTCCGGGGCAAGCCGGCGGTTCATGTCTGCCAGCTGGAATTCATACTCGAAATCGGAGACGGCGCGCAGGCCACGCAGGATCACGGTGGCGCCCTGCTCACGGACAAAGTCCGCCAGCAGGTTGCTGAAGCCGGTGACGCTGACATTGGGGAGGTGCGCAGTTGCCCGGCGGACCAGTTCGCAGCGTTCTTCCAGGTTCAGAAGCGGCTGTTTCTTGGGGTTGTAGGCGATGGCGACGACAATTTCATCGAACATGCGGCCGGCCCGTTCGATCAGGTCGGTGTGGCCGTTGGTGATTGGGTCGAAGGTGCCCGGATAGATGACTTTAGGCATGCACAGCTCCTTTTATTTAAGACCCACAGGATATCAGGATCACCTTGTGTGCTGTAGTCCGGGACACTGGAGAAGGCGGTCGCGGCTCCGTGAATTGCATGTGTGCCTCCCCTCCTCCCGGGAAACGCTACAAGCACATCCCTGTGTGCTTGGCTCAGGCCATCCATGGCCTTCGACATTCCCGGGAGGAGGGGAGGCACACATGCACGCTCGCACGAGTTCGGCCTCCCCGAAAATTGTGCTAGGGCGTGACAAGTCTCTGCACAAGCCTCGTGCTGTTCCTTGCCGCCAGGGCATAAACCGATAGCTGCGGGTTTGCCCCGATGCTGGTTGGGAAGATGGAGGCATCGTGGATGCTGAGGTTGGAGACGTGGTGGTGTTCGCCAAAGCCGTTGACGACGGAAGTTTCCGGGTTAGTGCCCATGGCGCAACCGCCCATCTGGTGAGCGGTGAACAGGCGGACCCGATGGGGTGCCATGGGGAGCTGGTTGATGGCGGCTTTGGCGTCGGCCCAGTTGGTATACCAGTCGGAATCCAGGTGCATCAGGCGGACTTTTTCGGCGCCGGCGGCGAACTGGATTTCAGCCATGGTGTGGAAGGCTTGCCGCAGTCCGGTCCAGAGGTAGTCGGTAACCGGATAGTCCAGTACCGGGCTGCCGTCGTCACGCAGGGAGACGGTGCCGCCGGGGCTTTCGGGGTGGAAGCCATCCCGGAGCAGGGCGATGACGGACTGCATGTGGGGCAGACCGGCCATGGTGTTGATCTGGTTTTCGCCGTGGCCGGGGATGACGCCGCTGGACATGCCGGGGTGCAGGGGCGGCACTTCCAGTTTGTAGCCAACGGGGCCGTCGACGCCGTTTCGGAAGTTGAATTCGTCCGAGTAGATGGACTGCGGCGCGCCGTAAAAGGGGTTCACCTGCTGGGGCATCCGGGCAACGGTGGCGTTGACCGGATGGATGAACGACCGCTTGCCGATGCGCTGGTTCGGGTCCGGAATATCGGAGCGAAGCAGCAGACCGGGGCTGCCGATGGCGCTGGCGGCGACCACGAAATGTCTGGCCTTGAGGGTGACCCTGACCCCGGTCGGGGTGATGCCATCGGTGGCGAACGCGGAGGCTTCCAGATGGTCGATCTGGTCCTGTTTCATGACCAGACGGTCTGCGCGCAGGCTATGGAATAACCGGGCGTTGTTATCGAGTGCCCCCGGGATGGTGGTCATCAGCGCGCCCTGCTTGGCATTGGTTGGGCAGCCAACGCCGCAGTAGCCCAGGTTCCAGCAGCCTTTGACGTTGCGGGGGATGATCTGCCAGCTGTAGCCCAGTTTCTCGCAGCCCTGGCGCAGGATGTCGTTATTGACGTTGGGATCCACCTGCCAGGGTGCCATGGAGTGTCGCTCCTCCCGGCCGTCGAACCAGGGCGCCATGGCGTCTGGCCGGAGTGCTTCCAGGCCAAACTGGTTGGCCCAGTAATTGAGGGTGGCCGCCGGTGTTCGGAAGCTGCTGGTCCAGTTCACGGTGGTGGAGCCACCCACGCAGCGGCCCTGCAAAATGGCGATAGCGCCGTTCCGGGTTACCCGGCTCATGCCTTCCTGGTAGAGATTGGCATAGGCGGTTTGCTCGTCCATCTTGAAGTCTTTCTGGTAGTAAAGCCGGCCCTCCTCCACGAGGATTACGGACAACCCACTGCGGGCCAGAATTTCGGCGGTGGTGCCGCCGCCGGCGCCGGTCCCGATCACCACAACGTCGGCTTCCGTGGTCAGGTTTGCCTCCAGGTTAGCGCCATCGGTGACGTTCCAGCCCGATTCCAGGCCCTGGGCAATACGATCAGTTAATGACATGGTTGGCTCCGTCAGATCAGTTGGCAATCAGGCGTTTTGAAACTGTGGCAGGGCATCGACCGCATGCTGGGGCGGTCCGGGGTAACCGGACAGATGCCAGAAATCCCGATAGCCATAGAACGCCACGTTGCTGATCTTGGTGAGGGCAATGTAGCCATTGTTGAACAGCCCGATCCGGCTGGTGCGCCAGCGCTCCAGAAAGGCGTCCGCCTCCGCCGTAGTCACATTCGGCCAACTGGACCAGACCCGGGCAACCGTCACCCGGGTGAGACCGAAGTTCAGAAGATCAAACAGCCGCCGCAGCTCCGCCTGATTGGCTGGCCCGAACTTGTGGATGCCGGCATCAATCCGCTCGATGGTCCCGGCAATCGCGCTGTTCCTGGCCTGGGGCCGTTCCGGCAAACCCGGACCAACCATGGCCGGCAGCAGGGCCTCGAACAGCGCAATGTCATCCTCGGTTAAAAACCGGAACTGGTAACTGGCATCCATCCGGGTGCCAACGGCACTGAGCCGACCCGCTGGCTGGGAGGCGCAACCGCTCAGCCCGGCGGTGACGCTGACGGTGCCCAGAAGAAGGGCGCCGCCCAGTCCGGTTTTCAGAAAGCTTCGGCGGTCGATGTTTGAGAAATCAAGAGAATTGGAAGAAGTGGGATGATCATTCATGGATCCGTCTCTTATTTTTTTATTTTGGTGCCTGCAAAAAGCTTGATCGGTTGAGGCGGGTAGGGGGTTGCGGGACTGTGCAAAACAGGGATGTTTTGCTCAAGCTTACATGGACGTATCCACGGCGTGTCCCGAAAGCCCCTGCCCGCCTCAGCCAGCCCCGAGGAACGAAGGCAAAGGTTTTAGC